>CBINPE010000095.1:0-19432 GCA_966252435.1 uncultured Burkholderiales bacterium | reverse complement strand
TGCTCAAGGCCTACGACACCCTCATCATCGACGAGGCGCACGAGCGCAGCCTCAACATCGACTTCCTGCTCGGCTACCTGCGGGAGATCCTGCCACGGCGGCCCGACCTGAAGGTGATCGTGACCTCGGCCACGATCGACGCCGAGCGCTTCGCGCAGTACTTCACCTCGCGCGCCGGGCCGGCGCCGATCATCCAGGTCTCGGGGCGGCTGTACCCGGTGGAGCAGCGCTACCGGCCGTTCGAGGAGAGCCGCGAGTACGGGCTCAACCATGCCATCGCCGACGCCGTCGACGAGCTGTGGCAGTCCAGCTCGGGCGACGTGCTGGTGTTCCTGCCTGGCGAGCGCGAGATCCGCGAGGCGGCCGAGCACCTGCGCAAGCACCATCCCCCGGGGGTCCAGATCCTGCCGCTGTACGCGCGGCTCAGCCAGCAGGCGCAGGAGGAGGTGTTCGAGCCGCACAGCGCGCGCCGCATCGTGCTGGCGACCAACGTGGCCGAGACCTCGCTGACGGTGCCGGGCATCCACTGCGTGATCGATGCCGGCACCGCGCGCGTCAAGCGCTACAGCTACCGCAACAAGGTCGAGCAACTGCTGGTCGAGCCCGTGAGCCAGGCCGCCGCCAACCAGCGTGCGGGGCGCTGCGGCCGGGTGAGCAACGGCATCTGCATCCGGCTGTTCGACGAGAAGGACTTCACAGCGCGGCCGCGCTTCACCGACCCGGAGATCCTGCGGTCCTCGCTGGCCAGCGTCATCCTGCGCATGAAGTCGCTGGGGCTGGGGCGGGTGGAGGACTTCGCCTTCATCGACCCGCCACCGCGCCGCGCCATCGTGGACGGCTACCAGCTGCTGCACGAGCTGGGTGCGGTGGACGAGGCCAACGAGCTGACGCCCAAGGGTGCCGAGCTGGCGCGGCTGCCGCTGGACCCGCGGGTGGGCCGCATGATCCTGGAGGCGTGCCACCGCGAGGCCCTGGCCGAGGTGCTGGTGATCGCCAGCGCCATGAGCGTGCAGGACGTGCGCGACCGGCCTCTTGAGCAGCAACAGGCGGCCGACCAGGCCCACAAGAAGTTCGACGACGACAAGTCCGAGTTCACCGGCCTGCTCAAGCTCTGGAGCTGGCTGGAGGGGGTGCGCGGGCATCGTGCGGGCGAGGGTGGCCCCGCCACCTCCGCGGGCGGGGCGCCGGGCGCGGCCCCGCAGCACAAGCTGTCGCAGCGCAAGCAGGAGCAGATGCTGCGCGACAACTTCGTCTCGCCGCGCCGGGTGCGTGAGTGGCGCGACATCCACTCGCAGCTGCACACCGTGGTGGCCGAGCAGGGCTGGCGGCTGAACACGCGGCCTGCCACCTACGAGCAGCTGCACATGTCGCTGCTGGCGGGGCTGCTGGGCAACATCGGCTGCAAGAGCGATACCGAGGACTGGTACCTCGGCGCACGCGGCATCAAATTCCACCGCCACCCCGGCACGCACCTGTCGAAGAAGCCGGGCCGCTGGGTGATGGCGGCCGAGCTGGTCGAGACGCAGCGGCTGTATGCGCGCGGCCTGGCGGCGATCGAGCCGGACTGGCTGCCGCGCCTAGCCGGCCACGTCATCAAGACCCAGCTGCTGGAGCCGCACTGGGAGAAGAAGGCGGCCGAGGTGGTGGCGCTGGAGCGGGCCACGCTGTACGGCATCGTCATCTACAACAACCGGCGCGTGAACTTCGGCCAGGTCGACCCGGCGCAGGCGCGTGAGATCTTCATCCGCGAGGCGCTGGTGGCCGACCAGTGGGACACGCGGCTGCCCTTCGTGGCAGCCAACCGGCGCCTGGTGGCCCAGGTGCAGGAGCTGGAGCACAAGTCGCGCCGCCAGGACGTGCTGGTCGACGACGCTCTGATCGAGGCTTTCTATCAGGCCCAGCTGCCGCCGGACGTGTGCAGCGGGGCGGGCCTGGAGCGCTGGTACCGCGAAAACAGCCGCACCCAGCCGCGCCTGCTGATGCTGACCCGCGAGGCGGTGATGCGCCACGAGGCCTCAGGCATCACCTCGGCGGCCTTCCCCACGCTGCTGCGCCTGGGCGGGGTCGACTGTGCGGCCTCCTACCTGCACGAGCCGGGTGATCCCAAGGACGGGGTGACCGTGACGGTGCCGCTGTTCGCGCTGAACCAGGTGGACGAGGCGCGCTGCGAGTGGCTGGTGCCGGGGATGCTGAGGGACAAGGTGCTGGCCCTGCTCAAGACCTTGCACCAGAAGCCGCGCTCGCGCCTGGTACCGCTGCCGGAGTATGCGGAAGGCTTCGTGGCGGAGATGACGCGCACGGACAAGGTGGGCGCGGGCAGCCTGATGGACGCGCTGCTCAAGGCGGTGCGCGACACCACGCAGCTGGACGTCAAGCGGGCGGACTTCAAGCCCGAGGCGCTGTCGCCCCATTTCTTCATGAACTTCCGTGTGGTCGACGACAACGGCCGCCAGCTGGGCATGGGCCGCCACCTGGCCGCGCTCAAGGGCTCGCTCGGGGCCCAGGCGCGCTCGGCCTTCCAGGCCCTGGCACAATTGAAGGTGGGGCAGGGCGCCACGGCCGCAGAGCCGCCCATGCCCGCCCCGGCAGGCAAGGCCAAGGCGGTGCGTGTGCGCCCGGAAAGCGGGGAGAGGGCCTCGGAGGGATCCGGTGCAGCCGCGGAGTCGGCGCGCTACACCGACTGGACCTTTGGCAGCCTGCCCGAACTGCTGGAAGTGCGCCGGGGCGGGCAGACGCTGATCGGGTTCCCGGCCCTGGTGGACGGGGGCGACCACGTGGTCATCGAAGTGTTCGACGAGCCCGAGGTGGCGGCGCGCAAGCACCGCGTGGGGCTGCGCCGCATGGTGGCCCTGCAGGTGCGGGACGCGCTGAAGTCACTGGAGAAGAACCTGCCCGACTGGCAGAAGATGAGCATGCTGTTCATGCCGCTGGGCGGGGCCGACGAGCTGCGCGAGCAGGTGGTGGCGCTGGCGCTGGACCGGGCCTTCCTGCTCGATCCCTTGCCCACCGATGCCGACGAGTTCCGGCGTCGCGTCGAGGAGGGGCGCAGCCGGCTGACGCTGATTGCCTTCGAGGTGGCGCGCATGGCGCTGCAGGCCCTTACCGAGTATGCGGCGGCCGCGCGCAAGCTCAAGGACAGCCGTCCTCCCCCCGAGGTCGCGCAGGACATCCAGGCCCAGCTCGCGCGCCTGGTGCCCAAGCGGTTCGTGATGGACACGCCGTGGGCGCAGATGGCGCACCTGCCGCGCTACCTGAAGGCCATCACCCTGCGCCTGGACAAGCTTCGCAGCGACCCCGCCCGCGACGCTGCCCGCCTGGCCGAGGTCCGGCCCCTGGAGCAGCGCTACCTGCGCGCCCTGGCCGATCGCAAGGGTGCGCCGGATGCGCGCCTGGACGAGTTCCGCTGGATGCTGGAGGAGCTGCGGGTGAGCCTTTTCGCCCAGGAGCTGCGCACGCCGCAGCCAGTGAGCGTGAAGCGGCTGGACAAGGTCTGGGCGCAGATCCAGGCGGGCTGAGCGCGGCTTGCTGCATGGAGGGGGAGGGAGGCCCGGTGCCCGCGTGTGGGCAACCGCGGCAAGGCCGGCTACAATGCGCGCCTTCGGGGCGTAGCGCAGCCTGGTAGCGCAACTGGTTTGGGACCAGTAGGTCGTGAGTTCGAATCCCACCGCCCCGACCAAAGACATTCCTCCCACTTCTGCACAGTCCCGCCTGACTGCCCGTAGCTCAACTGGATAGAGCAGTTGCCTTCTAAGCAACAGGTCGGGGGTTCGAGTCCCTCCGGGCAGGCCATCCAGCACTTGCTGCGCATCCTTGTAGCCCTGGGCTGCCGCTTTCGGCAGCCCCTGCTTTGCCACCTCCACCTTGCGTGGCACGCCCAGGCCGGACACATATTGGCGCTCGCCGTATTGCGGGGTTGACCGCGATCAAGGGCCTGCTCCGCCTCTTTCCCCATGATGAGCTGCAGGTGGCGTCTTCGCTGGATCCGGCGCCGTGCCGCCTGAGCTGTTTGCTTTTCCCGTCATCAACAATCCCTGGAGAAAGCCATGGACGGCGATATCAAATTGCAGGACGGCACGGTCGAAGTCGTGGGTGACAAGTTCACCGCCGATGTCGGGTTCAAGGGAGGCACGGTGGCTTTGACCGGCTCCAACTTCAAGACGGCGGTGACCGATGTCGAGATGCTCTACTACGGAGGGCACCTGCGGGCCCAGGGCGGCAACCTGGAAATGGGCTCCACCGACAGCGGCACGTTCAAGGGCTTCAGCCAGGCCCGCGACGGTAGTGTGCAGGTGACGGGTGACAAGGTCAGCGTCTCGGCCGGCAGCGTCGAGATCGGCTTGCGCAGCGGTGGGAAGTTCAAGGGATGGACGCTGTCGGCAGGCGGCCTGGGGTGTTACGGCGCGGCCTTGATGGTGGTCAACCCCGACGCCGCCGTGGGCGACGGCCGGCCGCGCATCGCCCTGGCGCAGAGCGCGGCCGACGAGTTGCTGATCAACGCCGGCGGTCACTACGAGGGCGGCGCGAAGGTGGAGGGACGGCTGGCGATCAAGGGCGAGGCCTCCTGCCAGTCCACCTTCCGCGTCGAGGCGGGGGGCAAGCTGTTGCTGATGGCGCCGGGCAAGGTGGTGAAGCTGCCCAACGGCAAGACCCTGACCACCCCGCCGCTGGCGGTGGATGCGCTGCAGACCCTGCAGGAACTGCAGGACACGGTCAGGCAGTTGCAGGACCGGATCGCCGCACTCGAAGCCAGGTAGGAGGCAGCCATGACCACCTTGAGTCTGCGTCCCCGCCTGAGCATGAAGGGTCCGGGGGGCCAGCGAAGCCTGCGCGACGCCTGTGGCGAAGGGCCGCTCTCTCTGCGCGCCGTGCTGTCGTCGTTCTCAATGCCGATCTATGAAAAGTGGCAAGCCCTGGGCGGCGGTCAGGGCCGACTGGGCTGGGCCTTGGAGAACCAGCGCCAGGTGAGTATCGGCGATCGGCACTTTACCGGCCAGCGCTTCGAGCACGGCACCGCCATCGACTTTGGCCAGGGCACGGTCTCGGCCGCCCTGACGGGCGGCGGCACGGGCGGGGGTGCCTCGCTGCCCGAAGTGCCGTACATGCTGACCCTGGAGAGCGTGCAATGCCACAACCAGAGCCAGGGTGAGGCGGGGGCGGACGAGCTCTGGATCCGCTTCATCCTCTCGACCAGCGCCACGCTGAACGAGGGCGGCGAGGTGTCCAGCGTCGTCAACTACCGCAATGACAATGTCCACGCGGGGCAGTCGTACCCCGCCGACGTGTTGCTCTACGCGGGCAGCCTCCCCGAGGTTTGCAAGCTGTCCTACATGGCCATCGAGGTGGATGCCGACTTCGACGCCGACCAGGTCATGGGCACCTTCACCAGCAAGGTCAAGGAGCACGAGAAGCTGTGGTTCACGGCGGGCAACGATGTCTTCGAAGGCGCGATGTGGGCCAACATCGTGCTGAATTCGCTGGGCACCTCGCTGTGCGTGGCCGACCCGAACCCGTGGGTGCACTGGATCGGCGGTATCGCCGGCACGGGGATGGAGATTGCGCTGATCTCGATCCTGCGCTGGTACAAGTCGGAGCTGATCGGCGCCAATGAACTCACGCTGCTGGGCGAGAACCTGCGCCAGGAAAGCCAGGGTGCCTTGCCGGAAGGCACCGGCGAGGATCCCATCGAGATGAAGGTGCTGGGCTCGTCGGCCACCGACAAGATCAGCTTCTTCATGCACTGCGCGTTCAGCCGCTTCGACAATGGCGATATTCGCGAGGAACGCCGTTTCTTTGGGGCCGATCCGCAGGTGGACTACACGCTCACGTTCAGGCATTTCGTGGGCACCGGCACCGGGCCGCTGCCACCGCACCCTTGCGCACTCAGCGTGGAGTCGGACTACCACTACGCATGGAACGAACAGCACGGCACCTCCAGTTTCCTGTATGCGCAGAACAAGCTGTCGTGGCAGGCCGGTGGCAGCGGGGCCGTTGCGTTCGAGATCGAGCGGTCGTTGAACGGGCAGCCCTTCGTCAAGGCGGCCACGGTGCGTGTGCGGGATGCTGTCGCCCCCGGCGGATCGTTCCTCGACACCTTCGTGCAGGGCAGCGGACAGGTGATCCAGTACCGGATCCGCGCCTTCAACCGCAACGGTTTCAGCGACTACTCGGAGGTGCTCACGGTGCGCCTGCCGGCGCCCGATGTGCCCTACGGCTTGTCGGCCTCGGTGAGCAGACCATCCCCGCAGCAGGCGCAGGTGCATGTCTACTGGATGGTCAGCAGCGTGGGCGACACGGGCTATGTGCTGGAGCGGTCGCGGGGCGGGGCAGGCTTCCAGTTTGTTGCGGACGTGGGGGCCAACAAGCCATCGACGCGGGGCGCCAACCACGTCGATGGGGTGGCCGCCCCGTCGGCTGGCGAAGTCATCGAGTACCGGGTGAAAGCCCGCAATGAGTATGGCGAGGAAAGTGCGTATTCGGAGGTCTTGAGGGTGCAGGTCGGGCCCTGAATGGCGCCACATTGGCAGCGCCGAGTGGGTGGAGCGAGGGCGAGGTGGTACACTGCCGCCTCCACTTGGTGCTGCATCGCAATCTCTGCCATGCTGCCTTGCCGAGATCAAGTGTTGATCTCCTTTCTGTGCCAGACCTTCTGATTGCTTCGGCGGTCTCTATGTTCTGGATGCCCCTGACCCGCAGCGAATGACCCTGCCAGTCAGTCGCCGGACAGAGTTCATCCGCCACATGCGCTTGCGCATCCCTCCAACAATCGATCAGCAGGCTGCCTTGCTCCCAAGGCCCTCGCACTGAAGGATCCTTCATCCATACCACCTTACAGGTCAAAAAGTACCTGATTTCGCCGCTGACCCGCCGCCACGACGGCGGGTCCTACCTGGCTTCCGTTTCGATCCGCAGTGGTCGCGGAAGCATGGCCCATGACCGCGTGCTGCGGTTCGCAACCTGCTTCGGCTCGCCGGACCAGGCGGAGCGTTTCGCTGTGGCACAGGCCCTCCTGTGGATCGATGCGCAGACTCCCGACGTCGCGCCCTCCATCCCTTCACCCTCACTATCGGAACCACACCATGGCCAAGGAAGAACTCATTGAGATGCAGGGCGTAGTCAACGAAATCCTGCCCGATTCACGTTTCCGCGTCACCTTGGAGAACGGGCACAAGCTCATCGCCTACACCGGCGGCAAGATGCGCAAGCATCACATCCGCATCCTGGCGGGAGACAGCGTATCGCTGGAACTCTCGCCCTATGACCTCACGAAGGGCCGCATCACGTTCCGCCACCTCGAGCGGCGTGCCGTCGGGCCCACTCCGTATTCGCCTCGACGCGTCCACCGATGAACACCCGCGACACGAACACCCTCTTTCAATCATTCAGCCTCCCCGTCAGGAGGCTGCTGACCCGCACCGGCAACAGCTGGGGCATTTTTTCAACGCATCCAGCAAGGATAGACACCATGACGACAGAAACCGGAACCGTGAAGTGGTTCAACGAGACCAAGGGCTTTGGCTTCATCGCCCCCGACAGCGGCGGCAAGGATTTGTTCGCCCATTTCAAGGAAATTCAAGGGACGGGCTTCAAGGTTCTGGTCGAAAACCAGCGCGTGGAGTTCGAGGTGACCGAGGGTCAGAAGGGGCTCCAGGCCTCGCGCATCCGCAGCCTCTGACTGGGATGAGGTTGGGCCACGGCCCAGCGACCGCGATCGAAAAATGAAAGGCCCGGGCTCATCCCCGGGGCCTTTCATTTTCCTTGCGGCTTGACGATGGATTGCGAGGCCGGGCTGAGGCGATATGTCCGAAGGAGGGGTATTTGGCGGGGACGAGTGGTAAGGTGGGCTTCCACCACGGACGCAAACCATGACCCACCCTGCGCAACTCACGACCTCGCGTCGTGAAACTCTCCGAAAGACCTTGCTCAACACGGTCGACCTCCTGCACAGACGCCGCGCCGCGGAGGTGCCTGAAGGCGATCTCGATGACTATGTTGTCTTGAACTGGCTGGAATGGCATGGGGGCAGCTTGCGCTTGTCCACCGTGGGTGACAACGTGTGCAAGCAGTTGACGGCACGGCTGGCGGAGACGGCGCGATGAACACCACCCGTGAAGAGTCCCTGATCGAGTCCGAGGGTGCCTTGGCTGCCCGGGCCGGGCACCCCTGGCAATCGAACCCGTTTCTCCGGCGTGAGAACATGCCGGCCGCCACCGGGGAGCCGGTGGGTCATTGGACGCGCAAGCACGACGCCTGGCAGCGAGGCTTTGAAGGCTGCCGCGGAAACCCCGACTGAACAGGTTGGGCGCCTCGTCTCAAGCATCCTGAACGCTTGGATGCCGGCCACCGCCCGGTGCCAGCCCTTCAAATTCCTCGATGAGTGCCAGCAGGCGCGCAGGCTGCTCAATCTGCGGCATGTGGCCGCAACCGGGAATCAGTTCAAAACGGGCGCCGGGTAAAGCTGCTGCATAAGCGCGGCCATAGGTGGGCGTTGCAATGCGATCGTTCTCGCCCCAGACGACCAGGGATGGCAGGTCCAGCGAGGCCAGCCGATCCATCAGGGTCGGGTCGGCCATCTCATGGGGGCCGCAGTACGCGGCCAGTGTGCGGAAGTTGGCCTCCATCATGGCAATGCGTTCAGGTGGCAGGGTGGCCGGGTCCACGAAATAGGTGTCCGGGTCTGAGAAGCTGCGTTCGGCCAGTTCCCGCGGAGACAGCGAGAGCACATCGGCCACGGGTTCGCCCTGAACGGCCACGCCGATCGCGTTCACCAGCACGAGCCCGCCCAGACGCTGCCTCGCGGGGCCCAGGGCCAGTTCCGCGGCCACCCAGCCCCCCATGGAAAAGCCGATCACCAGGACATCGCTCAGCCCACGCTCGGCAAGCAGATCGGCATAGAGGGCGGCCAGTTGGGTCATGGCGCTCAGGTGCGGTGGGCGCATCGTTCCTGCGAAGCCGGGGTGGATCGGCGCCAGAACGTGTGCTCGCCGGGACAAGGCTTGCACGAAGCCAGCGACAGGGGCAGGGCCGCCTCCGCCGTGCAACACCAGCACGGGGCGGCCCTCTCCTGTGGAGGTGAGCGTTAGGGGCGTGTCTTGCGCCCCCAGGTGAAGTGATTCCTGGGACATGACAGTCAAGAAGAGCTTGTATAAACTTCATTATATAAGCATATTTATATAGTGCGCTTTCAACCAGAGGCTTCCCATGTCCAAAGCACTTGAAACGCTCGGCCGGACCGTCAAGCGGCTGCAGTACAAGCATCAACGCCTGCTCGATTCGCGCCTGGGCAAGATTGGCAGTTCGCTGGCGCAGTGGGATGCGCTGCGGGCCATCGGCGAGCATCCCAACTCGTCGTCCCACAAGCTGGCGACGCTCACCTTCCAGACCGACCAGTCTTTCGGCGGTCTTGCCAACCGCCTGGTCGACCGAGGCCTGATCCGGCGCGTGCCAGGAGTTGGCCGTGCCTTGCTCCACGAACTCACTCCGGAAGGCGAGGCCATGTGGCAGGCGGGCCGCCTGGCGGCCCGCGAGGCCCTGGCAGAGTCGTTCGCCCCCTTGTCGGGCGAGCAGCGCCGGCAGTTGCAGTCGCTGCTGGAGAAGTTGCTGGAGGACGATGCCTCCGGGGCGTGATCAGGGTCCGCGCCTCAGGCTGTCCTGCCACGCCCGGTCTTCGCCCGGCTGTCGGTGCGTGGCGTGGTTTCTACCGGGTTGCCCACTGGGTCCATCCACGCGAGCGCATCGACGTAGGCCATGAAATGGGCCAGGTAGTCCGGTGACAGTGCCTGCATCAACGCGAGCGCGCGGTGCACCAGGCGGTTCGAGTTGAGCGGGCCGGCGTTTTCCGGAACGCCTGCCAGGGCCTGGCGCAACCGCTGGTCGGCACTCAGTCGCGACCAGGTGCTCCTGAAGTGGCTCAGCGTCTTCAACTCGGCCGGGCTCGTGAGGCTGGACAGGGTGCGAGCCGCCGCCGGCTGTGCGGGGACGTCGGGATCGCTGGGGGCAGTTTCCTGTGCAAGGAGGTCGACGAGCGCCCCCAGGGGGCCTCGCGCCGGCTTCGCAGGAGGCTGGGTCTCCTGGGCGCTTCCGCCGGCCAAGGCCGCCTCAAAGGCATGGACCTCCTGGGCCAGCCTGTGCTCAAGCAGGCGCCGCACTTCGCCACCGTGGCGGGCCGCACGCCGGGCCAATGCTTCCATGAAACAAAACCGCACCGGATCCCGCGCATGGTCGCCCTGGAGGCGCCAGTGCGCCAGGGTGGCCTGCGCCGCCAGAGGCTGGTGCTCGTCTTCAGGGAGGCTATTCATGCGGTTTCAAAGCACTCGATGGGGCCAGGCGCGGCACGGGGGCCATCTCCACCCGCCGGTTCTTCGCGCGGCCTTCGGCATCGGCGTTCGAGGCCACCGCCTGCTCGGCGCCGAAGGCTGCGGCAAAGACCAGGGAGGAGGGAACCCCCGCGTCGATCAGCGCACGCGTCACCGTCAGCGCCCGCTGCGCCGACAGCTCCCAGTTGTCGGCAAAGCGGCGCTTGCCGTCCCGCATCGGGCGGTCGTCAGTGAAGCCGCTCACCATCAGCAGCTCGTCCCGCGTGCGCAGGTAGGCCGCCAGCGGTGTG
Source organism: uncultured Burkholderiales bacterium (assembly GCA_966252435.1). Taxonomy (GTDB): domain Bacteria; phylum Pseudomonadota; class Gammaproteobacteria; order Burkholderiales; family Burkholderiaceae_C; genus CANHBY01. The sequence continues at coordinate 8,829 of CBINPE010000095.1, read as the reverse complement.
GCCAGGCTGCCCAGGAGTTGGCGGCCCTCCGGCTGAAGCTCATCGGAGTTGAGGGCGAACAGCACGCTGCCGCTGATGCCGATGCGCCCCTCGTGCAGCGTCACCCGGCCCGAGGCCAGGGGACCCGCCAGGGCCTCCTCGAGTTCTTGCCGGCGTTGCGCCTCCAGCTGCCGCTGCCGGACCTCGGCCTGCAACTGGTTCGCCAGCTCCAGCTGCACGCCGAGCGTGCACATGAGGATCAGGACGAAGGCGCCCAGCAGCCCGGCCATCAGGTCGCCGAACACCGCCCACACGGTCTGCGTCGGCTCGAGCTCGCCGTCGATGTCGTCGGTCATGGCCATCGCGTCAGGCCTCGCTGTCCGCGGCGGCCTGCTGGCCCGCGAGGCGTTGCATGTCCTCGATGATCTGCTTCTGCGAGCTGATGCTCAGGTCGATGACCTCGCGGGCCTGCGCCACGTAGTAGGCGAGCTGCTCGTCGCTGCGCGCCAGGGACTTGCCAAGCGCAGCCTCGATCTGCTGCAGCTGGCCCACCAGCTTGCCGTTGGACTCGCTGAACAGCTGGACCGCCATGCCGAAGGCTTCGCCGAGGCTGGCCACCTCGACGGCACTGCCGGTGACCTGCGCGGCCGCCGTGGCGAGCTTCTCGCCCTGCGCGTCCAGCGTCTGTGTGAGCCGTCCGCCCACGCGCTCCAGCAGGTCGGCCGAAGTGGCCACGAGCGCGTCGATGGCGGCGCGCTGCTCGGTGGACGCGTGGTTCACGGCATTCAACAGGGTGGACAGCGTCTCCAGGATGCGGCTGCGCTCCTCCAGCATCGCGTTGTCGCGCGCCATGCTGTCGGACAGCTTCTGCCGCAGCTCGGCGACCATGCCGGCCGCGGCTCGCGGCGCCTCGGCGGCGGCCTGTACGAGCCCGGTGATCTCGGCGATGGTGTGCTGGGACTGCGCGGCGCTCTGGGCGGTGAGGTCGCCCGCGGTCTGCGCGAGCGACTCGCCAAGCTGCCGGAGCTGGAGGGCGGTCTGCTCGCCCGTTGCGCGCCAGGCATCGCGCAACGAGGCGGCCATGGCCTCCAGCGATTGCGTCCAGGCAGCCAGCCGTTGCTGCTCCTGCGCAGCCTGGCGGGTGCGCAGGTCCTCGTGGGCCTGGCTTACCGTGCGCAGCAACGAGGTGGCCTGCTGCTCAAAGGCAGCCGCAGCGCTGCCCAGGCTCTGGCGGGTGTCTTGAGCCAGGGAGTCACTGCTGCGCGTATGTTGGGCGAGGGCCTCGCGCCAGGTCTCGGACATGGTCCCGACCGTGCTGTCCAGACGGGTGCCGATCCGCTCCACCAGCTCGGCCGAGCGTTGCTCGAAGGTCTGAGCGAAGTGCGACTGCGCGCCGCGCAGGTCGTGCGACAGCGACTCGTTCGCGCGCTGTTGTTCGGCCAGCGCACGGTGCCAGACGTCGGACACGGTGGCGGCGGAGGCCTCGAAGCGTGTCGACAGTGCCTCGAGCTGGCGCTGCATGTCGCGGCCGAGGGTGTCCTGCAGCGAGGCGGTCTGGTGCACGATGCCCGCCATCGTGGCCTCGACGACGGGCTGGATCGTCTCGCCCGCCAGGCGCGCGCTGTCGGCCAGGCTGCGTTGCAGGCTGCGGTCGACGGCCGCGGCCAGGCCGCTGTAGGCGGCCTCGGCCTTGGCATGGAAGGTGTCCTGCGCGGCCACCAGGCGTTCGCGCGCGGCCTGGTCCTGGCGCTCCATCGTCGTCATCCAGGACTGCAGCCGGTCAAGCAGCTCGGGCATCAGCCGGGTCTGCTGCTGCAGCAGCTTGAAGGATTCCTCGCGGTGGTGGGCTGCGGAGAACACGCGCAGCGAGGTGGCGATCCGCGCGTCGAGGCGCTGTGCCGCCTGCAGCCGCTCGCGCCGGCACAGGGCGGAGAGCAGCCCCAGCATCGCGGAGGCCGCCACGCCCGCCACCGAGGTCCCGAAGGCCAGGCCCAGCCCCCGCACTGGCGCCGACAGGGCGTCGCGGATGGCGCCGAGGTCTGTTGCGCTCTCCAGCGCCAGGCCCGTGCCCTTGAGCGTGACCACCATGCCGGCGAAGGTGCCCAGCATGCCCAGCAGCACCAGCAGCCCGGCCAGGTAGGGCGCCAGGGCGGGGCCGGGCAGGGCTGCGCGCTCGCCCTCGATGCGCAGCCGCACGGGATGCCGCAGGGAAGGGTGGAGGGCATCGAGCCAGGCGGCCAGGCTGGCCGGGGTGGTCGGCGTGTCTGCCAGGGCGCGAGTCAGCGTGGCCGTGGCCTGACGGAAGCGGTACAGCTCGGCGGCGCCAGCCACGTAGAACGCGCCCACCAGCACCGTGAGGACCAGTGCCACCGGGTTGGAGCCGGTGTAGCCGGCCCCCACCCAGCCCACCGCGGCCAGGCCCACGGCGAAGACAAGGACATGCAGGGACATGGCGCGGGGCAGGGTGGAAGGAGAGGAAGGCTTCATGCGGGGGAAGGGGAAGAAGAGGGTGGGGAGGACCGCAGGGCGCCGGCCAGTCCTTCCACGGGTTGGAACCGAAGATCCAGTTCGGCCAGCAGCACGGCCTGCATGTCCTGGTGGAACAAGGCCAGCCACGCTGGCGTGGCACCGGATTTGGCAGGGGGGTCGTCGGAAGATGGCGGCGCATGCGTCCGGCGCAAGTGCTGGAAGCGCCGCTCCAGCAGCGCCGGCAGGGTCGACAGCACAGCCTGCTCGCGCACGCCCAGCGCCTGGGCCATGACCGCGTCCACGGCCGCCAGGCGGCTCAGGGCGGGTGAGCGGGCGGCCAGCAGGCTCCGCAGGCGGCCGCGCAGGGCGGCGATGTCCGCCGCCATGGCCTGCTGCCGGGCCAGGTAGCGCTGGCGGTAGGGGGCGAACTCGACTGGCGGCTCAGGGGTCACCGTGGCGGCGAGGGCGGAGGGATGTCCCCGCTGCCAGGGACTCGTGGCGGCCGCGTCGCCCTCGACAATGCTGCGGACCAGGGCGGCGCGCACCTGCGCGCAGTCCTCGTCGGGGTGAGCACTGGAGCCCCTTCCTGGGGCCGCACGGGCGGTTGTCGCTTGTCCTTCCAGCGCGGCCGACAGTGCGATGGCGTCGGTCCAGCCGAGCCACTGCGTCAGCCGCTCGGAGAAGGGCGGTCGGGGGGCTTCATGGGCCTCGGGGCCAGTCAGCTGGGCCACCAGACGCACGAGTGCCGAGCCGGTCAAACCTGAGTGCCGTGACGCTTGCGCCATAGTGCCGAGTGCCGGATCGAAAAACCCGGCAGTCTACACGCGGGGCCGCGGGGTTGGGGGATGGATGCACCACCCCCGCATGTCAACCTCGCCATTGATCCATGAAACAAAAAACTGTTTCTTGAAGGGGCGCGGAAATCCTGGCGCGGGACGCCCATTTCCGCAGGGAAGGGGCGGTGCGCCTGGTTCCGGCATCCCAGCACGCAGAGCGATAAGTGGACCGAGCGTGATTCAAGCCCGCAACTTGAACACCCCAAGCGGACCTGACTTGCCTACACTTGGGCACCAGTCGTTCCGCTTGGCATGAGCGCCCCAGCCGTGACCACACGACGCAGCATGAGGCCCCCTGCCGACCTGCTTTGGTGAATTGTGAACCCCATCCAGCCGGGAAGGCCTCATGTCCATGCCATATCGCCCCTTGTCCAAGACGCTGCTGTCCATCCTCCTGCTGGCCGGCATCACGTCGGTGTCGCATGCCGCTGATGCGATCGAGCGCATCAAGGCGGGCGGTAACGTGAACATCGGCTTTCGGACCGGTGCCGTGCCTTTCTCCTACCTGCTGCCCGATCAGAAGGAGCCCACCGGCTACGCGATCGCGATCTGCACCCGCGTGGTCGAGGAGTTGCGCAAGGAGCTGAAGCTGCCCCAGCTCAAGGCCAGCTTCGTGGCCGTCGACCCGAAGACCCGCTTCACCTCCCTGGACGAGGGGACCGCCGACATGGAGTGCGGCAACACCACCGTGACGACGGACCGCCGCAACAAGGGCTATGCCTTCTCCATCCCTTACTTCATCACTGGCACCAAGGTGCTGGTGCGCTCCAGCATTCCGGCCAACCACATCCGCGACCTGGCAGGCAAGACCGTCGTCGTGGCCGAAGGCTCCACCACGGCGGCGCTGGTCAAGGACCGCGACGGCGCCAACAGCCTGGACCTGAAGTTCCTCTACATGAAGAAGCGCACCGAGGGCTTCGCGTGGCTGGAGGAGGGCAAGGCCGACGCGATCGTGGAAGACACCACCGTGCTCCTGGGTCTGCGGGCGCAGAGCAAGAACCCGGAGCAATACAAGGTCATCGGCGACTACCTGGCCGTCGAGCCTTTCGCGATCATGTTCGCCAAGGACAGCGTGAAGCTGAAGGCGGTGGCCGACCAGGTGTTGCGCAACCTGATGCGCTCAGGCGAGCTGGTGAAGCTGCACAGGCAATGGTTCGAGACGCCCATCCCGCCGGCGAACGTGTCGATGGACATTCCGATGAGCCACTTGATGAAGGACATGATCAAGTACCCCAACGACCAGGTGAACGCTTTCCCCTGAACGGCGGCTCATTTCGGGGGGCCGCGGGGACGGCCAAACTCGGTGCATCATTACCGACTTTCCTGATCACCATCCCCAAGACACATGGCTTCTTCCCCCGAAAGCACCAGCATGGCGCTGTTCTGCGACTTCGAGAACGTCGCGCTCGGCGTGCGCGACGCCAAATACGACCGGTTCGACATCAAGCGGGTGCTCGAGCGCCTGCTGCTCAAGGGCAGCATCGTCGTCAAGAAGGCCTACTGCGACTGGGAGCGCTACAAGCACTTCAAGGCGACCATGCACGAGGCGAACTTCGAGCTGATCGAGATCCCCCACGTGCGCCAGTCGGGCAAGAACTCGGCCGACATCCGCCTCGTCGTCGACGCGCTCGACCTGTGCTACACCAAGTCCCACGTCGACACCTTCGTGATCATCAGCGGCGACTCGGATTTCTCGCCGCTGGTGTCCAAGCTGCGCGAGAACGCCAAGCAGGTGATCGGCGTGGGGGTCAAGCAGTCGACCTCCGACCTGCTCATCGCCAACTGCGACGAATTCATCTTCTACGACGACCTGGTGCGCGAAGGCCAGCGTGCGGCCGCCTCCCGGCGGACCTCGCAAGAGCCGTCCGGGCCCTCGGGCCGCCGTCCGGCGGATGACGAAGCCCGCCGCGGCAGCGGTGGCGCACAGCACCACGGCGGCAACCGGGAGGAGTCCGAAGCCCGCCGCACCAAGGCCATCGACCTGGCGGTCGAGACTTTCGAGGCGCTGGGCTCGGAGCGCGGCGACGGCGGCAAGATCCGTGCGTCGGTGCTCAAGGACGCGATCAAGCGGCGCAAGCCTGATTTCAACGAGAACTACTTCGGCTTCCGCAGCTTCGGCAGCCTGCTCGAGGAGGCCCAGGCCCGCGGGCTGCTGGAGATCGTGCGGGACGACAAGGCCAATGCCTATGTGCAGCGCGCCGCCCAGGCGCCCCTCGCCGTGCCGCGTCCGGAGCACCGGGCACCGGAGCCCACCCCGCCGTTCGTGCCCGCGCCCGCGGTGCAGGCCGCGCCACCGGCAGAGCGCGAGGAAGCGACGGGGGAGACCGACATGCCCTCGCAAGGATCCGTGGTGTCGGACAGCGTGGATGTGCCGCCCGCCACGCCGGCGCGCAAGACCTCCTTACGCCGCGGCAGCGGCAGCGGTGGGTCGTCCCGCCGCGGTCGCAAGGTGAGCCCGGTGGCCGAGGCTGCGGCGCCGCAGGAGACCGCTGACCTCCCGCCGCCGCCGGTGCTGCCGGAGCCTGCCGCCATCGAGCCGGAAGTTGCGGCCCCTGCGGAACCTGAACCTGCCGCGGCAGCGAAGTCGCCGAGCAAGGCGAGAGGACGCAGCCCGAAGACCTCCACCAGCCGGCGCCCGCGCAAGGCCGCGGTCGAGGCCACAGACTGACTGAATAAAGGAGTCCGAGATGACTACGACGTTCGAGGTCGCCGGCATGAGCTGCGGCCACTGTGTGCGGGCGATCACCGAAGCTCTCCAGGCCGCCGATCCCGGCGTCAAGGTATCGATCGACCTGGCTTCACGCCGGGTGCAGGTGGAGCCTTCGCCCGGCATGGGCGTCGATGCCCTGGCCGACGCCATCCGGGAAGCGGGCTACAGCCCGGTGCCCCAGGACGCGGTCTGAGGCGCTCACGGCAACCGCGGCCCGGTGTCGTCAAACGCTCGGACCGCCACGGCGCGGGTCTGCCGGGGTTGGAACAGCGGGTCGGTCAGCCACGCCGCCGTCCAGCACAGCCAGGCGGTCCACAGCGTGTGGCTCATGAAATGGGCGCCACGCCATTGCTGGACGGCCCCCAGCCCAAAGCCTGCCACCAGGAAGACGATCAGCCAGGCCCGGGCCAAGCCCGGCAGCCGTTCTCGCAAGGCGAAGTAGCCGCCGACGAAGGCGAACCCGGTGGAAGCATGGCCGGCGGGAAAGCAGCGTCCCGCGCCGCCATCGGGGGCCAGCCAGCCGCTCCAGTGCGAGAGGTGGTGCGCCACGCCGCCGAATTCGTTCAAGTCCCAGGGGCAGCTCGTGCCGCTGTTTGCTTTCAGTGCCGCGATCAGCGCGCTGCTCAGCAGCGCCACCACCGGCAACTGCAGGCGACGCGAGAAGGGCAGCCGGGTCAGGGCCCCGACGGGCCATGCCGGCGTCAGGCACAGCAGCAAGGTGAATCCCCAGGCCGCGTGCTTGACGCCATCGTGAAGCACCTCGGTCAGCAGCCAGTCATTGCGATGGGGAAAGCCCTGGGGTCCGCCGACCCAGCGCGCCAGGGTCAAGTCCAGTCCGGAGAGATCCCAGGCGATCAACACGATCAGCAGGGCGGCGGTCAGCAGGCCCAGGCGTGTCGCCGGCCGGTACGGGTTCTCGGGGGGCAGGTGCATGTGGGCGAGGTTGGAGGCCACGGCTTAAGGATTTCTTAAGCGGGGGCGGCACAATGGGCGCCATGCGCATCTTGGTGGTCGAAGACGACGAAGGCATCGCCCATGGCCTGGGCCTGGCCCTGCGCCAGGACGGCTGGGCCATGGATGTCGCTGCCGACGTGGACACGGCCTGGGCCGCGCTGGAGGCCGAGCCTTTCGACATGGTGCTGCTGGACCTCGGACTGGGCGAGCGCGATGGCTCCGAAGTGCTGCAGCGCCTGCGCCAGGCCCGTCCCGGCCGCCTGCCCGATCCGGCCACGCCGGTGCTCATCATGACGGCGCGCGACGAGGTCTCCTCCCGCATCGCCGGCCTCGACATGGGGGCCGACGACTACCTCACCAAACCCTTCGATGCCGGCGAGCTGGCGGCCCGCATGCGCGCCCTGCGCCGTCGCCAGGCCGGGCGCGCCCAGCCGGTGCTGCGCTGGGGCGAGCTGGAGATCGATCCGGCGGCGCGCGAGGTGCGGCGCGCCGGGCAGCCGGTGGAGCTTTCGGCCCGCGAATTCGCCTTGCTGATGGTGCTGATGGAAGCCCGTCCCCGGGTTCTCTCGCGCCAGCAGATCGAGGCCAGTCTCTACGACTGGAGTTCTTTGCTGGAGAGCAATGCCATCGAGGTGCACGTGCACCACCTGCGCAAGAAGCTGGGCGAAGGCATCATCCGCACCCTGCGCGGCGTGGGCTACTTCGTCCCGCCGGAACCCGCGCCATGAAGGCCAGCCCCTCGCTGCTGCGGCAGCTGCTGGCCTGGACCTTGGGCGCGCTGCTGGTGGTGTGGGCCTCGTTCGTGGTGGTGGGCTACCGCACCGGCGTGCATGAGGCCGACGAGTTGACCGACGGCCACCTCGCCAGCGTGGCCTCGATGCTGATGAGCCAGCGCGATGTGGTGTTCTCCGAGGCCCGCGGTTCGGCCAGCCCGGGCGGCCACCAGGGGCTGAAGGCGCACGACTACCAGCAGTCGCTGAGCGTGGTGACCTGGGACGGCAAGGGGCAGGTGCTGGCGCGCACCGGCTCGGCGCCCACGCCGCCCTTCACCGACAGCGAAGGCTTCGAGACGCTGCAGCTGGGCCAGCCGGCGGAGGCCTGGCGTGCATTTTCATTGCGCGACCTGCGCGACCCGCCGCGCAAGATCACGGTACTGCTCAGCCTGGCCGAGCGCGACGACCTCGCCGACGACATCGCCGAGCAGGTGGCCTGGCCGGGGCTGTGGCTGTTGCCCGTCGTGGCCATCGTGCTGTTGGTCGCCATCCGCAAGGGACTGCATCCGCTGCACGAGCTGAGCCACCAGGTCCACCGCCTGGACGTGCACCAGGACACCATGCTGCATGCGCCGCCGCACGAGGAGTTCAAGGCAGTGGTGCACTCCATCAACACCCTCATCGAGCGCTACGGCGCGGCCATGGAGCGCGAGCGCGCCCTGGCCAGCGAGATCGCGCACGAGCTGCGCACGCCGCTGACCTCGCTCACCCTGCACATTGCCTCGCTGCGCGGCGGCCTGTCTGGCAGCGAGCGCGAGGACGTGCTGCAGCGCCTCGAGCGCGATGCTGCCCGCGCCGGCAGCGTGCTGTCCGACCTGCTGGCCCTGGCGCGTGCCAGCCGTGCCGAGTTGGCCGAGGCCGCCCAGGCCCTGGATCTGGCCGCCCTGGCGCGCCAGGTGGTGGGCGAGTACGGCGAGGCGGCCTGGTCCAGCGGGCACGAGCTGTCCCTGGAGGGGCCCGGCACGCAGCCGGTCCTGGGGCACCCAGTGCTGATCGAGCTGGCCCTGCGCAATCTGATCGACAACGCGCTGGCGCATACGCCGCGCGGCACGGCGGTGCAGGTGCGCGTCCTGACAGAGCCCCCTGGGCTCGCGGTATGCGACGACGG
>CBINPE010000094.1:0-19524 GCA_966252435.1 uncultured Burkholderiales bacterium | reverse complement strand
GTGCGCCGCGGCTACAACCACCCCGACAACACGCTGCGCGCCAGCATCGTGGCCGACCCGCAATTCGAACGCAAGAACACCAAGGACAACACACCCGCGGTGGTGCACATGAGCCTGGTGCCGGGCAACACCGTGGACGTGCAGGTTGCCGCCAAGGGCGGCGGCTCGGAGAACAAGACCAAGTTCGTGATGCTCAACCCGAGCGACAGCCTGGTCGACTGGGTGCTTAAGACCGTGCCGACGATGGGCGCGGGCTGGTGCCCGCCAGGCATGCTGGGCATCGGCATCGGCGGCACCGCCGAGAAGGCCATGCTGATGGCCAAGGAAAGCCTGATGGAGTCGATCGACATGTCCGACCTGAAGGCCCGCGGCCCGCGCAACAAGCTGGAGGAGTTGCGCATCGAGCTGTGCGACAAGATCAACGCCCTGGGCATCGGCGCGCAGGGCCTGGGCGGGCTGACGACCGTGCTGGACGTGAAGATCGCCACCTATCCCACGCACGCGGCCAGCAAGCCGGTGGCCATGATCCCGAACTGCGCCGCCACGCGGCACGCGCACTTCGTGCTGGACGGCTCGGGGCCGGCCTACATCGACCCGCCGAGCCTGGACCTGTGGCCCGACGTGAAATGGGCCCCCGACTACAACAAGAGTCAGCGCGTCGACCTCGACACGCTGACGCGCGAGCAGGTGGCGGCCTGGAAGCCGGGCGACACCCTGCTGCTCAGCGGCAAGCTGCTGACCGGCCGCGATGCGGCACACAAGCGCATCCAGGACATGCTGGCCAAGGGCGAGAAGCTGCCGGTCGACTTCACCAACCGGGTCATCTACTACGTCGGGCCAGTCGACCCGGTGCGCGACGAGGTGGTCGGCCCGGCTGGCCCCACCACCGCCACACGCATGGACAAGTTCACCGAGATGATGCTGGCGCAGACCGGCCTGATCGGCATGGTGGGCAAGGCCGAGCGCGGCCCCGCGGGCATCGAGGCCATCAAGAAGCATCGCAGCGCCTACCTGATGGCCGTGGGCGGCGCCGCCTACCTGGTCAGCAAGGCCATCAAGCAGGCCAAGGTGGTGGGTTTCGCAGACCTGGGCATGGAAGCCATCTACGAATTCGAGGTGCAGGACATGCCCGTCACGGTGGCCGTCGACAGTGCCGGCACCTCGGTGCACAACACCGGGCCAAAGGAGTGGCAGGCACGGATTGGCCAGATCCCGGTGACGGCCGGCTGAGCCGGAGCTTCCAGGCCCCGCCGAGGCTGGACATGCCGGGCTCGCCCTCGAGCCGCTCGCACCTCTCCAGCCCGCCACATGGCATGTCGTGCCGCGCCGTCAGGCGGGGCCACGGCCACTTTGTTCTGTCAGCACACCATTGTCCGGGGATGAGCAACATCGTTTGGAAGGTTTGGAAGTTCCGCATGCGGATGGCCCTGGGTGCACGGGATGTCCCGAAGGGCCCCCTGGCGAGCCCCGATGAACTGGACGCGCTCGTGCGGCTGCAGACCGCCTACTGGGAAAGCAATCCCCCCCTGCCCCCCCACGCGGCCAGGGAAGCGCTGCAAGCACTGAATGCGCGGTCGATCAGTGCCTTCATCTTTTCCGTGCGGGGCCGCCATGTCCGCTTGTGGGAAAAGCCGGCACTCTCCTTCCCCCCGGAAGAAGCAGCCATGCGCCGTGAGCAGCACCGCAACTTCCTGGGGCGGGCGCTGCTCTACCAAGCCTTCATCGCAGCAGTGCTCCGCAGCAGGAAGGCCCGCCATTCGTTCGACTTCGCGCTGGACGTCAACGACCTGCCCGAGGATTCCTCCGATGTCCCGATCTTCGGCTTTCAAAAGGAACGGGGGGCCCACAACCTCCTGCTTCCCGACGTCGATTTCTTTTACAGCAAGTGGTATCGCAAGGAGCACGACGCCCTCGCCTACGAGGACAAGGAAGTCTCGGCATGCTTTGTCGGGTCCTCCACGGGGGCATGGTTGACGGCTGACGACGTCCGCCGTCACGAATCACCGCGGTTGCGCGCGGCGGCCTACTTCCACGGGCACCCGCGGGTCATGTTCCGCATCGCGAATGCCACGCAATGTCTGTCGGAAGAAGCCAGGGCCTGCCTCATGGGCCAGCCCTACTTCTCCGCCTACGTCGGCTGGGAGGACCAGCTGCGCCATCGCTTCCTGATCGTGATGGATGGCAACGGGGCCACCTGTTCACGCCTGGTGAAAGGGCTGCTGAGCAACAGCGTGGTCGTCAAGTTCGACTCGCCGCACGAGCTCTACTATTTCCCCGCCCTCCAGGCAGGGCGGGACTGGCTGCTGGTCGAGCAGGAGAAGGATGTCGAACAGATCATTGAATGCGAAACCGCCCAGCCGGGCTCGTTCAAGGGCGTGGCAGCTTCCGGCCAGCAGTTCGCCGCGAAGTACCTGACCCAGCGCAGCGTCATGGACTACACCGCCCAGCTCTTCAAGGCCTTTGCCGCGCTGGGCCAAGGCTGAGGGCCCCGCCCGCCAGAGCCAGCTTGTCCACAGTTTTTGTGGACAAGCCTGGGGATAAGCCTGAGGCCTCAATGGGCCCCGCCGCCGCCCGTACCGCCCACCACGCGTCGGCCCAGCCACACCACGCCCACGCAGACCAGCAGGGACAGGCCCAGCACCATGAAGGCATCGTTGTAGGCCATGACGAAGCTCTCGCGGCGCACCAGGTTGTCCAGGGTGCGCAGGGCCATGCCCTCGGCTGCCGCGGGGTCGATGCCACGGGTCACGAAGTTCTGGATCAGGCTGTCCAGGCGCGCCAGGGTCTGGGTGTCGTACAAGCTCACCGACTCGCCGATGCGCGCCGAGTGGAAGTGCTCGCGCTGGGTCAGCAGCGTGGCCAGGGTGGCAATGCCCACCGAGCCGCCCAGGTTGCGCATCATGCTGAACATGCCCGAAGCCGAGGGCAGCAGGGACAGCGGCAGGCCCTGCACCGCGAAGTTGGTGAGCGTGATCATCACCAAAGGCTGGCCGAGCGCCCGCACGATCTGCGCGGCGATGAGCTCGGGGCCGGCCGTGTCGGCGCTCATGTGGACGTTCATGAAGCACGAGCCCGCGAACAACAGCAGGCCCACGGAGAGCAGCACCCGGTTGTCGAAGCGCGTCGACCAGCGGGCCGCCACCGGCATGATGAACAGCTGAGGCAGGCCCATCCACATGATCACCTCGCCAATCTGCATCGGCGTGTAGCTGGCGATCTGGCCCAGGAACAGGGGCAGCAGGAAGGCCGAGCCGTACAGGCCCACGCCGGTGGTGAAGGCGATCACGCAGGCGATCAGGAAGTCCATGCGGCCGAAGATGTGCAGGTCGATGAAGCTGTTGCGGCGCGTCAGGCCACGCCACACCCACACCAGCACCCCACCCGCCGCCATCAGCGCGGTCAGGCGGATGAAGTCGCTCTCGAACCAGTCCTTGGCGTTGCCCTCCTCCAGCATCGCCGTCAGCGATCCCAGGCCCGTCGCCATCATCCCGATGCCCAGCCAGTCGACGTCGCGCAGCAGGTCCCAGCGCTGGGGCTCGCGGTCCAGGCCCCAGCCGATGCCGGCCAGCAGCACCAGGCCGGGCACCCAGTTGATGTAGAAGATCGAGGGCCAGCCGTACAGCTCGGTCAGCCAGCCGCCCAGCGTGGGGCCCAGGGTGGGCGCCAGCGTGGCGGTGATGCCGAACAGCGCCAGCCCGATGGGCCGCTGCTTCAGCGGAAGCCGGCGCGTCACCAGGGTCATGGCCATCGGGATCATCACACCGCCGGTGAAGCCCTGCGCGGCCCGGAAGGCGATCATCGACTCCAGGTTCCAGGCCAGGCCGCACAGCGTGCTGAACACCATGAAGAGCAGCACGTTGACCATCAGGTAGCGGCGCGTGGAGAACACCGCCGACAGGAAGCCGGTCAGCGGGATGACCACGATCTCGGCCACGAGGTAGGCGCTGGAGATCCAGGAGCCCTCCTCCTGCGTGGCGGACAGGGCGCCCAGGATCTCCTTCAGCGAGGCATTGGTGATCTGGATGTCGAGCACCGCCATGAAGGCCCCGAGCAGGCCCGCCATGACGGCCACCCAGGTGCGCAGTGGCACGCTTTGCGGCAAGGCCGGCGGCATGAGCGCCGCCGAGGTCGATGGGACGGTGCCCATGTCAGCTCCGCAGGTCCACCGAGACCGTGACCGACATGCCCGGCACGACGCGCTCGGCCAGGCCAGCGAGGTCCTGCGGCGCGAACAGCAGCTTGACCGGCACGCGTTGCACGATCTTGGTGAAGTTGCCGGTCGCGTTGTCGGGCGGCAGCAGGGCGAACGTGGCCCCCGACGCCGGGGCAAAGCTGTGGACACGGGCGTGGAACTCGCGGTCGCCGAAGGCGTCGATGTGCACGGTCGCCAGCTGGCCGGGCTTCATGTGGGCGAGCTGGGTCTCCTTGAAGTTGGCGGTGATCCAGACTTCGTCCTCGACCACGGCGGCAAGCTGCTGGCCAGCCTGCACGCGCTGCCCCACCTCCACCGTGCGCTTGCCCACGCGGCCGTCGCTGGGCGCGGGCACTTCGTTGTAGCCCTGCTGCAGCCGGGCTTCCTTGAGCTGCACCTCCAGCACACCCTTCTGGGCCACGGCCGCCGAGCGCGTGGCCTCGGCACTCGCCACGGCCTGTCCCATGGCCTGAGCCGCCGCGCGGCGTGCGCCCAGGTCGGCCCGCGCCACGGTCAGGGCGGTCGTGGCCGCCTCCAGTTCCTGCTCGGACACGGCATGCAGGCCCCCCTCGAAGAGGCGCTGCGCGCGCCGGGCTTCCTGCTCGGCATGCGTCACGGTGGCCTGCGCCTGCACCACCTGGGCCTGGGCTGCCGCCAGCTGGGCACGCGCCTGGGCGACCTGTGCCTCGCCCCCCGCGATGGCGGCACCCGCCTGGACCAGCTGCGCATCCAGGCGCTCGAGCTGCATCTGCTGGTCGGCAGGGTCCAGCCTCAGCAGGGGATCGCCGCGGTGCACCGTCTGGTTATCCTGCGCCAGCACCTCGACCACCACGCCGGGCACCCGCGCTGCCACGGGATGCACATGGCCGCTGACGACCGCATTGTCGGTGTCCGCAAAACGGGTGCTGTGCCACCACAGCCGGGCACCGAAGGCCAGGCCGCCCAAGAGGCACAGCCCGGCGATCACGATCAGCCGACGCGGCGGGCCGGCCTTGGCGGGCAAGGCAGGGTCGGCGCCCGGGGCGGGCGAGGCAGCATCAGGGGTTGAAGAGGAGGATGAGGCGGAAGGGAGGGAGGCAGATGAAGAAGCAGAAGGTACGACAGCACTCATGGAAAACTCCGGAGCCCAGGGCTCAGCGGGAAGGGATGACCCGTCGGTACGGGAAAACCCGCATCATGGTCCATTTTGCGCGCCCCTGCCGTTTCGCCGTCACGATAACAGCCCTGGCCTGCGCGACGACCTCGCCAGGGCCATGCAAATGGCCGGTCCGCAGGCAATGCGGCCGGCCATTCAAGGAAGGAAACTGGGCCTGTTCACACGACGGGGGCCAGATGCGTCGTGTGAACAGAGGCCCCTGGGAGAAGCAATGAAGGAATGCGCTCAGGCCTCCTGGGCCACGCGACGCTTGTGGCGCGCCTCACTCGCGTCGACGACGTTTCCCGAGCGGCCCCGCTGTTCGCGCAGCAGGCCGGCCTGGGTCTGGCTGACGGCGGCCATGCCGTTCTGGCCCAGGGCCACCATGAACTCGGTGTAGTTCTTGACCGCCCCTTGCATCAGCTGCAGGAAGGCGTTGGTCTGGAGCAGGCTGGCCGTGGACGTCGGACCCTGCAGGAAGGGGTTGGGCACGCTGGACACGGACGGGGCTTCCGGCAGGGGGAAGTTCTTCATCAGCTCAAGGTTGCTCTGGGCCAGCTGCACGAAGGGCTGGATGGCGTTTTCCATCAGGTTGCTGTCTTGCATGATCACGATCTCCTTTGCTTTGAAGTGCAGGACTGCGTGCTCGGCATGACGGCCCTGCATGACAGTGCGCCCTCGTCTCCAAGGCACTCCCGGAGGAAGCGTCGGGGACGCGTCGGGGCGGTTGAAGCCCGCACTTCGAACATCCGGGCAGCGCGTCAGTGTGGCACCATCGCCCGCCTTTGCACAGCATCGCACTGGGGTGCAGGGTCATCGCGTCAGACGGCTTTCCCCAAGGCCCGGACGGTCTCCCCGCCTGCCTCAGAATGCCCGGATGGCTCAGCGACGCCGCGGTTCTTCCTCCTGGTCCAAGGCCTTCTCGCGCGGCCTGGCTTCCCTCACGCGCCAGACGGTGCGCCAGACCCTGCGCCTGGGTCAGCAGACCCTGCGCGCCACGCTGAAGGCGGCCAGCGCCGCAGCAACCCCACCCAAACCGCGGGTGCGCAGGCCCGCCCGGCCGAAGCCCGTGGCCCAACCGCGCACGCGCGGCAGCAGCCTGGCCAGTGGCGGCGGCGACTGGCTCGGCGGAGTGGTCGTCGGGACAGTGGGCGGACGCCGCTTTCGCCTCTATCGCCCGCCCGGGTTGCGCGCGGGCGAGCGGCTGCCGCTGATGGTGATGCTGCACGGCTGCGGGCAAGACGCCACGGCCTTTGCCCAGAGCACGCGCATGAACCAGCTGGCTGCCCGGCAGCGCTTCCTGGTGCTCTACCCGGAGCAGGACCGCCTGGCCCACGCGCAGCGCTGCTGGAATTGGTACGACACCCGCTCGGGCCGGGCGTTCGGCGAAGCGGGCCTGATCATGCAGATGATCGACCGGGTGTGCCTGCGGCACCGCGCAGACCCCCTGCGGGTGGCGATCGCGGGGTTGTCGGCCGGTGCCAGCATGGCCGCCCTGGTGGCCACCCGCTACCCGGAGCGCTTCAGGGCCGTGGCCATGCACTCGGGCATCCCGCCAGGGTGCGCGCACTCCACGCTGTCGGCCCTGGGTGCGATGAACGGGCACCGGCGACCCGCCTCGGCGGCGGCATCGTGGCATGGACCGGCAGACACGCCCTGGCCGCCCCTGCTGGTGATCCATGGCCATGCCGACGGCGTGGTAGCCCCCGACAACGGCCGCCATGCCGCCAGGATGTGGGCCGAGGCGGCCGGCGCCCGGCCGGCGCCGGTGCGCGAGGTGCAGCGCGGCCAGCGCCACCCGATGACGGTGACGGACTTCAAGCACCGTGGCGGCACCGCCAGCACGTTGGTCGAGGTGAGCCACCTCGGCCATGCCTGGAGCGGTGGTGCCGCCCGCCAGGCGTTCAGCGACCGGCACGGGCCGGACGCCTCGCGCTTGGTCTGGGCGTTCGCCGCCCGGCAGTTCCGGGCCTACGCAGCGGCCCAGGCGCGCAATGCCAACGCGGCCAGGGGGCGCCGGGCCCGGCTGGCCTGACGGCATCCCCCCGCCAGCGCGTGCGCCCTCAGGCTGGCTGGGTGAAAGCGAAGTCGACCTCCGGCGGCATGCCGCTGAGGATGCGCGCGATCGACTTGCCCGAGCCGCAGGCGTGGGTCCAGCCCAGCGTGCCGTGGCCGGTGTTCAGGTACAGGTTGGGCAGCTTGGTGCGGCCGATCAGGGGCACGTTGCTCGGCGTGGCGGGGCGCAGGCCGGCCCAGAAGCGCGCCTTGTCGGTGTGGGCGGCCCCCGGGAAGAGTTCCTCCACGCGGCGCACGATGGCCTCGCAGCGCACCCGGTTCAGGTGCCGGTCGAAGCCGTTCAGCTCGGCGGTCCCGGCGATGCGCAGGCGATCGCCGGCCGCCGAGGTGTAGCGCGAGAACACCAGCTTGTACTCGTCGTCCGTCAGGGACACCTGGTAGGCCTTGGCCGGATCCTTGACCGGCAGCGTGACGGAGTAGCCCTTGGCCGGGTAGATCGGCAAACGGATGCCCAGCGGCGCCACGAAAGACGGGCTCAGCGAACCCATGGCCAGCACGAAAGCGTCGGCATGCAACTGGCGGAAGCAGCCCTCGGGGTCGGTCACCTCGACGTGGTCGAGGCGGCCGCCCACCTCGCGCAGCGCGGTGACGGTGTGGCTCATCAGGAAACGCACGCCGGCCTGCCCGGCCAGCGCCGCGAGTTCGCAGGCGAAACGGTTGGCGTCACCCGACTCGTCGGCCGCGGTGTAGGTGGCCCCGGCCAGCTGGGGCCGGATGTGCGCCAGTGCGGGTTCGAGCTGGACCGCCTCGTCGGCCGTGATCAGCCGCCGGTCGCAGCCCAGGGCCCGCATCTGCTCCGTGGGCTTGAGGGCGCCCTCGAATTCCTTTTGCGAGGTGTAGAAGTGCAGGATGCCCTGGGTGCGCTGCTCGTAGTCCAGCCCGGTCTGCCGGCGCAGCTCCTGCAGGACGGCGCGGCTGTAGGTGCCCAGGCGCACGATCTGCTCGATGTTGTGGCGCGTGCGCCCGGGCAGGCACTCGCGCAGGAAGCGCAGGCCCCAGCCCCACTGGCGCAGGTCGGCCCGCAGGCGGAACAGCAGGGGGGCGTCCTCCCGCCCCAGCCATTGCAGCACCTTGAGCGGCGCGCTGGGGTTGGCCCAGGGCTCGGCGTGGCTGACGGAGATCTGGCCGCCGTTGGCGAAGCTGGTCTCGGCCGCAGGCTGGGCCTGGCGGTCGATGACGGTCACCTCATGGCCGTGCTGCTGGAGGAAGTAAGCGGAAGTGATGCCGAGCAGGCCGGCACCGAGAACGATCACACGCATGACAAGCGTCCTTTGGAGGAAGCGCTTGGACGGCGGCGGCGGGCGGTGGACGGCCCCGCGGCCTGCACCGCGGGAAAGCATGAGGAAACGGGAACCGGCCAACGGACACGAACGACGACGTACAAGCTGCCGCTCCCCCTGTCCTCGGTACCTGAGAGATTCACCCGCCGCACCCGCGGCAGGCTTGCTCCTTCGGTGCATCACGGCTGAGGTGATGGCTCTCCAGACGGCGTTGACCTGACTGCAGTACCCGGCCGCGTGCGGTGCCGCACGGCGTCGACCTGAGCGTTCATGGGAGTTTGCGCCTTCGGTGGGCCACCCCGGGGTGGCCGCTCTCCTGCATTGGGGCCGCATGGTAGGGGGCGGCCACCACCCCGGTCAAGCCCCCGGGACCCCCCAGGGTCAGGGGACGCGCAATCTTCACGCTTGCCCGTCCCCTCCCCGCTCAGGGCTTGGGCGTCAGCTTCGTGACGCTGGTCAGCGTGACACGCCGGGCCTCATCGTTGTCGTGGACGTTGACCATGTACGACTGTTCGCTCTTCTCGTCGGACAGGATCATCATGACGTCCTTGCCGCTGGCGTTGTCCATCATCGTCTTGCCGCTCGCCATGGCGCGCAGCTTGTCGCGGTAGAAGGCGGCGATCTGGTCGGTGCTGTCCTTGCTTTCCAGGACGGCCGTGACCATGTTCTGCTCGGGCGTCTGGATGCGCTGGTTCTCCTTCTCGACCGGCTGCGCCCCGGGGTAGAAGGCCAGGCCGACGTCGCTGGCGCTGACCTGGGCACCCCCCATCTCCATGACCGTGG
Source organism: uncultured Burkholderiales bacterium (assembly GCA_966252435.1). Classification (GTDB taxonomy): domain Bacteria; phylum Pseudomonadota; class Gammaproteobacteria; order Burkholderiales; family Burkholderiaceae_C; genus CANHBY01. The sequence goes on along the minus strand of CBINPE010000094.1, from coordinate 10,058 downwards.
TCTGGCCCTTGGCATCGGTGGTGGTGATCTTGGCCTTGCCCTCGGAGAGGTCGACCTTGGCCTTGCCCCCTTCCTTCTCGATCTGGGATTCGATCATCTTCTCCACGGCTTTCTCGGTCGCCGCCTCCTTGGCTTTGCCGCAGGCGGTCAGGAGAAGGAGCGGAACCAGGGCCAGGCCGGCCAGGCGGGTCATCGGGGTGAGGGTCATGGTGGATTCCTTCGTGTACAGCTCGAAAAGCCGGTGGATGGACTGAAGCGGCGCCCATGATATCCGCCCCCTCAGCCGGGACCGGCCCCTCGGGCCGCCGCCCGGATGAGCGGGCGCATGGCGTACAGCAGCGACACGAGGTGCCCGGGCGAGAGCATCGTGTGAAGTAGCAGGTTTGCCGGCCTGGCCCTTGTCCCCGTGCACGCGCTGCCAGTCGTGCGGCGGTGTCAGGTGGCCACTACGATGTCCCGAAAACTGAGGCTGATGCGCTCTGCCGCGCCGGCACTGGGAAGGACGGCATGCAGCCAGTCCTGCTGGACCTCTTCGGGCATGTAGAGCAACGAGCCCCCTGGCAGCGGGTACTCGAACTGAACCGACCTGTCCTGCTTGCTGCGGTACGTGATGACGCGCACGCCCCCCAGGGAGACGATGGCCACCCCCGTTCCAGCCCGCAGCGCCTCGCTGGAATCGGAATGGAAACCCATCGACGAAAGGCCATCCGGGTAGTGGTTCAGCAGGCAGTTGTTGGGACGGAACCCGATCTCCTGCGCGATCCGGTCGCAGACGGCCTCCAACTCGGGGGGCATGGGCGAGGCCGGGTACGTGATCTGGGAATAGTTGTATGCCACCCCGAAGCTGGCTGTCTTGCGGGCCTTCATGCGCTCATCCCACGCCACGGATCCCTTGGCCCATCCGAAGAGCGCGTCGGGTGACGCGATGAAGTCCGCCTTGAGTTGAAGCGGGGGTGGGTTCATGGAGGCCCTCCCATCACCGTCACCTTGAAGGATCACCATGCGGCATCCGCGATCCGCCTGCGGCGCGCCAGCTCTTTCTCACTGGGCGCCGCACTCGGGAACGAACCGGGCCGAACCTCACCCTCAGGCACGTAGGTGCTCATCACCACCCCGGTGGTCGACACCTTCGAGCGGACCAGCCGCAACGCGAGCGGCTGGGCGCTCTGGCCGAAGAGGGTCTTGCCGCATCCCAGCAACAAGGGGAAGCACCACACGTTGTACTCGTCGACCAGCGCGGCGGCCTGCAGCGTCTGGAGCAGGTTGCCGCTGCCGATCACCTGCAAGTCGGGCCCCGGCTGGGCCTTGAGCTCAGCCAGGGCCGACGCCGCATCGCCCTGCAGCAGGGTCGCGTTGTGCCAGTGGAGGGTGCTCAGCGTCCGCGACGCCACGTGTTTTCGTGTGGCATTGAACGTCGCCGCGATCGGGTTGCCTGCCGGTTGGTAGGGCCAGTAGGCTTCGAAGATCTCGTAGGTCCTGCGGCCGAGCACCAGCTCCCGCCCCTTGGCGTCGAAACCCGAGGCCGCGAGGTCCATGGTGTCGTCCCCGTAGGGAATCATCCAGCCTCCCAGGGCGAAGCCGTCCGTGCGGTCTTCTTCCGGCCCGCCGGGCCCTTGCATGATGCCGTCCAGCGAGATGAAGGTGGAGACGATGAGCCTTCTCATGGGAACCCTCCTGCAGTGATGGGGTGGCAGCCCCAGGGGCTGGGTGCAAAATCAAGGAGCCGACGGCTTCTGGCGCGTGCCCAGCCTGCCTGCCGCGGATTGCATGCCACCAGCGGCCGGGCTCAAGGTGCCCGCCTTGCCCAGCCCGAACGGCGGCATGTTCACATAGATGTTCTCGTAGGTACCCGGCGAGGCCATGTACGTCTCGTGCCAGATGCCCACCGAGCCATCGGTCCCGACCGATTTGTTGAAGGCTTTCCAGGCTGGCAGGTGCGCCGAGTCCTTGCTCTTCGCATAGGCCAGCAGCTGCGCCATGGAGCGCCAGTACTGGACGAGGATGATGGTGCGGGAGAACCACATCTCGGCGTGGAGGAAACCCAGCTCGGGCTGCTGACGGAGCTCCTTGATCATCCTGGGCATGGCGCGCGCGACAGGCAGCCACTTGTGGACCTTGAGGGGGTTGTTGATGCGCATGCCGATGAGGAAGACGACGAAGTCGCCTTCGAGGTGGGCTGCCAGTCGTTCGCGTCGGATCATGGTCACCTCAGCCAGTCAGTACTTCGCATGTCCACGTCAAAGTCCGCCCGACAGCCCCATCACGATGAGGGCCAGCCCGGCGCAGAGCAGGCAAGCCACCACGAGAGCCCGCGCCCCCCAGCGCGCCGAGTAGGGTGGCTGAAGCAGGGGCGGCTGCTCCAGTTCCCGCAAGAGCCGCGCGTAGGTGTCTTCCTGCTGTCGCAGGCGATGCGTGATGAAAGCGGTGAGCGCCAGGACGCCGCCCATGATCACACAGATCACCCGGTCGGGAACGCCTTGCGATGCCAGAACCGGCGAGCCCGCAAGCGTGACGAAGAGAATGAACGCGACGACTTGGTAGAACAGGCGGCTGAAGTGCAGCCGGTGTTCCGCCAAGACCCGGTACTGCGTTGGTTTCATGGCGTCATCCATGTGCGATGTCCTGTGACGAATTGGGCAGGGCTGCGCAAAGGAGCGCAGGCGCGTGGGTATACCATCGCCCCGGTCGAACCAGAAGTACCAGACTATGCGCATTGTGTTGGTGAATGTCCCTCACCCGGCGATCGGAAGCAGAATTCCCAAAGAGCAGCTGCCTCCCTATGGTCTGTTGTGCATTGGCGGACCGCTCCTCGACGACGGCCACGAGGTGAGCCTGATCGACGGTGAATTCGGCCCGATGAGACTGGACGACATGGTGGCCGAGGTGGTGGCCCGCCAGCCTGACGCGGTCCTGTTCGGTCACTCCGGTTCGTCCTCCGCCCAGCCCATCATCGAGGCCACGGCCCGGGCGGTGCGTGCGGCCCTGCCGGACACCCAACTGATCTATGGCGGTGTCCACCCCACCTACTATTGGCGCGAAATCCTGCGCGACGAACCCCATGTGGACGTCGTCGTGCGCGGCGAAGGCGAAGAGACCGTGCGCCAGCTGATCTCGGCGCTGCAACGAGGGGCCTCGCTGGAGACGGTGCACGGCATCGCGTTCAGGCTGAACGGCCAGGTCATGGCGACGCCCCAGGCACCCGTCATCGAGGACCTGGACGCCTACCGCGTCGGCTGGGAGCTGATCGACCACCGCCGCTACAGCTATTGGGGCGGCAAGCGTGCGGTGGTGGTCCAGTTCTCGCGCGGCTGCCCGCACCTTTGCAACTACTGCGGCCAGCGCGGCTTCTGGACCCGGTGGCGGCACCGCGACCCAGTGCGCCTGGCCCGGGAAATTGCACGGCTGCACCGGGAGCATGGCGTGGAGGTGTTCAATTTCGCGGATGAGAACCCCAGCGCGGGGCGCAAGCCCTGGCTGGCCTTTCTGCAGGCATTGATCGACCAGAAGGTCAGCGTGACGCTCGTCGGCTCGACACGCGCCGACGACATCGTGCGGGACGCGGAGTTTCTTCACCTCTACAAGAAGGCCGGGTTCGAGCGCTTCCTGATGGGCATGGAAAACACCGATGAGCAGACGCTCAAGCTGATCAGGAAAGGCGGCACGACCAGCACGGACCGGCAGGCCATCCAACTCCTGCGCCAGCACAACATCCTGTCCATGGCCACCTGGGTGGTCGGGTTCGAGGACGAGCGCGCGGCCGATCTGTGGCGGGGCTTGCGCCAGCTGATCTCTTACGACCCCGACCAGATCCAGGCGCTGTACGTGACCCCGCACCGCTGGACGCCGTACTACCGCCTCGCGATGGACCGGCACATCGTCCAGCGCGACAAGACCCAATGGGACTACAAGCACCAGGTGCTGGCCATGAAGCGCATGAAGCCATGGCAGTTGCACCTCTGGGTCAAAGCCATCGAGCTGATCGTGCAGTTGCGCCCGCGCGCGCTCCTGCGCTGGCTGTGGAACCCCGACCCCAGGATCCGCCATGCCATCCGCTGGTACTACCGCATGGGCCGCCGCGTATGGCTCCACGAGGTGATCCGCTTCTTCGTCAAGGACGCCTACAAGGACGAGGGCATCTCGCTGCGCGCCTTCCTGGGCGATGGGCAGGAGCATGAGGAGGAAGCCTCTGCAGTGCCTGCACGGAAAACCTGGTCGATCAAGAAGCTGGCTTGAGCGAGACGCTCGCCTCCGCCAAAGGCGGTGATGTTGCCGAGGTTACGGGGCCGACAGCCGTTGTCGCAGCGTCATGCGAAAGCCGCCAAGAAAGGCTCGGACCTCACTCTCATCACACGAGCCGCCCTCTTCCAGATCCCGCCGGACCATCCGCTCCGCGGGAGGCACCAGCCGTTCGACGAAGGCGTCGATCTCTGGGGGCTCCGCCCCCTGGGGCAGCGATGCAAGACCCACGACGTGGGCCAACATCCCGCGCTGCGCCATCTTCGCCAGCGTGCGCAGATGGGCCTCTGCATAAGCCACCCCATTCGCGAAAGACGCGGGGAACCTTTGCTGAAGATCCTTGACGTCGCGCTCGTCCACCATGGCGGGTTCCTTTCTCCTGCAATCCACATCAGCCGACAGGCGGCGCCTTGGAAACCCCGAGCGCAGGTGCGCCGGGCGAACTTTGCAGCACGAGGCGCAGGAAAGCCTCACCTGCGATCCCGCCCTCGACCTCCTCCCGCAACACCGGGTCCGTGACCGAGGCCACCGCGCGGCGCAGCCGGTCCGCGCAGGCGACACTGTCGGCCATGGCGTCGGGGTCGATGGTGCCGCCGAACCGATGGGCTGCGCCGAACAGCGTCCGGAACCTCTGGGCATGCACCATCGGATGCAGCAGGGTGTGGTTCTGGTAGAGGGCGTAGAACTCGTCGTCCTTGTAGCCCAGGGGGCTGAGCCGCAGCCAGCGCTGGAACACATGTCGCAGCTGCGCCGCCCGCACGGCGTCGACCGGTGAGACACCTGGGTCTTCGAACAAGAACTGACAGGCCAGCCCGACAAGGAAGCGTGACACGTCCGTGACGAGGGCTCGGTCCAGCGACAGCGGCAGGCGTTCGATGGCGTCCAGCAGCTCGGGCTGCGCCAGCTTTCTGCCAGGGCCGGAGAACGCCGCACGGCAGGCCTGGAAGCGGGCGTGGTGCCACAAGGGCCCGAGATCTTCATCCGCCCAGAGGCGGTCGAGGTGCGCATAGCCGAAGACGCAGGCCTTGCGCACCTCGTCGATCGCCTCCTCATGCAGCCCCAAGGCCGTGTAGCAGCAGGCGGTGTGATGGAACAGGTGCGGGTTGAGCCAGGCCGTGGACCGGATGCGCTCGTAGAACGCCAGGACCTCGGCATACCGCTGCTGGTGGAAGGCCCCATGGAAGTAGTTGTTGACCGGCACGTAGAGCAGGCCGCTGGTGAAGTACCGGTAGTTCTGGTACGCGGATTCGAAATGCACCTGCGCCCACGCGCGAAAGCGCTCGGCATGGGCGATCGTGTCCTCGCCCTGCATGTCCGGCGGGAAATCCGCGAAGCGGGCCTGGTAGGCCCGTGCCCGCTGCTGCTTCAGCTCGGCCAGGGTGCGCCCGGCATCGTCCGTGCGGACCAGCGTCGCGTCGGCATGGCGGCCCTGCGCATCGAGTTCCCGGTACAGCACATGGCACCCCTGCCGGTCCTTCACCACGTACATGAAGCTGAAAGCCACGCCGGTCGTCTCGTCAGGCACGGCCTCGATGACCTCGAACGATCCGGGATCCACCGGCACGCGACGGTCACCCATGTAGACGGCGTTCTCCGCCATCAGGAGCTTCTCGGCATGGAAATAACCATGGGGCTCGAATCGGAACACGCCCAGCTCCGCCTTGGGCAGGCACAGGCCTGCGAAGTACAGGTGATGCGCGTCCTGCGCCGCGTGCGCCCAGGTAAGTTCGAAGCTCGCCGCGTCGGCCTGGGGCATCGGGTCCAGGTTGCCATCGAACACCTGCTGCCGGTCCTTGAAGTAGCGGACCTCGCCCTTCTGCAGCTTGCGGAACGTGGCCACGTCGACGCGCCGCATCTTCCCGTCGACCACCGCATGGTGCGCATCGGCCCCGCCATAGGGCATGGGTTGGAAGGTCCGAGGGTCCAGCTCGGGCAATGGCGTGGTCTTCCCCGACTGGTGGTAGATGAACGCGCCGTTGTAGAAATAGTCGCCGAAGAAGCGCAGCGGCCGCGTGAACGAGGCCTGGTGCAGATGGGCCACCACGCGCTGGAGGCGGCGTTCCTCGGCCAGCTTGGCGCAGCGCCTGACGATGGACTTGTCGACGATGCGGCCCTTCGAGAAGTTCAGCGCGAAGTCCTTCTCGACCTCCTTGTAGAAGTACTTGGCGCAGTCCTTCTGCCATTGGGGCCACTCGTCGTCCGGCAGGGCCTGTCCCTCCACGCAGCGCTGGTCGACGATGGCCGTGCAGGCCCCAAGGCCTTGCGGGTCCAGGTTCAGCGCATCCAGGCAGCACAGCACGTGACCGGCCGCGCCAGGCTCGGCCAATGGCGCCAGGGCCTTGAGTACCGACAGCTCGACCGACCCGGCCAGGTTGGCCGCGTTGCCATGGTTGAAGTAGAAGAAGGCGAACACCGCCTGCTCGGCCTTCAGATAACGGAACACGTAGTAGGCGCTGCCCTGCTGGTCCAGGACCTCGTCGATGCAGCGCGCGAGCAGCTTGGCGTGCTTGCCGAGGAGGAAGCGCTTGAAGGCCGGCTCGCCAAGCCGGACCTTCGCGATGAGGGCCACCGGTTGCGACATGGGGACCGTCCTTCAGCGGGGAGCCTCAGCGGCCCAGGGCCCCGGCACCGGCACGGCCTCCGCCATCCCGGGCCAGGGCGGCATGGTGATGGCCACCGCCGCCACCGCCTCGGTGGGCGAGGCGCGGAACTGGAAGTGCGTACCCAGCGGAATCGTGAGGCAGACGCCGGGCACGAGATCCACGATCTCCTCGCGTCCCTCCTGCCTGCGCCACATCTGCCCGCGGCCCGCCACCACGAACCAGATCTCCTCGACCGTGCGGTGGGTCACCGCCGCGGCCACCTGACCTGCCGCCAGCGTGAAGTGCGCCATGCCGCCCGCGGGAAGGCCCAGGAGGACGCGGACGTCCGAACCATCGGGGGCGACGACAGTGGGCTGCTCAGGCAGCGGCAGCGTGGCGAAAGGGGTCATGGCGGGTCCGGTCGCGGAGAAGGATGAAGAAGAGGCGATGGACCTGCATTCTCGCCGCTGCCCTCAGAACCCCTCGAGCACGATCTTGCCGCGGGACTTGCCGCTCTCCAGCAGCGCGTGGGCCCGGCGCAGGTTGGCGGCATCGATGCGGCCGAAGTGCTCGGCCAGCGTCGTGCGGATGACGCCTGCGTCCACCAGCGCCGCCACTTCGTTCAACAGGTCATGCTGCATGCCGATGTCGGGCGTGGCATGGGACGAGCGCGTGAACATCAGCTCCCAGTGCAGCGAGACGCTCTTGCCCTTGAGCAGGTTCACGTCGATCGACCCGGACTGCGGGTCGTCGATCAGGCCAAAGCGGCCCTGCGGCGCGATGGCCGCCGCGATGTGCGGGAAATGCTGCTGGGTCTGCGTCAGGCTGACCACGTAGTTCGGCGCAGGGGCGCCGATCCGGCGCAGCTCGTCGCCCAGCGGCACGCTATGGTCGATGACCTCGTGGGCGCCAAGCTCACGCACCCACTGCGCCGTCTCGGGCCGCGACGCCGAGCCGATCACAGTCAGGCCCGTCAGGCGGCGCGCCAGCTGGACCATGATGGAGCCCACGCCCCCTGCCGCCCCGAGGATCACGATCGAGCGGCCGTGGTGCTGGCTCTTGCCCGGCGCCAGGCCCAGGCGATCGAACAGCATCTCCCAGGCGGTGATGGCGGTGAGCGGCATGGCGGCGGCCGCGGCGAAGTCGAGCGAGCGCGGGGCATGCCCGGCGATGCGCTCGTCCACCAGGTGCAGCTCGCTGTTGGTCCCAGCGCGCTGGATCGAGCCGGCGTACCACACGCGGTCGCCGGGCTTGAAGCGTGTGACTGCGGCGCCCACGGCTCGCACGACGCCGCTGGCGTCCCAGCCCAGCACCTTCCACTGCCCCGGCGCGGGCCTGGCGTTCGCCCGCACCTTGGTGTCGACCGGGTTCACCGCCACTGCCCGCACCTCGACCAGCAGGTCGTTTGGACCGGGCTCAGGGTCGGGCAGCGTGATGTCGAGCAGAGACTCGGGGTGGTCGACCGGAAGGGGCTGCTGGTAACCGATGGCTTTCATGGAGGTTCCTTTCAAAGTTCAACGTGGTTGCGATGCCCTGCACTTTGTCAGCTTGACACTCACAAATGAACCACCAAAGAATTGCGGCACTTTCAAGCAATCTTTGGAAATCAACCGATGACGTCCCTGAGTGACCTGCAGTTCTTCGTGCGCGCCGGGCGCGCCGCCAGCCTGTCGGAGGCCGCACGCGCCATCGGCGTGACCCCCGCCGCGGCCAGCGCCACGGTCAAGCGCCTGGAGGCGGAGCTGGGCACCAAGCTCTTCGTGCGCTCGACCCGCAACCTGCGCCTGACCGACGACGGCATGGCCTTCCTGCGCGAGTGCGAGCGGGGGCTGGAGATCATCACGGCCGCGCGCGAGACCCTCACCCAGGGGCGCGACGTCATCCGCGGGCGGGTGCAGCTGTCGATGCCCTCGGACCTGGGCCGCAACCTGGTGCTGGGCTGGCTGCACGAATTTCGCAAGCTGCATCCCAAGGTGGCGCTGCACCTGCAGCTGTCCGACAGGATCGCCAACGTCTACCGCGAGCAGGTCGACGTGGCGCTGCGCTACGGCGAGCCGCCCGACTCGAACCTGGTCATGCTCCCCGTGGTGCCCGACAACCGCCGCGTGCTGTGCGCCGCGCCGGCCTACCTCCGCAAGCACGGCAGGCCCGCCTCGCCCGAGGCGCTGAAGGACCACAACTGCCTGTGCCTCATGCTCAATGACCGCCCACACAACCGCTGGTCTTTCTCGCGCCGCAAGGAGAGGACGACGGTCGAGGTGCAGGGCAGCTTCCGCTGCGACGACGGCGATGCCGTGCACCGCCTGGCCCTCCTGGGCGAGGGCATCTCGTACCGCTCGCGCCTCGACGTGGCCGCCGACCTGCGCCGCGGTGCACTGGTGCCGCTGTGCGAGGACTGGCAGGGCGAAGCCTCGCCCCTCTACCTCGCCTGCGCCGACCGCAGCCAGCTGCGTCCCGTGGTCCGCCTGCTGAGGGAGTTCCTGGTCGAGCGGCTGCAGGCCGTGGCCTGAGGGCGTGACCCGGCCCGCCACTGCCTCAGGTCAGGCAACGGCGTCCCGCACCCGGCCCTCGGTGGCCTCGGCGCTCGAACCTGCCTGGACAAGTTCCGCCAGCACCTGGAAGTCGATGTGCTTGCGCAGCATCTCCTCCATGTCCTCGTCGGTGCAAAGCCTGCCGCCCAGGCAGAGTGCGCCGAACATCCTGCGCACCTGGGGGAACCTGAGGTTGAAGGCCTTCATGAAGTAGTTCAACACGGCCAGGGAGGTCATGGGGCCCGAGGCCCGGCTGCGGAGCATGCACACCAGGTCGCTCAGGGGCCGGCCTTGCAGCATGCCGTGGCGCAGTCGGTGGATGAGGTCGGGATCGAAATGCACGCTTGTCTTCCTCTTTGGCTTCGTTCATGCCGCTTCAAGTCTGGGACGATGACTGCCAGCACGGCAGTCGCCGAGACTGGCCCGAACTATGCGGTGTCCCTCCGAAGTCAGCAATTGATCATTTCTCACGCGGAGGACAACATTTCCTCACACCGCCAAGCCCGTCGCTGTCGCATGGCCGTGCGCTGTTCTCAGCGCCAGGACCATGCCGGCCCATGCCATCTCCCAATAATTTTGTATGTCATGTCTCGACAAGCTGAAAAAGTCAGCTATACTCTGTGGCTTCGCGGCTGTAGCTCAGCTGGATAGAGTACTTGGCTACGAACCAAGGGGTCGTGGGTTCGATTCCTGCCAGCCGCACCAGTAA
>CBINPE010000093.1:0-19652 GCA_966252435.1 uncultured Burkholderiales bacterium | reverse complement strand
GGTTGTTCCTTGGTTTGCTGGAGCTATCTGCGAGGGTTATGAAACACGCTCTTAGCTGCTCCTCCGTCAAGGGTCCCATGAAAGTGGATGGCGCTACACCGCTGAGCCCGAACTCGCCCAACTGGTCGCGGGTTACGGCCTGTCGGTTTGCTGTCACAACGACTGTCCCATCTGGTCTGATGGTCACCACCTGCGAGTCGGAGGAAGAGGGAGTTTCGGGCGTCGCCGCTGACGCAGGTGCCGGCACTGTCGGCACCGGCTCAGCCGGAGCAGGGTCAGACGCTATCGGCTCTGGGGCTGGCGCTGGGACAGGCGCACGCGTCACCGGGCTCGCTGCCGGTTCCGGTGCAGGCTCAGGCATCGGCAGTAGCACCGACGTTGGAGTGGGGGCGGCCTCCACAGGTGCAGGCATCTGCCCCACCAAGCTGCCGATCACTGCGCCTGTCTCCGGTGAACCCGTGGCCGGCAGTTCGATACTCCCGGTGAGTTGGTTCAAAAAGCCCACTGCTGCAATCCCCATCGGATCGCCCGGCGTGGCAATGATGCGCAAGGCGCTGCCGATGCTGCTGTTGAGCAAGCGGTAGGCGCTCTGCTCGATCGGGTTGGCCGCCTGGATGGCGTGCATGATCTCTGTCGAAAGGCTGTTGGCCAGGCTTTGCGCGAAGCCCTCGCTGAACTTGCCGCCCGTGATGGCCTGAAGCACACCGCTGAACGCGGCCTTCGCACCGATGGCCGTGATGTGGCTGCCCCAGTCGACCACATGGTTGACGTTGTTGGGGTCCACGCCCACCCAGTCGAGCTTTTGGGCCACGCCGGCCGTGATCACGCCCACCAGCGCGCTTCTCAACACGTTGTCCATGTCGATGCGACCGTTCATCATCAACCCCGTCATCATCGACGAGGTCGCCGCCCCTACCCCCGCTGCTGCGACCGCGAACCCCGTGGTTCCCGAGGTGAAGCCAAGTGCCTGTGCACCGACCGGACTCGCTGCAGCCGCCACGGCGCCAGCCATCAGCACCGGGATGATCATGTCCGTCCAATCGGACTCGACCTTGTAGTTCTCCTCCTGCGTCACGAAGCCCATCAGGGGATCGAAGAACACCGCATCCGGCTCATTCAGTTCGTCGTGGCCGTCCAAGGGCACTGACAGAAGGCCTGGGCTCCAGTGGACGGTGGGAGCGTCCAAGGAAGGCGCGTCGGTGGGGCTGCGGTGTACATCGACTGCGAGGTTGTCGCCATACACGGCCTTGAACAACCTCGATGCATCGGTGTTCTGCTGCACATACCAATGCATGAAGGCCTGCGGGTCGAAGGCGCTCCACACATATGAGTTGTCTGTCTCGTTGTGCTGGATTAAGCGCCATCCGGGCGCATCCTGCATGACCTGTACCGAGTCGCGGGGACCCACCGTGGTCATGAGGCTGCCCTCCTGGCTTTGTGCCCAGGAGGGCAGAAAGTTCATGTAGAGGGGGTTGTTCATCGCCGCGTTCATGGCAGCGGTATAGGTCCCCCGCAGCCTGGCCAAGGCCTGGTCCAGCTGATACAGCTGTGTGGCCAGTTCATTGCCGTAACGCTTGCGCATCAGGTCGCCCAGGTAGCCCGCCGGCAAGCCCAAGCCGGGGTTGCCATAGCGCGCCAGCACTTCCTGGTTGACAGGGTCGCGCAGCATCAGCTTCAGCGCCGTCAGGTCGTTCTCGCTCAGCGGCGGCGGCTCTGCACGCGTCATCGGTGCAGGCGCCGGTGCTGTCGCACCGGGCGGTGCTGACACCGGAATGGGCGCCTGCGCGGCTGGTGGCGGTGCGGTGTACACGACGCTCCAGTCGACGTTGTCGGCCTGCAGGCTCGCCGTACCATTGTCTTGCGTGGAGACTCGCATCCACAGCCGCGCCCCGCTGCCCAGGATCACCGACATCTGCTGGGGACCGTCCGCTCCCACCGTGGAATAACCTGACACGCTGCGCCCGTGAAGCTGCGCGAACGCTTGCGACGCGGCGCTGGGTTGTGCCGCATACCAAGCTGTGAAGGCGTCCAGGTCGAAGTAAGCGTGCTGGTAGCTGTTGTCCGGCTCCACATGGCTTGCAATCACCCACCAGGGCCGCCCAGCGTCCCGCACCAGGACGTCCTGGTAGCTGGCCGCTGGCAGCGGGCCCACTCGCAGCATGCCAGCGTAAGCCGGGTCGCTCAGCGCCCAGTTCACCCCTTGCACGTAGAACTGGTCGATCTCATTCCGACCCAAAGGCACAGGAGCAGGCGCAGCGACCGGTGCCGCAGCGGCCACAGGTGCGGGCGCAGGTGCCGGCTGGGGTGCGGGACCCACCAGCTCATACAAGGTGCCGAATGAACCATTCGCCAGCGGGCCCGACTCGTTGCCCACCACCGGCCGGGACGGCAACTCGCTCTGCAGCCACTGGCCGCTCTCGTCGTAATACAAACTGCTCCAATTCGCTCCTACCTGGGTCACTGTGGCCATGCTGCGGGGTCCTTCTTCTTGCTGCTACTGTTTTTTGAATCGCTGAATCTCAAGCTGCCGTCGATGGGTCATCGGCCTGGCAAATGGGCATGCGGCAGCCCGCGATGGTTTCGCGAGATGCTGGAAAGGGAACTTGATGCGAGGGGGAAGCGCCGGCTGGACGCTGCTGGCTGGGGTGTTGCGATGAAGATGGCACGGCTCCACTCGAAGGCCGGCAACAGCGTGGAAGTACTTCATCGGCAACTGCATCCCTGGCTGACTTGTTGACATCGCTGGTCGACCCAGAAGCTCGACCTTCGGCGCGGAACATACCCGAGGAACGTTAAATATTGACGGCCATCGAAGTTTTACTTACATGTGCTTACGCCCCTCTCCTGGGAGGCGCCCCCAAAAGAGGGATGAGCGTCCTCATCGAGCCCGCGCGTTCAGCCACATCTCCAGCATGCTCACGGAGGGCGCAGGCTTCGATACCTCAGCCCGAACGGGGAGTGGTGGGCGAAGCGGTGGTGGAGAAACACGCGCTGACTTCGCACCTTCGACAGGCAAACGGGGAGTTGTCGGCTGCGCGGCGGGCTGTTCGGGCTGTTCGGGCTGTTCGGCGTGCTGGGGAGTGGACTGAGGGTAGGAGAGACGCGCTCGTTGACTGCGTCGTGACTGCACCGCCTTCCCAAGCGCAATGCGCTCCTGGGTAAACCCTTCCCTCCATCGGGTGCCCCGGCTGGTAACTGCCGATTGACACCCACCCACCTTCACGCAAGCACCTAAAAATCCGATCACAAGAACAGAAAATTTTTCGTTTTCCTGCGCGAAACCGGGTCCCTAGACTGCGCCCCATCCGCCATGGTGGTGTGTATTCAGGAGTCTCCATGAAGTTCTTTCCCAAGGCCCAACTGGCCGCCGCAGCGCTGGCCCTGTCCCTGTCCTTCAACGTCCACGCCCAGCAGGAAATCAAGATCGGGGTGATCTATCCCCTGACCGGACCGGCCGCCTCCGTGGGCGGTGAGTTGCGCAACGCGCTCGAGCTGGCGGCCGACATCATCAACAACGGCACGCCCAACGCGCCCGACCTGCCCTTCTCCGCCGGCAAAGGCCTGCCCAACCTCAAGGGCGCCAAGATCAAGCTGGTGTTCGCCGACCACCAGGCCAACCCGCAGACCGGCGCCACCGAGGCCGAGCGGCTGATCACGCAGGAGAAGGTGGTCGCCATCGTCGGCGCCTACAACAGCGCCGTCACCGCCACCGCCAGCCAGGTGGCCGAGCGCGCCGGGGTGCCCTTCCTCAACCCCGAGTCCTCGTCCAGCTCGCTCACGCAGCGCAACTTCAAGTGGTTCTTCCGCACCACCCCGCACGATGACCTGTTCGTGCACAACGCCTTCCAGTTCCTGAAGGAGCTGGAGGCGAAGAAAGGCATCAAGCCCGGCAACATCGCCTCGCTCAACGAGAACGGCCTGTGGGGCACCGAGACCACCAAGCTGCAAAGCAAGCTGATCCCCGAGTTCAAGTACAACCTGGTCAAGCAGGTCAGCTACCCCGCCAAGACCACCCAGCTGACCTCCGAGGTGCAGACCCTCAAGGCCGCCAACCCCAACCTCGTGCTGCAGTCCTCGTATACCGCCGACGCCATCCTGTCGATGAAGACGTACAAGGAGCTGGGCTTCTCGCCCGACATGATCCTGGCCAACAACGCCGGCTTCACCGACACCGAGTTCATCAAGACCCTGGGCAAGGACGCCGAGTACGTCATCACGCGTGAAGTGTGGGCCATGGACCTGGCCACTCACAACCCGCTGATCAAGCAGGTCAACGACCTCTTCAAGGCCAAGTACAACATCAACTTCACCGGCAACTCCTCGCGCACCTTCACGGGCCTGATGGTGCTGGCCGACGCCATCAACCGCGCCGGCAGCACCGAGCCCGAGGCCATCCGCAAGGCCCTGGTCGCCACCGACATCCCCGGCAAGAACCTGATCATGCCGTGGCAGGGCGTGAAGTTCGACGCCACCGGGCAGAACACCCTGGGCCAGGGCATCCTGGTGCAGATCGTGGACGGCAAGTACAACACCGTGTGGCCGTTCAACCTCGCCTCGCGCGAGGTGATCTGGCCCATGCCCAAGTGGGACCAGCGCAAGTAAGGCGGCAGGCCTGACGACAGACATCCCTCGACCGACCTCGCAGGAACCTGACGACATGAATGCCGACATACTGCTGCAGACGCTCGCCTCGGGCGTGCTGCTCGGACTGATCTACGCCCTCGTGGCGATTGGCCTCACGATGATCTTCGGCGTGATGGACATCGTGAACTTCGCCCACGGGGAATTCCTCATGCTGGGCATGTACTCGGCCTTCTGGGGCTTCGCGCTGTTCGCGCTCGACCCGCTGCTGACCTTGCCGCTCACCGCGCTGATGCTGTTCGCCTTCGGCGTGCTGGTGTACCGGCTGATCATCGTGCGGATCATCAACGCGCCCATGCTGTCGCAGATCTTCACGACCTTCGGCATCATGTTCCTGCTGCGCGGCCTGGCGCAGTTCCTGTGGAAGCCGGACTACCGCTCGATCGAGAACTCCTCAGTCAGCGGCACGGTCAAGCTGTTCGGCCTGCAGCTCGGCCAGCCGCAGCTGGTGGCGGGCCTGGGCGCCATCGTGGTCACGGGGATCATCTACTTCTTCCTGCACCGCACTCGGCTGGGCGCGGCCCTGGAGGCCACCGCGGCCGACAAGGACGCGGCCCGGCTGATGGGCATCGACTCGCGCAAGATGTTCTCGCTGGCCTGGGGCATCGGCGCGGCCTGCGCCGGCGTGGCCGGGGTGCTGCTGTCGACCTTCTTCCCGATCTTCCCCGACGTGGGCGCGAATTTCATCCTGCTGGCCTTCGTGGTGGTGAACCTGGGCGGCTTCGGCAGCGTCACCGGAGCCTTCTGGGCCGGCATCCTGGTGGGCGTGATCGAGGTGATGGGCGGGCTGCTGCTCGGGCCCCAGTACAAGCTGGCCATCGTGCTCGCGCTGTTCCTGGCGATGCTGATGCTGCGTCCGCAAGGCCTGCTCGGCAAGGCGTGAGGAGACCACCATGAAAAAATCTTTGTTGTTGCCCCTGGCCAGCCTGGCCGCGGCCCTGGTGCTGCCGTTCTGCGTGGACGCCTCGCACCTCAACCTGGCCATCCTGGTCCTCATGGCGGCGCAGTTCGGCGTGGCCTGGAACATCGTGGGCGGCTACGCCGGCCAGGCCTCGCTGGGCCACGCGGCCTTCTACGGGCTGGGCGCCTACTGCTCGACGCTGCTGCTGGTGAAGTTCGGCATCAACCCCTGGGTGGGCGTCCTGGCCGGCGGCGTGCTCGCGGCCACGCTGAGCCTGGCCTTCGGCTGGTCGTGCTTCCGCCTCAAGGGCCACTACTTCGCCATGGCCACCATCGCCGTGGCCGAGCTGGTGCAGATCTTCTTCAACGAATGGGAGTACGGCGGCGCGGCCGTGGGCCTGTACCTGCCGATGGACCACACCGGCTGGCTGTGGATGAACTTCGCCACCAAGCTGCCCTACTACTGGCTGGCACTGGGCCTGCTGCTGCTGACCCTGAGCGCGAACTGGTGGATCGAGCGCAGCTGGCTGGGCTACTACTTCCGCGCCATCAAGGACGAGCCCGACGCGGCGCGCAGCGTGGGCGTGAACATCGCCCTGTACAAGCAGGTGGCCCTGTCGGTGAGCGCCTTCTTCACGGCCGCCGGCGGCAGCCTGTACGCCCAGAAGGAGCTCTACATCGACCCGAACTCGGTGCTGTCAACGGCGCTGTCGATCAAGATGGCCCTAGTGTCGATCCTGGGCGGCGTGGGCACGCTGTTCGGGCCGGTGGTGGGCTCGGTGGGCCTGACCTGCATCGAGGAGTTCACCCGCACGGTGTTCGGCGGCAGCGGCCGCGGCACCGACACCATCATCTATGCCGCACTGCTGATCGTCGTGGCGGTGTTCTACCCGACCGGCGTGGTCGGCGGCTGGCGCAACTTCTGGCGCCGCCGCGCGGCCCTGCGCGAGCAGCGCCGCATGGCGGCTGCCCTGCCCGCCTCCACCGCCGCCGCGGGCAGCCCCCGCGTCGTCACCAAGCCCGTCGGAGAAGCGTCATGAGCCGCCTGCTGGAAGTCAAGAACGTCAGCAAGCGCTTCGGCGGGCTGACGGCGAACGAGGACGTGTCCTTCACCGTCGACGAGGCCAGGATCGTCGGGCTGATCGGCCCCAATGGCGCGGGCAAGACGACGATGTTCAACTGCGTGGCCGGCTACAGCCCGCCGACCGAGGGCTCGATCAGGCTGCGCGGCCGCGAGATCGGCGGCCTGCCGCCCGAGGCCTGCGCCCGCGCCGGCGTGGGGCGCACCTTCCAGGTGGCGCGCAGCTTCACCAGCATGACGGCCTGCGAGAACGTCATGACGGCCGCCATGCTGCACCAGCGCAACGTGGCCAAGGCGCGCGACACGGCGATGGAATGGCTGACTTTCGCCAACCTAGACCGCTTCGCCGACAAGCCCGCGGGCAGCATGACCATCAGCGAGCAGCGCCGCCTGGCGGTGGCGCGCGCGCTGGCCACCCAGCCCTGCATCCTGCTGATGGACGAGGTGATGGCGGGGCTGAACCCCTCGGAAGTGAAGGACGCCGTCGACGTGGTGCTGAAGATCCGCCAGCTGGGCATCGCCTGCCTGATCGTCGAGCACGTGCTGGAGGGGATCATGCCGATCGCCGACAAGATCGTGGTGCTGGACCGCGGCTCGAAGATCGCCGAGGGCACGCCGCAGGAGGTGTCCAGCAACCCGCAGGTGATCGCGGCGTACCTCGGGGATTGAGGGAGGAAGGGAGTTTCATCATGCTTGAAATCAGGAACATCAAGGTCAGCTACGACGACGTGCTGGCGATCTCCGACGTCAGCCTGAAGGTGGCGCCGGGCCAGATCGTCGCGCTGGTGGGCGGCAACGGCAACGGCAAGTCGACGACGCTGCGCGCGGTGGCCGGGCTCAACGACACGGACGCGGGCGGCATCTTCTTCGACGGCCAGCCGATCCACACGGTGCCGGCGCACCGGCGCGTGCCGATGGGGCTGTCGCTGGTGCCCGAGGGGCGGCGCCTGTTCCCGCGCCTGACGGTGCGGCGCAACCTGGAGCTGGGCGCCTACACGCGCCAGGACCGCCATGAGGTGGCGGGGATGATCGACGAGATGTTCGGCCTGTTCCCGATCCTGAAGGAGCGCTCGACGCAGCTTGCCGGCACCATGAGCGGCGGCGAGCAGCAGATGCTGGCAATCGCGCGCGGCCTGATGGCCAAGCCCAAGCTGCTGATGCTGGACGAGCCCTCCTGGGGCATCGCGCCGAAGTTCGTGACCAAGGTGCTGGAGGTGATCCAGCAGGTCAACAAGACCGGCGTGTCCATCCTGCTGGTGGAGCAGAACCTGCAGAAGGCGCTGGGGATCGCGCACTACGGGTACGTCATCCAGACGGGGCGCATCGTGATGGAGGGCGAGGGGCAGTCGCTGCTGCACGACGAGCGGATCAAGAAGGCCTATCTGGGGTTGTGAGCGTGCGCTCAACGCCTCCTGGGGCGGGAGCCTGGGCACTCGCCTAGCAACCCGCGCCACAGCCCATGCGCAGGCATATGTATCAATCCCCGCGCAGGGCGCCCACTCGTAACCACCCACACAATCGGCAACAACAGACACCGCATGGCCCGATCCTGAAACAGTTGGGCCCTCCGGCAGGGGCGTGATCCCAGAACAATCCGGGCAGCTTCACATGGCATTGCCCGGACAGTTCATGAACCACCATCCAGACCGCAGAACCTTCCTCACCCAGCTTTCGATGGTGATTGGCGGAATGGGCCTGGCGGGTTGCGGCGGGGGCGGCGGAAGCAGCGGCGGAAGCAGCGGCGCAGGCACCGACCCGGCCACGCCGCCCGCCACGGGCACCGGCCCCACGCCGCAGCCCGGGGCACCCGCTGCCTCCCCCGGCCTGCCCTCGTTCGTCATCAGCTCGGCACGGGGCGGGGCCGACCTGCCCTTCGCCTTCGGCCATGTGTTTGCCCAAGGGGACATCCCGGCGGGCAAGGTCGCCCTGGCGGCCGGTGCCACCGACTGGCAGTGCAGCCCGCTCACCGTCTGGCCCGACGGCTCCCTGCGGCACGCCATCGTCGCCGGCCGGGCGACCTGCACCGCAGGGGTCGACAAGCGCCTGACCCTGGCCGCCGGCACCGCCCCCACCGGCACGGCGCTGAGCGAGGCCGACCTCGCGGCCGCGCTGCCGGCCGTGACCATCACCGCCGGCGCGTTCAGCTGGTCGCTCAAGAGCAGCGTCGGCACCGCGGACCTGCGGCGCACGGTCTGCACCGGCCCCGTGATGAGCAACTTCATCTACCGCAAGCCCGTGGCCGGCTCCAGCCACCTCGTGCTGTGGGCGGACGTGCGCCTCTACAAGGGCGGCCAGGTCGAGGTCTTCCCCTGGGTGGAGAACGGCTACCTGCTGGTGGCCAACGCGAGCAACGACGTCCGCAGCTACCTCGTCACCATCGGCGGCACGCAGGTGTTCAGCAATGCCTCGCTGGACATCAAGCACCACACGCGCATCCCGCTGGTCGACGGCACCAGCTGGAGCCACTGGAGCGGCACGGACCCGCAGATCACCCCCAGGCACGACACGGCCTACCTGATGGCCAGCCGCATGGTCCCGAACTACGCGCCCGGGGCCCACGAGGCGGCCTACGCCTTCACCGAGCGCTACACGCCCAACTGGCCCGGCGACACCAACCCCGCGATGGCCACGGCGGGCTTCAGCCACCACATCGGCATCCTGCCCACCTGGAGCGCGCTCTACCTCGCCGGAGGCGCCGACCCGCGCGCCTACCGGTACGTGGTGGCCAATGGCCTGGCAGCCGGCGCCTGGCCCACGCACCACCGCAACGAGGCCACCCACGAGCCGCCCACCTACACCGAATTCCCCGACATCTCGATCACCTGGAACGGCACGCCCTCCGTGCCTGCCGGCAGCGGCGGCGTGAACCAGCGCGGCGGCATCAGCGCCGCACCGGACACCGACCACCAACCCTCGCTGGCCTACCTGCCCTGGCTGCTGACCGGCCGCTGGTTCTTCCTCGACGAACTCCTGCTGTGGAACTTCTGGAACTACATGCAGCTGAGCCAGGATACGCGCGAGCATGCGGCTTCGCTCTATTTCAACGGCCCGACGCGGGGGCGTGGCTGGAGCCTACGCACCGCCGTGCAGGCCCTCGTGGCCACCCCGGAGGCCCATCCCAGCCACGCAAGCCTGAAGGCCGCCTGGGAAGCGAACTGCGCAGCCTACCGCGGTCGCTATGTCGACGGGACGCGCGACGGCGGCGCCTGGAAGAACAACCTGGGCTGCGCGGGGCTCTACGGTGGAGGCGGCACCTCACCCTACGGGACCGACGGCACCCACTGGTGGGATGCGCCGTGGATGCAGGCCGTCATCACCATGGCCTTCGGCCACGGCTGGGACCTCTCACCCACCCTCTCGCCCACCGCCCAGGCCGACCACCGGATCGTCCGCGACTTCTGCTACCGGCAGGTCATCGACCGCGCCGGCAGCGGAGCCGCCGGCACCTGGAGCTACCGCCGGTTCTCCGTCTACCAGGTGCCTTACTCCACGCCGCCCAGCACCGCCCCGGGCACCTGGCTCGCCTCCTGGGGCGCGGCCTACGCCGTCTATGAAGCGCATGGCGGCGGCAACTTCAGCGCCCTGCAACCCCTGCCGTCCGGCACGGCGATGTACTACGGCGACGCTCCCCTGGGGCCCGGGGACTGGGCCGAATCCAGCGGGACCTGCTTCAACATGGCCGCATTGACCTACGCGGTCGAGCACGGCGCGCCCGACGCCGCGGCGGGGTGGCTGCGCATCACGCGCAGCGCCAGTTGGTCAGGCGCCCTGGAAGCCTACAAGGACGTGCCCGTCTGGGGCCTGTACCCGCGCAGGCCGCCGTCCAGCTGAGACGAAGTACGCGTCAGCAGCCGACTTGTTCGCTGTTTCACGAACACACCACGCCCCCATCAAGCCCGAGACTCCGATGACACCACCCGACAAGGAACGCAGAACATTTCTCACCCAGGTTTCCGCGGCCGCGATCGGCGGGCTCGGGCTGACCGCATGCGGCCCGCTGCTTCATCTGGTGCGACAGCGTCACCTCGGCCGTCCAGGCGTGGCGGCTCAGCGGGATGTGACAGCCTCCCCGGCCTGCGGCGCCAGCCACTCGCCCAGCGTGCGCGCCACGACCCGGGTCGCACCGCGCAGGTCCGCCAGCACCAGGTGTTCATCGGCCCGCTTGGCGTTGCTCTCGCGCACCGTGCGCGGCCCTGCGCCGTAGATCGCCGCCGGCACCCCAGCGGCCGCGTAGTGCCGCACGTCGGTGTACAGCGGCGTGCCCACGGCCGGCACCAGCTCGCCGAACACCGCCTCGGCATGGCGCTGCAGCGCCTGCACCAGCGGCGCGCTGCGCGGATCCGGCCGCCAGGCCTCGGCCAGCAGCAGGCGGCGCACCGCCACCGTGATGCCCGGCGCACACACCGCAGCCGCCGCCTCGATGGTCCCGCGGATCTCACGCTCGACC
This sequence comes from uncultured Burkholderiales bacterium, assembly GCA_966252435.1. Lineage (GTDB taxonomy): Bacteria > Pseudomonadota > Gammaproteobacteria > Burkholderiales > Burkholderiaceae_C > CANHBY01. The sequence goes on along the minus strand of CBINPE010000093.1, from coordinate 8,583 downwards.
TCCGCGGGGTCCTCCTCGGGAATCATGCGGCGGTCCAGCTTGAACACCACATGCCCAGGCACCACGTTGGTGTTGGTGCCGCCCTCGATGCGCCCGACGTTGAGGTACGGATGGCGGATGCCGGGCACCGCCGAGCAGCGCTGTCGGTAGCCGTCGTTCAGCCGGTACAACGCCTGCAGGATGGACACCGCCGCCTGCAGCGCGTCCACCCCGCTGTCCGGTATCGCCGCATGCGCCATCACGCCGCGCACCGTGACCTCGAGCTGCAGGCAGCCGTTGTGCGCGTTCACCACCTGGTGGCTGAAGCCCGCGGCAATCAGGGCATCCGGACGGGTCAACCCCTCGCGCAGCAGCCAGGCCGGCCCCAGCTCCCCGCCGAACTCCTCGTCGTAGGTGAAGTGCAGTTCCACCGCGCCCCGCAGCGGCAGGCCCAGCGACTCCAGGGCGCGCAGCGCGAAGGTGTAGGTGGCGAAGTCGCTCTTGCTGACCGCGGCCGCACGGCCGTAGAGGCGGCCGTCGGCGATCTCGCCACCATAGGGATCGTGCGTCCACCCCTCCCCCGGCGGGACGACATCGCCGTGCGCGTTCAGGGCGATGGTGGGCCCCTCGCCATAGCGCCGTCGCACGATCAGGTTGGTGACTGAGCGCATGCCCTGCGCCCGCACCAGGTCCGCAGGCACCTCGTGCGTCTCGGCCTCGAAGCCGAAGCCACGCAGCAGCTCGGCCGTGCGCCGCGCGTGCGGCGCGTTGTCGCCGGGCGGGGTGTCGGTGGGCACGCGGACCAGCGCCTGGAGGAACCGAACCTCCTCGTCGAAGTGGGCGTCGATCCAGGCGTCGAGTCTTTGGGCGATGGTGTCCATGGGGTGTCCAGGTGAGGTCTCAGGAGCGAGTTGGTTTTGAGAGAGGGTCAACCTTCCGGGCACTGTGGACTCGCTGACTCCGCATGCTTCGATACCTGAGCACGAACGGGTGGAGGTCGAAGCGCGCCCGTGGCCCCCCGCACCTTCATGCCTGCTCTCCACCCAGCTCGGCGGCCCGCTGTTCCAGCAGCGCGGCGAATGCCTGCACGGCGAGGTCCATGTCGTGGCTGGTGGTGGACTCCAGCGGGTTGTGGCTGATGCCGCCGTTCTCCCCGCGCACGAACAGCATGGCCTGGGGCATCACCTCGTGCAGCTTCATCGCGTCATGCCCCGCGCCGCTGGGCAGGCGATGCACTGGCAGGCCCAGGCTGTCGACGGCCCGCGCCCAGCGGGCCTGCCAGGCCGGATCGCTCGGCGCCGCCGCCGCGCGCATCGTCTCTTCCAGCGTGTGGCGCAGGCCGCGGCGCTCGCAGATCAGCGCCAGCTCGCGCCGCGCATCGGCCAGGCAGGCATCGCGCACGGCGTCCGTGGTCGCGCGGATGTCGAGGCTGAACCGGCAGCGGCCAGGCACCACGTTGACCGAGCCGGACGGCACCTCCAGCTGCCCCACCGTCCCCACCAGGTCGGGCACCGACGCCGCGCGCCGCTCCAGGTAGAGCACCAGCTCGGCCACCGCCGCGGCGGCGTCGCGCCGGCGGTCCATCGGCGTGGTGCCGGCATGGCTGGCCTGCCCGACCACCTCGCCCAGGCAGCGCACGCTGCCGTTGATCGCGCTGACCACGCCCAGCGGCAGGCCCCGCTCGCACAGCACCGGTCCCTGCTCGATGTGCACCTCGACGAAGCCTTGGTAGCGGGCCGGATCGCGCGCCAGCGAAGGGATGTCCCGCGCGTCCAGGCCGGCGCGGCGCATGGCCTCGCGCATCGGGACGCCCTCGGCGTCGACCTGGTCCAGCCAGGCCGCCTCGAAACGGCCCGCCAGCGCGCTGGAACCCAGGAACACCGCCTTGTAGCGCTGGCCCTCCTCCTCCGCGAAACCCACCACCTCGATGCCGAAAGGCAGCCGCCGCCCCGCGCGCCGCAGCGCGCGCACCGCGAGCATGGGCACGAAGATGCCCAGCCGGCCGTCGTAGCGGCCGGCGTCGCGCACGGTGTCGTAGTGCGAGCCGCTCAGCAGCCGCGGCACCTCGGGCCGGGTGCCGTGGTAGACGCCCACGACGTTGCCCACCGCATCGATCACCACCTCGTCGAAGCCGCAGTCCTCGCGCATCCATTGCGCGAGCTGGCGCGCGCAGGCCTGGTGGGCCTCGCCGAGGTAGGCCACGCTGAGCTGCCCCCGCTCGGCAAAGCCGGGGTCGCTGTGCCGCGCGAGCGCCTCGGCCCAGTCCCAGGCCTGGTGACCCAGCACGGGCGCCGTGCCGAAGCGCTCGTCCAGCCGCAGTTCGGCGATGCGGTGCACCTGGCGCAGGCATTCCTGGAACTCGGCTTCGGGGAGATCCTCGAGCCGGCGTGCGAAGGTGTCGATGATCTGGGTGCGCGTCAGCCCCTCGCCGCGCGGCCCGCGCACGGCCAGGATGAACGGCCAGCCGAACTTCGCGCCGTACGCGGCATTGAGGCCTTGCAGCCGCTCGAACTCGACCGGCGTACAGGCCGTGAGCCCGGCGCGGCCCTGCTCGTGCGCGGAGTCGGCCGTCAAGGCCTGCGCCACCTGCGCGCGGCCCGCGAGTTCCGGGTGCGCGCGCAGCAAAGCAAGCTGCTGCGCGTGGCCGGCCTCGTCCACCATCTGCCGCAGCGCCTGCCGAAGATGCGGCAGGCTGCGCCAGGGCCGCGAGGCCACGGCCCGCTCGGCCACCCAGGGCGAGTGCTCGTAGAGGCCCTCCAGCGCGGCCACGCACGCGGCCGGGGCGGCCGCGTTGAGCCCTGCCAGGTCCAGCGGGCGGTCATTCATGGTGTGTGCCTCCTCGTGCCGGTCAGGGTCTTCCATCCTCAGCCCCAGTCGAAGGCACTGCGTTCGTCGAAGGGATGGGTGGCCTGCCAGTGGCGGGCGATGTCGATGCGGCGGCACACCCAGACATGCTCATGGGCCTCGATGTGGTCGAGGAAACGCTGCAGGCCGCGCATGCGGCCGGGCCGGCCGAGCAGCCGGCAGTGCATGCCCACGCTCATCATCTTGGGCCGGTCCAGGCCGTCGGGGTCGCCCTCGGCATAGAGCACGTCGAAGGTGTCGCGCAGGTGGTGGAAGAAATCCTCGCCGGTGGCGAAGCCCTGCGGCAGCGCGAAGCGCATGTCGTTGGCGTCCAGGGTGTAGGGCACGACCAGGTGCGGCACGCGCTGGCCGTCGCTGCGGCGCACCCGCAGCCAGAAAGGCAGGTCGTCGCCGTAGTAATCGCTGTCGTACGCGAAGCCACCGTGGTCGGCCACCAGGCGCCGCGTGTGGGGACTGTCGCGCCCGGTGTACCAACCGAGCGCGCGTTCCCCGGTGAGCGCCTCCAGCACCTGCATGCCCTGCTGCAGGTGGGCGCGCTCGGTGGCCTCGTCCACCGTCTGGTAGGAGATCCAGCGCCAGCCGTGGCAGGCGATCTCGTGCTTCTGCTCGACCAGCGCCTGGGCCAGCTCGGGCTGGCGCTGCAATGCCATGGCCACCGCGAACACCGTCAGCGGCATGCGGCGCGACTCGAACTCGCGCAGCAGGCGCCACACCCCGGCGCGCGAGCCGTACTCGTAGATGGACTCCATGCTCAGGTGGCGCGCGGGGAAGCTGGGCGGATTGAACATCTCCGAGAGGAACTGCTCGCTGCCGGCGTCACCGTGCAGCACGCTGTTCTCGCCACCCTCTTCCACGTTGAGCACGAACTGCACGGCGATGCGCGCCTGGTCTGGCCAGGCGGCGTGCGGAGGGTCCGCGCCGTGGCCGCGCAGGTCACGCGGATAGGGGGCCGGCGAAGACAGGGAAGCGTCAGGCGTTCGGTTCATGGGGTGGGGCGCAGGGCCGCGTGCAGGTCGGGGATGCGGGGATCGAGGTGGAGCTGGCGTTCGACGTGGCGCAGGTGCGCCTCCATCAGGCGCTGCGCGGTGCGGGCGTCCTGCCGCTCCAGCGCGTCGACGATGGCCATGTGCTCCTGGAGGGAATGCTCGGCCGAATGGGCCGACTGGTACATCAAGGCAATGAGCGAGCAGCGTGACAGCAGCTCGGCCAGCAGCTCGGCCAGCGTCTCGTTGCCGAGCATGCGGGCCAGCACGACATGGAAATCGGCCAGCAACCGGGTGCGCCCCGGCACGTCGATGCGGTTCACCGCGGACTGCTCGGCCTGCAGATGCGCGCGCAGCTCCGCCAGCTGTGGTGGCGTGATGGTGGCGGCCAGGCGGCGGACCAGGGCCGACTCGAGCATCTGCCGCACCTCGAACACCTGGCGGGCCTCCTCGACGCTGGGCTCGGCCACGCGGGCGCCACGAGCGGGCGCCAGGCTCACCAGCCGGTCGCGGCTCAGGCGGTTGAGGGCCTGGCGCACGATGGTGCGCGAGACCTGGAAGATGTCGGCAATTTTCTGCTCGGCCAGCTTGGTGCCCGGCATCAGCCGCCGCTCGACGATGGCCGCCGTGATGGCCTGGACGATGCGCTCGGTGGCCCCGCTGTCGGCCGCCGCTGCCGCGCCCCGCTTGCGGCGCGGCGCGGACAAGTCGAGGTCGGGGGCGCGTGGCGGGGGCATGGCGCTGGGATGGTCGGAGGTGGCCAAAGTGTATACACTTTGGCCCACTTGGCAAGCCGGCCGCACGTGCTCGACACCCACGTGGGCAACGGCGGGCGGCGAAGGCAATGCACCGTGAAAGGATGCCATGGGAAAGCTCACCACCCACGTGCTGGACACGATGAATGGCTGCCCCGCAGGCGGTATGGCCGTGGCGCTGTACCGGCTGGCGGGCGACGGCGAAGCGCCCGAGGCCGAGCCGGTGAAACGCCTTGTGCTCAACGCGGACGGCCGCGCGGACCAGGCCTTGCTGTCGGGTGACGAAATGCGGCGCGGCCGGTACCGGCTGGTCTTCGAGGTGGCGGCCTATTTCCGCGGCCGGGGCGTGGCCCTGCCGGATCCGCCCTTCCTCGATCGCGTGGTGCTGGACTTCGGCCTGGCGGACGAGGCGGCGGCCTACCACGTGCCTCTGCTGGCGAGCCCCTGGTCCTATGCGACCTACCGGGGCAGCTGACTCAGCCACACCCGTCCATCCTCAGCGCCTCACTGACGCGCGTAGCGCCGCGTTCCCGCCACCCAGGTCCCCACCAGATTGCGCTCGTCCCCCAAGGTCATCCAGGCGAAGACACGCTCATGCAGGTCCCGCGCCAGGGCGTCCCGGTGCGAGGCCAGCGCCCCCACCGCCCAGTCCCAGACCGTGAAGTCAGCCACCCTCCCGGGCTCGAGACTCCCGATCTCCCCTTGCAGCTGCAGTGCCTGTGCGGCCCCCAGCGTGGCCGCGTGCAGGGCTTTCCAGGCCGACAGCCGGGTGCCCTGCAGCGCGAGCACCTTGTAGGCATCGCCCATCGTCCGCAACAGCGACAGCGAGGTCCCTCCGCCCACGTCGGTGGCCAGCGACACGGCCACGCCCGCCCGCGCGCAGGTGTGCCAATCGAACAGCCCGCTGCCAAGGAAGAGGTTGCTGCTGGGGCAGAAAGCGATCTGCGCCCCCGTCTCGCGCAGCAGCGCGCGGTCGTCATCGTCGAGCCAGATCCCATGCGCCAGCACCCCGCGCGGCGACAGCAGCCCGGCGCGGTGGTACACATCGAGGTAACTGCGCGCCTCGGGGAACAACGTGGCCACCCATTGCACCTCGTCCCGGTTCTCCGCCACGTGGGTCTGCATGTACGTCCCCGGATGCGCCGCCAGCAGCGCCCCGGCCATCTGCAGCTGGGCCGGCGTGCTGGTCGGGGCGAAGCGCACCGTCAGCGCATACGACAGGCGTCCCCGGCCGTGCCAGCGCGCGATCAGATCGAGGCAGTCGCGCTCGCCCTGCGCCACCGTGTCGCGCAAGCCCTCGGGCGCGTGCCGGTCCATCAGGCATTTGCCCGTGATCAGGCGCATGCCCTGCGCCTGCGCCGCGCCGAACAAGGCGTCCACAGACACCTTGTGCACCGTGGGAAACACCACCGCCGCCGTCGTGCCGTGTGCCAGCAAGGCTTCGACGAAGCGCTGCGCGCCGGCCTCGGCGACCTGCGGATCGGCATACCGCAGCTCGGCGGGAAAGGTGTAGGTGGTGAGCCAGTCCAGCAGCTCGGTGCCGCTGGAGGCGATGACGTCGAGCTGCGGGCAGTGGACGTGGGTGTCGATGAAGCCTGGCAGGATCAGCCGGCCGCCGTGGTCGTGGTGCTGCCAGCCTTCGCCCTCGGGGGGCGCCTCGGCACGCACGCCAGCGATGCGGCCGTCTTCCACCAGCAACCAGTGCCCGGCCCGCCAACGCACGCCCCGCGCCTCCCCCGGCGGTGCGAAGCCGGGATCGTCGGTGAAGTCCAGCAAATCGCCGCGCAATGCGATGCGTGTGGCCATGTTGGTCCCTTGGGCAATCCCATGACGTAGGGACCCGGATTGTAGGCAGTTCGAAGGGCCGGACCAGGCACACGCCCGGTCCGGCCCTCTCCTTTCGAGGCGGCAGCCTCGTCCTGAGGATGAAGCGCCCCGCCCTAAGCTCCCAGGGGTGAAGGAAACAGACCTGCGCATGCCACCCGACCTCCCTGCGGCTGGCCCTGGAAACAGAGCAGCAAAGAACCTCCTGTGAAATGATGGACCTCATCACCCGACACGCCGTCGTCTTGCCCACGACGCCGCCCTCACCGTGACCGATGCCCAACCGTTTCCTCCCGCCCCGTCGCCACCGCCCGGTCCGCCGGTCCTGCCTTCCCGCCGCCCTGGCCGGCTGGCGCGCTGGCTGGGTGTGTGGCTGGCCCTGGCCCTGCTGGCGGGGGTGGGCTGGCTGGCCTGGTCGCTGACGCATCCCGCGCCTGGTGAGCCGGCCGATGCGCAGCCCGGCCGCGGCGGCGGTGGCCGGCGCAATGCCCCGACGGTGGGCGTGGCGGTGGCCGGGCGCATGGACATTCCTGTCACGCTGGAGGCGCTGGGCACGGTCGTGCCGGCGGCCACGGTGACGGTGCGGCCGCAAGTCAGCGGGGTGCTGCAGCGGCTGCTGTTCAGCGAGGGCCAGGAGGTGCGTGCCGGCCAGTTGCTGGCCGAGATCGACCCACGGCCCTTCGAGACAGCCCTGCAGCAGGCCACCGGCCAGCGTCTGCGCGACGAGGCCCAGCTGGACAACGCGCGGCTCACCCTGGCGCGCTACCGCACCCTGCTGGCACAGGACTCGATCGCGCGGCAGGATGTCGACACGCAGGCCGCGCTGGTCAAGCAGCTCGAGGGCAGCCTGGCCACTGACCGGGCGAACGAAGCTGCGGCTCGGCTGAACCTCGGCTACAGCCGGGTCGTCGCGCCGATCGGGGGGCGGCTGGGGCTGCGCGTGGTGGACGCCGGCAACGTGGTGAACAGCAGCGACGCGAGCGGCCTGGTGGTGATCACGCAACTCGCGCCCATCGACGTTCAGTTCGCTGTGCCGCAGGACCGGGTGCCCGAGTTGCAAGCGCGCCTGGCCGAGGCCGGTGCGGGGCCGCTGCCCGCGGTGGCGCTGGACCGCACCCGCAGCACGGAGCTGGACCGGGGGCAGTTCGCGGCACTGGACAACCTGGTCGACACGCAGACCGGCACGGTGCGCGCCAAGGCGCGTTTCGCGAATGCGCAGGGGGCGTTGTTCCCGAGCCAGTTCGTCAACCTGCGCCTGCTGGTGCGCACGATCCCGGGGGCGGTGGTGATCCCGGTGAACGCGCTGCGTCACGGCAGCAGCGGCGACTTCGTCTATGTGCTGGACGCGGCGGCACACACCGTGTCCCAGCGGGCGGTGACGCGCGGCCAGGCCACGGCCGACAAGGTGCAGATCGTCAACGGGCTGCAGGTCGGCGAGCAGGTGATCACCGAAGGCGCCGACCGGCTGCGCGATGGTGCGCGGGTGGTGCTACCGGGGGAGACGCCGGCTTCTGGACCCGGGTCTGGGCCGGGCGGATGGCGACGCGGGGAGCGGCGAGGGGGGCGGGAGGCAGGTACCTCCCCGGCACCTGCGGGTGCTGGCGCAGGAGCGTCGGCACCAACGGCCGCGGAGGCGCCCGAAGAAGGCGCTTCGCGGCCACGGCACCGGCGGCGCGCGGCGTCCGAGGCAGCGGGTGGAGAGGGTGAATGAAGGGCCTGAAGAGGTGTTTGCTGGCCTTTCCGCTCACGCACCACCCGTTCGCGCTGAGCTTGTCGAAGCGTTCGCAGGCGGGGAGCGTTTGTGCTGCGTTGGAGGAGACGGGCTCGGTTCCTGTCCGCATGCCACCCGTTCGTCCTGAGGTATCGAAGGATGCGCAACCACCCGCTCGTCCTGAGGTATCGAAGGATGCGCAGGCAGTGAGCGTTCCTGCTGCGTTGGAGGCGACGGGCTGGGTTTCCGCTCGCACACCACCCGTTCGTCCTGAGGTATCGAAGGATGCGCAGGCAGTGAGCATCGCCCGGCTTCGGCGTAGGAAGAAATTCGCCGCGGTTGATGCAGGCCACCATGTCGGGATTGCGCCCGACAGCGCACCTACTTTCTTTGCTTCGCCAAAGAAAGTAGGCAAAGAAAGGCGACCCCGGAGACGGAGCCCCTTGCTGCGCAAGGGGTACGTTGC
>CBINPE010000092.1:0-20049 GCA_966252435.1 uncultured Burkholderiales bacterium | reverse complement strand
CTCCCCCGCTGGGGGAGGGCTGGGGTGGGGGCTGCTGCGCACCGAGTGCCAATCCCGTCGCGCTGGGCACTGTTTCTTGAGAGGTATCGAAGCACAGCGAAGTCAGCGAGCTCGCTGACTTCGCTGTGCTTCGATACCTCAGCACGAACGGGTGGTGGTGGGCGATAGGGTAGACGCTGTGCATCATCATCAAGAACGCATCCGCGTGCCCAGGTCCACCAGGGAGCGCCACGAAGCCCCCTGCCCCAGCGCCTGCGAGAAGCCGCGGCACAGCGTCCAGCAATCCTGGCAGCGGGCGACGCTCTCCAGCCCGTGCATGCGGGCCAGGATGGCGGGCAGCGCCTCCTCGCGCACATTGCCGGCCGTCGCGTCGATGCGCTCGATGCAGGGTGAGACGTTGCCCAGGTGGTCGATGTTGAACGACTGCTCGCCGGCGTGGCAGGTCGGCATCGCCCCGCCCTGCATGAACGCGTCCATGTGCGAGAGGTAGTCGCGGAACGCGCGCAGGTGCGGATGGCGGCGGTGCAGGTCCAGCAACCGGGTGCTCAGCGACGCGGCCGAGGGCAGCGCGTCGTCGCTGCCCTTGCCGCGCCGGAAGCCGTCGGTTGACAGCAGGGTCACGCAGTGGCCCACGCCAGCGGCGGCGCTCAGCTGCAGCAGGGCCTCCAGGTCGTCCTGGTTGTCCTTCATGAGCACGGTCATCACGTGCACCTGCGCGCTGCCGTGCGGGGCGTGCTTCAGCAGGTGGTCGAGGGCGCGCCGGGCGCGCTCGAAGGTCCCCGGCAGGCCCCGCTTGGCGTCGTGGCGCGCGGCGTCGGGGAAGTCGATCGACACGCCCACCTGCGCCACGTTGGCGTCGAACAGGGCGCGCGCCTTGTCGTCGGTGACGAACCAGCCGTTGGTGTACAGCAGCGGCACGTGCCGCCGGCCGAAGGCGCGCACGATGTCGGCGATGTCGGGCCGCAGCAGCGGCTCGCCGCCCTCCACCGACACCAGGAAGCAGCCGATCCCGGCCATCTCCGCCGCCACGCGCTCGTAGTCGGCCACGCCCAGCTCGCGCCGGGGCGAGACGCCGTGCGGCCAGAAGTCGCAGAACGAGCAGCGCATGTTGCAGCGGTTGGTCACCTGCACCAGGGCGTGGAAGGGCCGGCGGCGCAGCACGCCGCCCAGGAAGCGCAGGTCGCGCTGCGCCTTGGTGAAGACGTTCAGGCGCTGCACGCGGACAGCGGCGGGATCCGTCGGCCCGCTCAAAACTGCCACCCTTTCCCCCACTGCGACCCGATGCGGCGCGACACGTCGGTCACGACCGGCGCCAAGCCGCGGTAGCCGTCCAGCACCTCGCCCACCGTGTCGATGACCTGCTCGATCTCGGCCGCCCCGATGCTCAGCGGCGGTGCCAGGCGCAGCACGTTCCAGCGCGAGGCGCAGGGCTGGCACAGCACCCCGGCCTCCAGCATCTTCACGGCCACCCACTGGCCGAACACCAGCTCGGAGACCTTGCCGACGAGGCCCGGCGCGAGCTTGTCCAGCCAGCCGCTGCCGGTGGGCCCGAACTCGATGCCGACCATCAGGCCGCGCCCGCGCACCGCCTGCACCAGCGGGTGGCCGCGCAGGCGCCGCGTCAGCCCCTGCAGCAGCTGCGCCCCGCGCTCGGCGCTGCGCGCCACCAGGCCGTCCTCCTCCAGGATCTCCAGCACCTTGAGCCCGGCGGCGCAGGACATCGCGTTGCCCTGGAAGGTGGAGCTGTGCAGGTCGAAGCGGTCGGTGCGGCCATAGGCCTTGTCGAACCAAGCGCGCGAGGTGACCGCCACGGACACCGGCACGATGCCCCCCGAGAGTGCCTTGGCCAGGCACAGCACGTCCGGCACCGTCCCTTCGGCCTGGTGGGCGAACAGGGTGCCGGTGCGGCCCAGGCCGGTCTGGATCTCGTCGAGGACGAGCAGGGTGCCATGGGCCGTGCACAGCGCCTGGGCCTCGCGCAGGTAGCCGGGCGGCGGCAGGTTCACGCCGCCCTCGCCCTGCAGCGGCTCGACCACGAACGCGGCGGGCCGGTGCTGGCGCAGAACGCGCGCGAGGGCGTCGAGGTCGCCGAAGGGCACGCGGTGGCAGCCCGCCAGCAGCGGCTCGAAGGGCTCGCACACCCGGGCCGCGCCCATCAGCGACAGCGTCCCCAGCGTGGTGCCGTGGAAGGCCCCCTCGCAGGCGACGAAGTCGCGGCGCCCAGTGGCGGCGCGCGCCAGCTTGAGCCCGGCCTCCACCGCCTCCGCCCCGCTGCTGGCGAACAGGCTGATTTCCAGGGGCGACGACAGGCGGCGCGCCAGGGCCTCGGCCAGCGCGGCGGCCCCCGCGGCCGGCCCGGCCAGGCAGAAGTGGAAGGCCTGGGCGTCGAGCAGCTCGTGCAGCCGGGCGATCAGGCGCGGGTGGTTGTGCCCGAGGTTGACCGCGCCGAAGGCGCCCAGGCAGTCGAGGTAGCGGCGACCCTCGCTGTCCCAGACCCACACATCCTGCGCGCGCTGGAAGACACGGCCATAGCCCAGCACGCCGAGCAGCTGGACGAAGGACGGGTTGACATGCCGCGCGTAGGCCTGGGTGACGGGATGCGGTGGCACGGGCGACGGCGACGAAGCGTTGTGGCTCATGCCGCCATGCCCAGTTCCTGGCGCAGCCGCGCGTCGCGCGAGGGGTGCCAGATCTTCTGGTCGAGCCAGAAGTGATGCAGGAACAGGCCCCAGTAGAGGGCCAGGAAGAACTGCGCGGTGTCGCTGTCCGGCGCCAGGCCCAGCGGCGCGCCGCGCAACAGCGTCAGGCCGACGTAGAGCAGCGAGGCCAGCACCATGAGGCCGTAGGCGCGCCAGGGGGCCTGGTTCAGCCGCCCGGCCCAGCCGGCGCCGGCGCGCCGACGCGAGGTGGCGATGACGATGCCCAGGTAGTGGATGCCGTGCAGCAGCCCCGGGACGGCCGTGGCCGCCATGAACACCTGCTCCACCGTCAGCGGCTCGGCGAACAAGGGCTCGCGCAGGCCGATCACGAACATCGCGAACAGGGTCGTGCCCACCGCCACGGCCAGGGCGAACAGGCCCGGCCTGACGGCCTGCCCCAGGCGCCAGCGGCGCCACAGCAGGCCGGCCCAGCCCAGCAGGGCAAGCACCGCGAGAGCCATCAGCGCGTGGACCACGAGGCGCCCGAGCGGCCCGGCTTCGGCCGGCAGCTGCCACAGCACGCGGTTGACCGGATGCGCCAACTGGAAGCAGGCGAAGGCGCCCCACAGCAGGCCGTGCAGCAGCCGGGCGTCGCTGCGGCGGGCCGCGGCGCTGGCGTGGCCCAGCCGCTGGTAGATCGACAGCACGCCGTGGTACTGGCGCACCGCGTGGTGGTAGGACCAGAGGGCCGCGGCCCCGGTGAAGAGCAGGAAGGGCTCGGGCCGGCCCCAGGCCTTGGAGACCGCCCACAGCAGCGGCCCGGGCAGCAGCCACCCGAGGCTGCCCAGCAGCAGGCGCGGCTGCTGGCGGCGGAACGGGGCGTCCAGGTAGGTGCGTTGCCAGGTGGCCAGCAGGTGCGGCCCCTCGACCAGCCAGAGCCACAGGAACCACAGCGGCAGCACCGTGCGCGGCAGTGCCAGCATCAGGCCCCCGACAGCCAGGCACAGCAGGCCGCTGCCGAAGAAGAAACACAGGTCGAACAGGGGGCCGCCGATCCAGCCGCCCGACGGGGGTGACGTCGCCACGGAAGGCATCGCCAGGCCGCGCATCGCTCAAGCCGCGGCGTCCACCGACCTCTTGCGCTGCACCAGGCGCACGAAAGTCTGCACCGTGAACAGGCCCAGGATGCGCCCCTGGTGCAGGCCGGGCTGGATCCTCTCGGCCGCCTCGGGCATCAGCTCGCGCAGCCGCGCCAGGCCCGCGGGCGAGACGATGCCATCGGGGGCGAATTCTTCTTCCGACATGTCGCCGCGCGCCGCGCGCTCCATCTCGCCGCGGGTGATCTGGATGCCGTAGGTGCGTTCGAGCTTGAAGACGATGTCGAGGAAGTCGAGCGATTCCGCACCCAGCTCGTCCATCAGGCTGGCGCTGGGCGAGACCTCGGCGACCGGCAGCGACAAGGCGTCGGCCACGATGCCGCGCACGCTGTTCTCGAGGTCGTCGTCAAGGGAGGCGGAAGGGGTCATGGAGAAGAGGCGTGACGGAAGATGGCAGGAGTCTAAGGGCTGTTCGCAGCAGTGGCGGGAAAGATGTTCAGGCCGGCGGCACCGGTGTTTCTTCCTCGCCTGGCGCGTCCTCGAACCACTGCGCGACCCGGGCCATCGGCTTGCGCGGCTGGGGCGCGGCCGGCGAGGCCGGATGGCCCAGCGCCACCGCGCCCAGCATGTGCCAGGGCGCCTCGATGCCGAGCAGGCCGGCGATGAGGTCGCGCGCGATCATCGGCCCCGCCATCCAGCAGCCGCCCAGGCCGCAGGCATGGGCCTGCAGCAGCAGGTTCATGACGGCGGCGCTGGTCGAGCAGCGCTCGGCCTGCATGGCGCCGGCGGTGTGGAACTGCCCAGGGTCGGCGCCGCCGGAGCTGAGCAGGTCGGCGATGAGGTCGGGGTGGGTGCGGAACTGGGGGACGATGATCGCCGCGGCGCTGAGCAGGGGCTCGTGGAAGAAGTCGGCGTAGCTGCCGAAGTCCTCGGCATGGTGGCCGCGCCGGATGATTTCCTTCATCTCCTCGGCGCGCAGCCGCACGGCCTCGGCGATGCGGCTGCGGAGGGTTTTCGACGTGACGACGGCGAAGCGCCAGGGCTGTCGGTTCGAGGCGGAGGGGGCACTCGCGGCAGCCTGGAGCAGCTGCTCCAGCGTGCGCCGCTCGATGGGCCGGTCCGTGAACTGGCGCACGCTGCGCCGCGACAGCAGCCACGCCAGGGTGGCCTCGGGATGGAGGTTCGTGTCGGGGTTCAAAGGGTCACCTTGCTTTGTCTCGCTCATTTGTCCTCCTCATTTGTTCTCTTGCCCTCCTCACTTGCCGAGCACATCTCGTTTCCATACCGCCCGCTCGCCCTGAACCTGCTTACTACCTGTTTGCGCTGAGCCTGCATACCATCCGTTCGCCCTGAGCCTGTCGAAGGGTGCGCACTCAACGAGCGCTTCTTCTCTTACCTCCGCCCCCCACCACTCCCCGTTCGGGCTGAGGTATCGAAGCCCCCCTCTCAGCAAGCATGCTTGGGCCTGGAGTAGGAAGAAACCCGCTGCGATTGCTTCATGCCCACATGTCGGGATTGCGCCCGACAGCGCACTCACTTTCTTTGCTTCGCCAAAGAAAGTAAGCAAAGAAAGGCGACCCCGGAGACGAAGCCCCTTGGCTACGCCAAGGGGTGCGTTCCGGTGCTCGCGGTCCGGGGGCCGGGCCACAACTCGCCCTTCGGGCTCAGACAAGTGTCCCGGACGGCTTCGCCGCAACCCCCGGCCCGCTGCGCTCCTCACCTTCGCCTACGGGGAAGCTGATACGGCTCGCTTCGCATCGCCTCAAGGGGCTGGCTTCGCCTCGCCTCACTTCACCTCACTTCGCCGACTTTATCCCTGCAAAGCCCTCAATCCACCTTGAACCCCCCATCCACCTGCCACACCTGGGCCGTCACGTAGCTGGCGTCATCGCTGCACAGGAAGCCCACCACCTTGGCCACCTCCTCGGCGCGGCCGACGCGCCGGAGCAGGATGCGCCGGGTCACCTCGTCGGGCGCCAACGTGCGCACGGCGCGGCTCATCTCGGTGTCGATGACCCCCGGCGCCACGGCGTTCACGCGCACGCCACGCGGCGCCAGTTCCACCGCCAGCGCCCGGCTGAAGGACTCAACCGCCCCCTTCGACGCCGCGTAGTTGCTCTGCCCCCGGCCCGGCCGCGTGGCCGCCACCGAGGACAGGTTGACGATCGCCCCCCGCCGGCTCGCCACCATGCGGCGAGAAGCCTCGCGGCAGCAGTTCACCACGCCGTCCACGTTGACCGCCCAGACCGCGTCGAAGTCGGCCGGCTCGCTGGCGCCGAGCAGGGTGTCACGCAGCACGCCGGCATTGCACACCAGCACATCGAGCCGGCCCCACCGCGCGTCGACCTCGCCGAACAAGGCGCGCACCGCGGCAGGGTCGGCCACGTCGCCCGGCAGGAGATGGCACACGCCGCCAGCCGTCTCGATCCGCGCCGCGACCTCGCGGGCCGCCTCGTGCGACTGCCGGTAGTTGAGCGCCACCGCAAAACCCCGCCGTGCCAGTTCGAGCACCACCGCGGCACCGATGCCGCGCGCGCCACCGGTGACCAGGGCGGTCGGGACAGAGGAAGAAGATGCATCGGCAGCATTCATCATTCAGGGCAACTCCACACGAACCACGCCGGCCAGTCCCGGCGAACCTGCGCTCAGCCCCACGGCGGCGCGCAACGATGACGACAAAGATGCGGCACCCAGCGGCCGCAGCGGCCCCTCGGCCGCCTGCCGCAAGCCGGCCACCGCGGGCCACAGGCCGCGCTGCAGGCACAGCGTCAGGGCGATCACCTGGACCACCGAGGCCGCCGCCCCGGTCTGGCCCATGGCGCCAGCCAGGCAGGACAGCGGCGCCTCGGCCCCCGTCAGCGCTGCGGCGGCTTCACGCTCGGCCCGGTCGAAACCCGGCTGCGCCAGGCCAGCGCCATCCACCGCGTCACCCGGCCGCGCCAGCAGCCGCAGCAGGCCGGCCAGGGTCTCGACCCGCGCCTCGCCCGGCTCGCCGTCGGCAGCGTCGGCGGCCTGCACCTGCGACCAGGTCGGACCGGTGGAACCCGGCCGCTGCAGCACCACCGCGGCCGCCGCCTCACCGGGCACGAAGCCCCGCGCGTGCAGGCTGTAGGGCGCCTGGACGTCGGCCGCGTTGGCAGCCACCGTCAGGGCCCCCCGCTGGCCCATCGCCACCAAGGTCTCCGGTTCGATCAGCGAGTCGTAGCCGACCACCACCGCACTGTCCACCGCGCCGGCCGCCAGCGCCCGCAACGCGGCCGCCAGCGCCTGGGCACCCGCGTTCGCGCCACCGAAGGTGCTGCCCTCGCCGCTGGCCCCCAACTCCTGGGCCGCGATGGCATGGGCGTTGTTCGACAGGTGCTGCAGCATCCAGAACGGGTGCAGCAGGGTCAGTCCACGGTCCCACGCGCCTTCGCCGTCGGGCCGCTGGTGCTCGAAGGCCGGCATCATGTCGTCCCAGTGCGCGCGCAGGCCGCCATAGCCGAAGAACAGGCCCACCCGTTCCCCCCCCGGCACACCGGAGGCCCGCATCGCCTCCACCGCCACCTCCAGCGCGTACAGGCCCATGCGCCGCAGGTAGCGCTGGTGCCGAGAGCGCGCAGGCGGGGCCGCAATGCCCGCGGCGACGCGGCAGGCGTAGCTGGCCGCGTCGAAACGCGGGTTGGCCTGCAGCGCCCACTCGCCGGCCAGCAGGCGCCGCAGCACCCCGTCCCCCGTGTGGCCCAGCGGGGTGCGCCAGGCCCAGGCTTTCAGGTCGGCCCTCATGCCTCGTCCTGCCACCGGCCCAGGACCAGGGCCACGTTCTGCCCACCGAAGCCGAATGAATTGCTCAGTACCGCCGCCACGTCGGCCTGGCGCGGCTGCTCGCCGATCACCTCGATCTCGCACAGCGGGTCCTTGTCACGGTGGTGGGCCGTGCCGGGCAGCAGGCCTTGGCACAGCGGCAGCAGGCAGGCCGCGGCCTCGATGGCGCCGGCAGCGGCCATCAGGTGGCCCACCGCACCCTTGATCGAGCTGACGGGCAAGCGGTCTGCGTGGGCCCCGAAGGTGCCGCGCAAAGCGCGCGCCTCGGCCACGTCGTTCAGTGGCGTGCCGGTGCCGTGGGCGTTGACGTGGCCGATCCGGGCCGGGTCGAGCCGGGCGTGCCGAAGGGCCTGCTGCATGGCGCGGCGCGCGGCCGCCCCGTCGGGCCGCGGCATGGTGGCACGGTGGCCGTCCTGCGTGCTGCCGTGGCCGAGCACACAAGCCCAGGGCCGCGCGCCGCGCCGCCGGGCGCGCGAGGCCGACTCCAGCACCAGCACGGCCGCGCCTTCCCCGATCACCAGGCCGTCGCGGCGGCGGTCGAACGGCCGGCAGGCGTCGACGGCGGCGCGCGGCGAAGGTGCGCCCAGGCGGGACATGCCGCCCAGGCCGAACGGGTTGACCATCGAGTCGGCCCCGCCGCACACCACGATGGACGCCGCACCGCGCTCGATCAGCGAGGCCGCCTGCGCGATTGCCAGCCCGCCTGCTGCACAGGCTGAGGCATTGACGATGCACGGGCCGCGCAGGGAGAACACCCCCGCCAGCACCTGGGCGCACAGGTCCACCTCCGAACGCAGGCTCAGCCCCGGCGGGCGCGCACACCCTGTCCAGTCGATGCGGTGCCCGGCGAAGCGCGGCGCGAAGTCTTCCAGGAAGGCCTGCTCCAGCCCCAGGGCCATGACCAGCCCGGCCTCCTGCTCGGCCGCCCCGCAAGCCGCCGAGCGCCAGGCCTCCAACGCCGCCAGCAGGCCAAAGACCACCTTGCGGTCGCGCCAGGCGCCGGCCTGCGCGTGGCGCTCCCAGGCCGCCAGCGAGACCCCATCGGCGCCCTCCGGCAGCGGCGGCAGCTGCGCCTGCAGCCACGCCGGATCGATGGCACCCGTCACCTCGCCCGCCACCTGGGTGGGGAAGGCCTCGACCTCGAACGAGCGGATGCGCGCCACGGCACTGCGGCCCTGGCTCAGGCCCGCCGCGAAGGCCGGCCAGCCGACGCCGAACGCGCTGACGACGCCCACCCCGGTGATGACCGCACGCTCACGGGCCGTCATGCCACCGCCTCCAGCGCCAGCCCGCCCAGCCCGCCATCGGGGCCCGCGCTCAGCACCCAGGCCCGCCGGGCCGCACCGCCCTGCAGCAGGTCCAGCGCCACGCACCAGGCCAGCGCCGGCGTGGCCGCCAGTGCCTCGCCGAGATGCGGTGCCGTCTCCACCCGATGGGCAGCCGCGGCATGGGCCGCCGTCACCGCGCGCAGGGCGTCCCGCGCCGCCACGTCCCAGGCTGACAGCACGACCAGGTCGGGCGGCCCCAGCGCGCCCATCTCCGCCACCGGGCCGGACCCGCCGTCCTGCGCCTGCCAGGCCGCCGCCCCGCAGAACCCCACGTGCGCGACACGCGCCAGCGCCCCGTCGGCCTCGCCGCTCAGCGCCAGCAAGGCCGCGCCTTCCCCCGGCGCCAGCGCACTGCGGGTCTCCCTCAAGCCGTCCCAGGTGACCGGGTGCAGGGCCGAGTCGGCCGCGCCCGCCAGGGCCTGCGCGCACTGCCCGTCCGCCACCTGCCACCAGGCCTCCCACAAGGCCGCCAAGGTCCCGGTGCCGCGGGAATAGAAGGCGCCGTTGGGCCCGCCCAGGCCCTCGAGGATGGCCCCGTGGCACAGCGTGAAGTTGTTCATCAGCTGGAAGGCGTAAAGCGGGTTGCAGGCCGCCAGGCCCGCCTGGCCGAAGCGCCCCACGGAGAACCGCTGGTCGACGATGCTGGCGTCCAGCATCGCGCTCAGCTCGTCCATCGCGCCGCCCGAGGCGCCCACGCCCATGAACAGGCCCATGTCCTCGCGCCCCGCCTCCCGCCATCCCGCGTCGTCCAGCGCCAGGCGCAGGGCCACCGCCGCGAGCCGGGCGGGGTGCGACATCAGCTTCAGGGCCCGTGCGTCGACGTCAAGGCCCGCGGGGATGGCCGGCACCTCGAACGCGTTGACACGTCCATGCGAGGCCGCCAGCTGGCGAGACTCCCCGGTCCGCGTGGCGCCCGCCTGCACGGCCCGGCCCAGCCCGCGCCAGTCGAACCCGTGGGCGCTGACCGCAGCGGCACCCCGCACGTAGACCGGCCGGCCGCCCAGTTGCGCGGGGCTCATGCGCAGCGGCGCAGCACCAGGCTGCAGTTGGCGCCCCCGAAGGCGAAGGCGTTGACCATGGCGGACCCCACCGCCTGCCGCAGCGCCTGCCCCTGCACATGGGGCAAGGCGCAGGCGGGATCGGGCCGGCGCAGGTTGGCGGTCGGCAGCACCAGGCCCTCGGCCACGGCCGCGTGCGCGCACAGGAAGCCCAGCGCCCCGGCCCCGGCGATCCAATGGCCCAGCGCGCCCTTGACCGAGCTGACGCGGGCCTGGTCGAGGTGCGGGCCCAGCACGCGCTGCAGGGCCTCGGCCTCGATCGCATCGTTCAGCGGTGTGGACGTGCCGTGCGCCTGCACGACGTCCACCGCCACCTGCCCCGCGGCCGCCAGCGCGGTGCGCATCGCCCGCTGCGCCCCCAGGCCCTGCGGGTCGGGGGCGGTCAGGTGGTGTGCATCGAGGCTGCGGCCTTCGCCGGCCAGCTCGACCTGGGCCTCGCCCCGCTCGTGCGACAGCACCGCCATCGCCGCGCCTTCGCCCACCACGAAGCCGTCCCGCCGCAGGTCGAAGGGGCAGGACACGCCCTTGGCGCTCAGGGCTCCGAGGCGCCCGAAGCCGGCCAGCATCAGGGGATCGACGTCGGCCCCGACCCCGCCGCACAGTGCCATGTCGCAAACCCCGGCGCGGATCGCCCGGGCCGCCTCGGCGATCGCGGCGGCGCCGGAGGCGCAGGCCAGCGACACCGTCAGCGCCGGTCCGGCCGCGCCGTGCTCGCCCGCCAGGCGGGAGGCCACCGCCGCGGGCGAGGTGATCGCGGCATCGAAGCGCGCCGCCATCGGGCGGGCCTGCGCGCCGAAACGGGCGTGGTCAAACACCGGCCCGCCGCCAGCGGCGCGCGTCAGTGCCAGCAGGGTCGCGAAGGGGGCCCGGCCCGACTCCGCGCCAACGAACACCCCCAACCGCCCGGCGCCGGCCCGCGGCCAGCCGGCCGCGCGGCAGGCCTCCTGCGCGGCCGCACGGGCCCACAGCCAGCGCCGGTCGTCCGACGCCTCCTCACCCTCTTCCGTCTCGATGGCCGCGGCGACCGTGCACGGGAAATGCGTCGCGTCGAAACCGCGCACCGGGCCGATGGCGCTGCGCCCCTCGGCCAGGGCCTGCAGCGAGGCGGCCCAGGTGGCGCCCAGGGCCGTGACCGCCCCCACGCCCTGCACGAACACGCGGCGTGGCGGCGTCATCAGGCCGGGTCCACGGCCGAGCCGCTGAGCCAGATGTTGAGCACCTCGCGGCGGCGCGCCAGCAGCTTCGGGTGCGTCACCGGCGCGAACGCGAACGCCAGCTCCGCCTCCGTCACCAGCCGACCGTCGACGTGCGCCTGCGCCTGCACCTGCCCGCCGTCCTCGTGCACCACCAGCCCCTTGCAGGCCAGCAGCATCCGGTCGCCCGGACGCACCTGGTGACGCAGCTTGGCGCGGTCGACCGTGACCAGCAGGGCGTGCAGGTCGTGCCGGCCGCGCTCGCGCATGCTGGCCTCCAGCAGCACGCCCCCGAGCTGCGCCAGCGACTCGAGGATCAGCGCCCCGGGCATGACGGGGTGGCCGGGGAAGTGGTCGGCGAAGACGTCGTCGGCCAGCGACACGCACTTCACGCCCTCCGCGAGCATGGGCGGCTCCAGCCGGGTGATGCGGTCGAGCAGGATGTAGCGCATCCGTAGAATCCTCCAGGTTCGATGTTCGTGTTCCGACTCGCTCGCCCACGACCAAAGGCCAAATCATAGTTTCGGCCGCGACGTGGTCCTCTCCCCCAAGCAAAGGCACCCGATGGAATGCACCAGCTGTGGCTCCTCCCCGCTTCGCGCCGACCGGCCCCATACCTTCTTCATGCACGAGATGGCGGTGTGCGGCGCCTGCGCCACCCCGATCGAGTCGCGCGTGGTGCTGCGCGACGGCGCGGTGGTGCGGCTGATCCACTGCGTGCAGTGCGGCCCCAGCGAGCAGCCCGTCGCGCCTGACGCCGGGGCCTACGTGGCCGACTTCGTGGCGCGCGGCGTGGTGCCTGGCGGCCAGCAGGGCGACCACTTCCTCAAGCACACCACCTCCACCTGCCCGGGCTGCCTGGGCCTGACGCCGGCCAAGGTGGTGATCCGAGACCAGAAGGTGTTCTTCGTCAAGGACTGCCCGCAATGCGGGCCCTCGGAGGCGCTGGTGTCCGAGAACGCGGCCTACTACGTGGACGCCTATTCCTACGCCCGCGCCGGCACCGAGCCGCTGCATTTCGCCGCCGAGGTCTCGCAGGGCTGCCCCACCGACTGCGGCACCTGCTCGGACCACGAGCAGCACACCTGCCTGCCCATCATCGAGGTCACGGACCACTGCAACCTCGAGTGCCCGGTGTGCATCGTCAACAACCAGAACGCCAACCACCTGTCCAACGAGGCGTTCGCCCGGATGATCGACACCCTGGTGCGCAACGAAGGCCAGCTCGAGTCCATCGCGCTGTCCGGCGGCGAGCCGACCAGCCACCCGCGCATCCTGGAGCTGATCGGCATCGCCACGCGCGAGGAGATCGGCAGGGTGGTGCTCATCACCAACGGCCTGCGCCTGGGGCGCGACCGCGCCTTCGCGGAGAGAATCAAGGCCTCGGGCGCCTACGTCGCCCTGCAGTTCGACGGCTTCACCGCCGACACGCACGAGAAGATCCGCGGCCGCGACCTGTGCAAGGAGAAAGAGGCCGCGCTCAGGATGCTCAAGGAGCTCGACATCCCAACGCAGCTGATCTTCGTCGCCGCCCGGGGCGTCAACGAGCACCAGATCGGCCAGATCGTCGAGCTGTTCCTGTCGGAAGACCATTTCCTGTCGCTCAACTTCCAGCCGGTGGCCTTCACCGGCGCCGGCGGCGGCCAGTTCGCGCACGACCCGATGGACCGCCTCACCATCCCCGGCGTGATCCAGGCCATCGAGGCCCAGACCGGCGGCCTGCTCAAGGCCAGCGACTTCGCGCCCCTGCCCTGCTCGCACCCGCAGTGCGTGTCGCTGAGCTACCTGCTGCGCCTGGACGACGGCAGCCACCTGCCGTTCGGGCGCTTCGTCGATTTCCGCAAGCACGGCACCCTGCTGCGCTCCTCGGCCACGCTGGGGGCCTCGCCGGAGATCCACGAGGCCATGACCGACGTGATCCACGACGTCTTCGCCAACCAGGACGAGATCCCGCGCGCCGGCGAGATCCTGGCGGCCCTGCGGCGTGCCATCGACGTGATGTTCCCGAGCCGCCCCGTCAGCGCCAAGGAAGCGATCGCGCTGGGCGAGAAGCAGGCCAAGTCGATCTTCCTGCACCACTACATGGACCGCCACGACTTCGACCTGGAGCGGCTGCGCAAGTGCTGCCACCACTACCCCCAGGTGGACGGCCGCATCATGCCGGCCTGCGGCTTCAACATGTTCCACCGGGGTGCCGCGAAGGGGCCGCAGACCGCGCTCCCCGCCTGGGGCAAGAAGCCCTGGACGACCGACCCGCCGGCCGAGGTGGTGCGCTTCCACCGCACCGACACGCGCCAGGCGCTCACCGGCCTGGGCGTGGGCGAGACCCCGGCGCGGGCCCCGCACTCGATCGGCCTGGGCGGCGCGCGGCCACAGGTGGTCAAGAAGTGAGCGCGCCGCCGTCCTCGCTGCTGCTGCCGGGGCGCACGGCCCTGGTGACGGGCGGCTCGCGGGGCCTGGGCAAGGCGATCTGCCTGGCCCTGGCCCGCGAAGGCGCCAACGTCGCGTTCAACTACACCCGCTCGCGGGACGAGGCCGAGGCCACGCTGGGCGAGCTGCGCCAGCTCGGCGTTCGGGCCTGGGCCCACCAGGTCTCGGTGCTCGACAAGGCCGGCCTGCAGCAGATGGTGCGCAGCCTCGAGGCCGACGCCGGCGCCGTCGACATCCTCGTCAACAACGCCGGCGTCGGCCAGGTGGTGCCGCTGGCCCTGATGGAAGAGGACGACTGGGACCGCATGATGAATGTGCACGTCAAGGGCGCCTTCCTGTGCACCCAGGCCGTGCTGCGCGGCATGATCCACCGCCGGCGCGGGCGCATCCTGAACATCAGCTCCCTGGCGGGCGTGAAGATGATGCAGGCCCCCGTCCACTACAGCGCGGCCAAGGCGGCCCTGCGCGGCATGACCGAAGCGCTGGCCAAGGAGATCGGACGCTACGGCATCACCGTCAACTGCCTGGCCCCCGGGGTGTTGGACCAGGGCGTCAGCGGCAACCTGCCGGCCGCCAAGCAGGCCGAGTACCTGCGCCACTGCGCGCTGGGGCGGCTGGGCACGGTGGACGAGGTCGCGCAGGCGGCCGCGTTCTTCGTGTCGGACCGGAACAGCTACATGAGCGGCGCCACGGTCGTGCTGGACGGGGCGGTGTAGGGCCGGGACGCCGAGCAACAACTGGATTAACCCCAAGCAACGAGGCTTTCGGACTGGCCTTCTATTTGAAGAAACACATTGGAGTACGGACTGACCTCTGGAAACTCGCCTTCCGGATCGCAGCGAACCGTGCAGTGCAGTTTGGTGGATAGGAACCTACCCAACGATGGCGACGAAGGCCAAGCACTGCTTCCCCGAACCCAGACGCTTAGAAACCCGTCTTCACTCGCTTGAAGCACCACGGCAATGTCGTTGAATTCATAGAATCGCGGACCCTGTTCTGAAGAACCTTCCGTCACGAGAGGTCCGATTGCCTCGGAAAGGAGCAGGACAACAGCATCCGGGTCACTTGTCTTTGCATAAGCCTCAACCTCCCTGGCCGCTCGCATGTTCGGACAGCATTCCTCTTGCATCCACTTATCCCCTTGGGCCAGCCAAATCACCGTCCATCGAAAAAGAGTTGAGCATGCATGCGGCCCAACTTTGAACACCTCTACATTCCCACCCCTGAGGCCACAGCTTCACAGAACTGCTGCGAACCATAAACATTGACATCCTCCCCCACCCAAAGGCAGGGGATTCCTACGGCGCCCATCGCAGGCGTGGAGCCTGAACGAGTCGCTTCGGTGGGTTCCTGCTTCGCAGAGTGGCCTGATTGCACCGTCTCTCCACAGGCTGCAACGCGGTGTCCCCGCGCCAGTATGTTGATCGCGCCGACCACATCCCACACGTCACCGTGACGGCCAGCAGCGAGGCTTTGCAGCACAGCGCCCCGGTGGCCTTGACGATCCAGCCTGAGGGCACGAGCGCCCCGCCGCCGACCGATCCGGGGGCCGAGCAGCCCGGCGGTGCCGGCGCCGGGGGCGGGGCGCCTGCACGGTCGCAGGCCCTGACCATGCTGATCTGGCGCTTCCCGGCCTCCTGTTGCTGGGGCTCGGGCTGGCCGTGCGGCGTCGCTTCGGGCGCCACTGAGGCCCGCGGCGCCGACGACGTCCCCCGCAGACATCTTCTCTGCCGACTGCCCTACGCAGCGCAGCCTGTCGCCCCTGCCCTCAAGACGGGCGCTGGCCGGCTCAAGACTGGCTGGCTTAACGCGTCGCGCGTTAGTGCTATTTTTTGAGGCGAAGCGAACCCTGCGCACGAGCGATCAAACGGAAATACCTGTCCGAACACCACTCTATTCACGGGTTTCCGCCCCCCACGGCCCTTGCACACTGCGTCTTGAACGCCCAAGGCCCGCCAGAGGTCCGGCATGCGGGGAGGGCGGCTGCGGGACAGGGACTGATCGGATTGTCATGAAACGAGTGCAATGGCTGCTGCCGCTGGTCGCGATTCTTGGCGCGTGCCTGGTGGGCTTGTTCTTCTCTTCCGCCACGGGACAGAAACTGGACACCCTGCGCCAGGTGGACACGCCTGCGCTGCTGCGTGCGCAATCGCTGAGCTTCAACCTCAGCGCCGTTCATGAAAGCTTCAGCTACGCCGCCGCGGCCGCCGAGAAGTCGGCCATGGCCCAGGCCGAAGAGAAGGTCCACCAGTTCCGCAACGAACTCAAGGCCTTGTCCGAGCTGCCCACGCACGCCGCGACCGCGCAGGCCCTGGGCACGCAATTCGACACCTACGTGACGGCCGCCAGCCAGCTGATGGCGGACCTGCAGGCGGTGGCCGACGGCAAGGACATCGACCCCACCCCCACCAGCAAGCGCATGCAGGCCGCGCATGCGGCGCTGGTCGAGCAGCTGGAAGCCCTGGAGGCGCAGGCCCGCCAGACCCTCGCCGACGACATGCAGGCGGCCCAGCACACCGTGCACACCGGCCTGCTCGCAGGCCTGGCGGGGTCGGTGGCCGTGCTGCTGGCGGCGCTGGGCACCGGCCGGCTGGTGGTCGGCAATGTGCTGCGCGAGGTCGGCGGCACGCCCGAATACGCCAAGAGCATCGTGCAGCGCATCGCCGGCGGCGAGCTCGACATCCCCATCGAGCTGCGCGACGGCGACCGCCACAGCCTGCTGTACGCCATGCAGGCCATGCAGGGCCAGCTCGGCCAGCTGATCGGCGAGGTGCGCAGCTGCGCCGCCTCGATCGACGTGTCGTCCACGGCCATCGCCACGGGCAATTCGGACCTGTCCCAGCGCACCCAGCGCCAGACCGAGCAGCTGCGCGAGACGGCACGGAGCATCGACGACCTGACCGCCTCGGTGCGGCTCAACGCCGACAACTCCCAGCAGGCCAACCACCTCGCGCTGGAGGCATCGACCGAGGCCGAGCAAGGCGGGCAGGAGGTGGTGCAGGTGGTGCAGGCCATGAACGACATCCTGCACAGCTCGCAGCGCATCTCGGAGATCACCGCCGTCATCGACGGCATCGCCTTCCAGACCAACCTGCTGGCGCTCAACGCGGCCGTGGAGGCCGCGCGTGCCGGCGAGCAGGGGCGCGGCTTCGCCGTGGTGGCGTCCGAGGTGCGTGGCCTGGCGCAGCGAGCCAGCTCGGCGGCCCGCGAGATCAAGGCCCAGATCACCGACTCCACCGCGCGCATCGACCAGGGCGCCCGGCAGGTTCAGAGCGCCGGCGCCACCATCGAGCGGCTGGTGAAGTCGGTCAAGAGCGTGGGCGACCTGGTGTCCGAGATCTCCACCGCCACCGCCCACCAGCGCGCTGGCATCGACCTCGTCAACCGCCTGGTCAGCGAACTGGATGCCAACACCCGGCAGAACGCCGACCTCGCGTCACAGGCCAACGAAGCCTCGGGCTCGCTCCAGGCGGTGTCCAGCCGGCTGACGGAGACCGTCGACGGCTTCGTCGCGACACGTTGAGGACCGTGCCCGCCCTGCCCTGCCACGTCCCACCCCGCCACCACCCACCTTGCTCCCTTTCTTCTTTCACGGGAAAGCCCCCCATGAGCCCTTCTGCCGTCCTTGACCCCTTCCGCGCCCCGCGCCTGCCCCGGGCCGCGGTGGCCACGGCCCTGGCCCTCGCCTGCAGTGCGCTGCATGCGGTGGAGTTCGAGTACTCCGGTTTCGCCTCCGTGATCGGTGGGCGCACCTTCGGCCCCTGCGTTCCCGACAACACCGTGAGCACGGCGTTCAGCGCGCACTGCACGCGCTTCATCTCGGACTGGTCGCACGCGGGCGTGTATACCCCGTCCTTCAGCCTGCAGCCCGAGACGCGCCTGGGCCTGCAGGGCACGGCCCGCTTCAACGCACAGTGGTCCGCCACCACGCAGTTGGTGGCGCGCTCGCTCAGCGGCAGCCACGCCGACCTCGAATGGGCCTACCTGACCTACAAGCCCTCGGCGGACTGGACCTTGCAGGCCGGCCGCAAGCGCCTGCCGCTGTTCTATTTCTCCGACTTCCAGGACGTGGGCTACGCCTATGGCTGGATGCGGCCGCCGCCGGATGTCTACGGCTGGGACGTCGTCAACTACAACGGCGGCAACGCCTCCTACCAGACGGCCCTCGGCGGCTGGAACCTGAAGGCGGACGTGTTCGCCGGCAGCGAGGAGAGCAAGGACAACCCCTACGCCACCCTGTCCTACAGCAACGCGCCCAAGGACATCTCGTGGCGCAACATCCGCGGCGCGGCCCTGGAGTTCAACCGGTCCTGGTTCACGGGACGCGCCGTGGCGATCACCAACGACTACCAGCAGCGCGACCGCGGCACCGGCGCACTGGACGTGCTCTATTCCGGCAACGAGACGGGACGCCAGCGCATCTACGGCCTGTCGGGCAACATCGATGCCGATCCCTGGGTGGTGCGCTCCGAGTACAGCCTCTTCGACCGCAGCAACTTCCAGTACAAGGCCCGGGCCTACGTGGTCTCGGTCGGCTACCGCATCGACAAGTTCACGCCGATGCTCTCCCACAGCGCGTATCGCGAAACCACGCCCTTCCCCGACCAGTACAACGTGCTGGTCATGCGCACGGACGGCATCACCCTGCGCTACGAACTCGGCCAGAGCAGCGCGCTCAAGCTCCAGCTCGACCACTACCGGGACGTCAGCCCGGTGGTCCCGTTCAGCGGCAGCGCCAAGGTGCTCACCTTCGGCTTCGACACGGTGTTTTGAGGAGAACACCATGAGAACGACCACGCAGTGGAAACGGGTGCTCGGCAGCGCCGTCGTGGCCGCCCTGGTGCTGGGCGGCGCCTCTCCGGCGGCCTGGGCGGGTGACCTGCACATCACGGTCATCGTGAACGCCGCCAACCAGGCCGCGCTGGACGACGAGGCCATCGCCAGCCTCTTCCTGGGTCAGCTGCGCAGCTACCCCGGCGGGGGCGGCGAGGTCGTCCCGGTCAACCAGCCCAGCGGTTCGAACCTGGCGCAGGAGTTCGCCTCGCGCTACCTGAAGAAGACGCCGGCCCAGCTGAAGGCCTACTGGGCCAAACAGGTCTTCACCGGCAACGGCCGGGCCCCCAAGGAGCTGGACGGGGACGAAGCGGTGATGGGCTTCGTGGCAGCCAACCCGGGCGCGATCGGCTACGTCGAGAGCGCCAAGCTGGCGCCGGGCGTGCGGGAAGCCAGGAAGCCGTAGCGGCCGGGCTCGCTCAGGAGGCCAACGCGGTGCGGAATGTCCGCAGCGTCTCCATCAGCTCGAGCAGGCACGTCCGCTGCTGTGCCGTCTGCGCATACGGCAGGTTGAACTGGAGGCTGTCGATGGCGCGCCCGGCCAACGCGTCGTAGCTGAAGCCGGCCTGGTGGAAGTCGGCCTTGCCCAGGGCCGCGCCGTCGATCGGGAGGCCACCACGGCCCATCGACCACAGCTGCAGCGCCAGCGAAGCCCGCTGGCCCGGGTCCAGGCCTTCGGTGCTCTGGAGCCAGGCGTCCTTCACGGATGGCGGCGCTTCGTTGGGCGGAAAAATGCAGCAGCGGGCTTTGCCGACCTGGGTGAGCCCGTCCTGGTCGAGGTCGCGACTCAGGTTGGCGGGCACCAGGAGGTTGAACGCCCCTTCCTGGGTCAGCGTCGCGGGCTCGATCGGGTCCGCCAGCGATTGCAGGGTCTGCAAGGTCTGCAGCTCCGAAGGGCTCAGGCGCTGGACAAACTCGACCGGCCTGTCGAAGCCGTCCGAGGCCAGGGCCTTGTCGACGATCGAGAGGTAGGCCGCCCGGGTGCCGTCCAAGCGGGCCAGGAAGGCGCTGTCCGCGCCGTCCGCCTGGCGCTGCTGGCGCCACGCGTCGAACCCGGCCTGGATGTCCTGCATGCGCAGGCCCGCGCTCGCCGCACTGTCCTTCGTCGTGGCGTTCACCTCGGCCAGCGCCGCCGCGAAGGACGACGAGGCCGGTGCCGGCGCACCACGGTCCGTGGGACAGGCAGACGTTTGAAGCGCCGTCGTTGCGTTCACTCTCATGGGACCCTCCACAGATGTCCCGTCGAATCTAGGCGTGGCGGCCGGGGTGGTCTCGGCGGAAAAGACCCGCGTTTGCCGTCCAGCTCCGACATGCGTCGGGTCTGCGAAGGCTCAGCGTCTCCCGGGCATGGCCTCCATCGGCTGCAGCGACCAGTCCGGCTGCGTGTGCGCAAAGGACGGGCGCGTGTGGGCATCGATCTTGCGCCCCACCAGCCGCGCACACAGCTTGAGCCGGGTCAGGTCGGCCGCCTGGAGGTCGGGCTTGGCCGTCGCACTGAAGCAGCACACGGTGCCATAGACCCGGCCGTCCGCAAGCACCACCGGAGTGAATGCGAGCCCGACGCCATACTGCTTGTATTCGACGCTGACGGCGCCGTTACCCTGCGAGATCGGCACCGGAAACTCGCCGACCGCGAGGAAGCTGGCCGTTTCGCCGGACAAAGCGGT
>CBINPE010000091.1:0-20097 GCA_966252435.1 uncultured Burkholderiales bacterium | reverse complement strand
GCGACCGCAAGTTCCAGGCGATCCTGCCGCTGCGCGGCAAGATCCTGAACGTGGAGAAGGCGCGCTACGAGAAGCTGCTGAGCTCCAACGAGATCCTCACGCTGATCACGGCGCTGGGCACCGGCATCGGCAAGGGCATGGGCGGGGACGACTTCAACCCCGACAAGCTGCGCTACCACCGCATCATCATCATGACCGACGCGGACGTGGACGGCGCGCACATCCGCACCCTGCTGCTGACCTTCTTCTACCGGCAGATGCCCGAGATCGTCGAGCGCGGCCACGTCTACATCGCGCAGCCGCCGCTGTACAAGGTCAAGCTCGGCAAGGACGAGCAGTACCTGAAGGACGGCCACGAGCTGGACGCCTACATGCTGAAGGTGGCCCTGAAGGACGCGCAGCTCGACACCGGCGTGCCGGGTGCAGCGGTGCTGCAGGGCGAGGCCCTGGAGGCGCTGGCGCGGCAGTATGTCCTGGCCAACAACGTGGTGGCGCGGCTGAGCAGCTGGATGGACGTGGACGCGCTGCGCGCGATCGCCAACGGGCTGACGCTGAACCTGGACACGCTCGAGGCGGCCGAGGGCTCGGCGCGCGAGCTGCAGTCCGCGCTGGTGGACGCCGAGGTGCACGCCGAGTTCGACGCGCGCAGCGACAAGCACATCCTGCGCATCAGCCGCATGCACCACGGCAACATGAAGAGCAGCGTGATCACGGCCGACTTCGTGCACGGGGCCGACTACGAGGCGCTGAGCCAGGCCGGCCAGACCTTCAAGGGCCTGGTGAGCAGCGAGGCGGTGGTCAAGCGCGGCGAGGGCGACAAGCAGAAGGACGCCAAGGTCGGCGACTTCCGCCAGGCCATGGCCTGGCTGCTGCAGCAGGCCGAGAGCGCCGTGGGCCGCCAGCGCTACAAGGGCCTGGGCGAGATGAACCCCGAGCAGCTGTGGGAGACCACCATGGACCCGAACGTACGGCGCCTGCTGCGCGTGCAGATCGACGATGCGATCGAGGCGGACCGCGTGTTCACCATGCTGATGGGCGACGAGGTGGAGCCGCGGCGGGACTTCATCGAGACGAATGCGCTGCGGGCCGCGAACATCGACGTCTGAGGACAGCTCGCAAGTTCGGCCTGAACGCCCGGTCCTGCCGGGCGTTTTTGTTTTGTTTGCCCACCCTGGATTGGCACTCGGTGCGCAGCAGCCCCCACCCCAGCCCTCCCCCAGCGGGGGAGGGAGTCCGCTCTCTTCTCTTTCTTCACCTAGGGCGACTGCAGGCGCTGCAGCAGCTCCAGGGTGGGATAACCGTCCGCGGGCAGGTTGACGCTGCGTTGGTAGCGGCGCAAACCGGCGCTTGTGGCAGGGCCCGGGATGCCGTCGGCCGGGCCGCTTGCGAAACCGCGCTGGTTCAACGCCGTCTGCAAGGCCTGCAGCTGGCTGCGCGTGAGGGCCGGGAGATCGCGCGGCCAGGCGGCCTGCACGCCCGGGCCGCCGTCGATGCGCTGCGCCAGCAGGCTGACCGCCAGCGCGTAGCTGATCGAGTTGTTGTAGCCCAGGATGGCCCGGAAATTGGGCCCCACCAGGAACGCCGGCCCGCGCACGCCGGCCGGCAGCAGCACCGCGGCGTCAGGGAAGTCGGGCAGCGGCGCGCCATCCATCGTGCGCAGGCCTTCGGCCGCCCACTGGGTGCTGGACTGCCGCAGCGTGGGATCGGCCCGGCCGTGGTCGAAGCCCGCCGGCAGGCGGACCTCGAGGCCCCAGGGCTGGCCCGTCTGCCAGCCCAGGTCCCGCACGAAATGGGCGGTCGAGGCCATGACGTCGGCCATGCTGCCCCAGATGTCGCGCCGGCCGTCCCCGTCGGCATCCACTGCATGGGCCAGGAAGACCGAGGGCAGGAACTGCGTCTGGCCCATCGCGCCGGCCCAGGAGCCGATCATGTGTGCGCGGTCGATGTCGCCGTTGCGGATGATCTTCAAGGCCGCGAGCAGCTCGCCGCGCGCCCAGTCCTCGCGCCGGCCCTCGAAGCCCAGCGTCGCCAGGGCGTCAATGGTCGGGAGGGTGCCGAAGTTGCCGCCATAGTTGCTCTCGATGCCCCAGATGGCCACCAGGACGTTCGGCGGGACACCGTAGCGCGCGGCCGCCGCTGTGGCTTCGGTGCGGAACTCGTTGAGTTTCTTCTGGCCCAGGGCGACGCGCTGGGGCGGCACGGTGCGGTCGAGGTAATCCCAGACGGTCCGCACCAGCTCCGGCTGTGAACGGTCCAGCTCGATGACCTGCGGCAGGTACTGGACCTTGTCGAAGGCAATGGCCAGCGTGGCCTCGTCCACCCCCTCGGCGCGCGCGCGGGCGCGGAAGTCGGCGACCCAGCGGGTGAAGCCTTCAGGGACGGCCGCGCCCTCGGGCGAAGGCGGCGCGGGCGGGGGAGCGGCCCCTGCGGTGGGTTGCTGCTGCGGCGGCGGCACCGCGGCAGGGGGCGTCGCACAGCCCAGCAGAGTCGACGCCGGCAAGGCCACGAAAGCCGCCAGGCAAAGGCGGCGGTCCGCTGAGGGCAAGAGGGGCGATGAGGAAGGTCGGCGCATTCCGTGTGTCACGTCGTGTCGGTCCCGAGGACTGTACTTCAGGCCTCGGCGCGGGCCTGCCCGACGCGCCGCGTGAACACCCGCGCCGCCAGCCGCCCCCACCAGGCGGGCGGCGCCAGTCCCAGCGTCTCCCGCACGGGCGCTTCCATCGTGGCCAGCATCAGCTGCCGGAAGCTGCCGCGCGTTCCCACGGGCAATGCCAGCTTCACCACCTCGCGCAGTGACATGCGGGCCAGTTGATGGCCTTCGGGCGTGGGGGCCATGTGGCGCGCTTCGTAGTCGCGCTGCATCTGCTGCCACTGCGCCAGGGTGGCGGGCAGGTCGGCGATCGCCATGGCCTCGCCGACCTGGCGCCAGAAGGCCAGCAGGATCGCCTCCTCGGAAGGTGTCAGCCGGAACCGTCCGTGGCAGGCATTCCAGCGCAGGGGCTCGAGGAAGAACGTCGCGAGGACATAGCGGTAGTCGTCCGCGTTCGCCGGCAGGTTGCGGTGAACGGTGCGCAGACGGTGGACGGCCCGGCGCCCCGGCTCGCTGTCGAAGCCGTGGCAGATGAGGTCCCGCATGGTCTGCCGGGTGCGGGCCAGGCGGGCATGGGTTTCGGACACCAGCAGGGTGTGCCCGTACAAGGCACTGACCAGGTGCCCGATGCCCATCATGCGCAGCAGCGCCAGGTAGGTGCCGGCGCGAAAGCTCAGCCGGTGCCGGCCGTGGTAGAGCGCCGTGATGTCCGTGGCGGGCGCGTCGGGCTCGGTCAGGAAGGGGAGGGTGCGGCGCATCGTTCAGCCAGGAGGAAAGGGGAAGACTTGCCGATGCGCGCCAGCCTGTCAACGTCCTTGCGCAACGTCTTCATCAGGGCGGGACGGCCCCAGCCGCGTGACCGTGCCCTGGTGCCCGTCCACCCGCAGCGTTTCGCCTTCACGCAGTTGCGTCAGGATGCCTGGCAGGTTCACCACCGCCGGGATGCCGAACTCGCGGGCCACGATGGCGCCGTGGGACAGGAAGCCGCCGGTCTCCATCACCAGCCCCCCCGCGTTCAGGAACAGCGGCGTCCAGGCCGGGTCGGTGGAGGGCACGACGAGGATGTCGCCCTGCCGCAGCCTCCGGCCCTCCGCCGGCGAGCGCAGCACGCGCGCCACGCCGGTGGCCACGCCGCTGCCGACCGCCACGCCCCGCAGCACATCGCCGACGGGCGCCTCGCTGCGGGCGGGCTGCACGGGTGCGGCAGCACCGACCATCACCACGTCCGGCGCCCGCTCGGCCTGGCGCGTCCAGTCCGCGAACAGCGCCTGGCGGTCGGCCACCAGCGCAGGCAGCGCCGCACCGCTGTGCCTGGCGTCCAGCACCGCGAGGATCTCAGGGACGGCCAGCAGGAAGATGTCGTCGGTCGCGCTCAACCAGCCGCATGCCGTCCAGTGCGCGCCCAGCCGCAGCAGCAGGCGACGCACCGGTTCGACGCTGGCGATCAGCGCGCTGCGGGCGGCTTCGCGGTCGTTGGTCTCGCGCTTGGCCGAGCGCATCACCGAACGCAGCCATCCCCGCTTCCACCAGGGCAGCACAGCGTGCAGCCGCTGCAGGGCGGCGGCGACGCTGGCCTCCTGCCGCTTCAGCAGGGCCGGCAGGTCGGTGGCCGCCAGGTGGGACAGGCTGTCGATGAGGTAGTCCGGGCATTCGCGCCAGCGCGGATTGCGCAGGTAGCTCTCATAGATGCCCCGGTGGCCGTACCGCACCAGGAAGTCTTCCATGGCACGGCGGAAAGGATGGTCGGACGGCAGGCCGGTTCGCCAGTCGCCGCTGCCGCCCAGCGAGTTGCGGCGGTCGAGCCAGGCCCGCGCCTGCGGGTCGGCCATGGCCTGCCGGGCCAGCGCGATGAGGTCGTAGCCCTGCCGGGCCGTGACGCTGGGCGGGCCACCTGCAAGCAGGGCGGACGCCATGGCATGGCCTTCTCCCGGCAGCACGCCCTCGAGCAGGTCGACCAGCATGGACAGCCCTGCCGCGCTCGCCGTTTGCAGGAAATGCAGCGGATGCTGGGCACGGATGAAGCCCCGGTGAGCGCGCAGCGTGGCGGCCACGGCGGCCGCGTCCTCGATCGGCAGCGCTGCGTCTTCCTCGAGGGCGCGGCGGGCCCGCGCCATGGCGGCGTCGACCGCCCGCCGGCCGCGCCGCCGCAGGGCGCCTTCCTTGAGGACGAAGCGTGCCAGGCCCATCGCCCGCCTCAGGCGCTGCCCCAGGCCCCAGTCGGGCACGCGGATCTCCGGCTGGTGGCCACCCATCAGCTTGTTCACTGCCGAGGGCGGCAGGCCCACCCCCGCGAAGCCTTCCCATTGCAGCACCGAGGTGTTCAGGTAGACGCAGCCATGGAACACGCCCGCGCGCTGCACTCCGGGATGCAGCGCGAATCCGCAGAGTCGGTAGGGCGCCTCCAGCAGCAGGTTGACCGTCTTGCGCAGAACCGACCAGTCGATCGGCGAGAGTGGCTCGGGCATCACGTCGCGGGTGTTGCCGCGCGACCAGATGTCGGGCTGGTCCTGCAGCGCGGGGTACGTGCAGCGCGCCTGGGTGGTGACCGGCCGGGCCTGCAGCAGCCAGAAGCGCTCGCCGTCCCAGGCCCACTCGCAGTCGAAGGCGGGACGGACGAGGTCCAGGGCCAGCGCCGCCAGGCGCAACTGCTCGCCCAGGGCCAGGGCCTGCTCGTGGCTCAGCACTGGCGCTGCAGCCTGCTCGGGGCGGTTGGCCTCGCTGCGGGTGCCCCCGCCGGGCAGGGGGACGCAGGACACGGCCTTGCTGCCCACGGTGTAGCTGAGCAGCACCAGCTCGTCGTTCACGGTCTCGCCAAGCTCGATGTCGTCCCCGGCGGCCTGACCGCTCACCAGGCTCTCGCCCAGCTGCCAGTTGGCATGGATGCGCAGCCGGTCTTCGCGACCGCTCAGGGGGTCGCAGGTGAAGGCGATGCCGCTGGCCTGCGCCGCCACCAGTGGCATGACCAGCACCGCCATGGCGGCCTCTTCGTGCGCCAGGCCCATGCGCTGGCGGTAGGCCACGGCCGCGGGGGTCCACAGCGAGGTCCAGACACCAACGATCGCCGCCAGCCAGCCCGCCTCGTCCCGCACATTGAGGAAGGAAGCGTGGATACCGGCGAAAGAGGCCGCGGCCGAGTCTTCATGGGGTGAGGAGGAGCGGACGGCGAGGGCTTGGCCCCGCCAGGCGCCGCGCGTCAGCAAGGCACGCAAGGCCTGCGCCAGCGCCCGCCCCAGGGGGTGGCTGCGCAGGGCGCGGACCAGCGGCTCCAGCGCGGCGGCCTGCTCGGCCACCGGCTGGCGCGAGGCCGCCAGCAGGGCCGGCTGCAGGCCGGTGTCGGCCAGCCAGCCGCGGTAGGCCGCCGCGGGGATGACCAGGCCGTCCGGCACCGCGAAATGATGTCGGGAGAGCTGGGCCAGCGTCCAGGCCTTGCCACCCACAGCCTGGAGGCCGGCCGCATGCACCGCCGGCCAGCCATCGAGCAGCAGGGGCGTCGGATGCGCCGTAAGGAGGGAATCGCTCATGGGCGGGCACCTCCCAGGCCGTTCAGGAACAGGTCGAGCATGCGCTCGAACTCGGCATGCAGGTCCAGGCCCGGGGTGCCCAGCCAGCGCAGCATGGCCACCAGGTGCAGGGATTGGAGGTACTGGGCCAGCACCGAAGCGTCGAAACCGGCGCGGAATTCGCCCTGGGCCTGCCCGGCGGCGATGAGGCCGGCGAACACCCGGTCCAGGCCGCTGCGCCGGCTGGGGTCCGCCCCCTGCGGCTGGTTGAGCTCGCCCAGGCGGAAGCGGACATAAGGCAGCAGGAAGTCACGGTGTGCGATCGCCCAGTCGGCGCTGTGCACGAAGAAGCGGCGCAGCCGCGCACCTGCCGAGGACAGGGCCCCGAGCTCGGCCAGCAGGGCGGGCATGCTCTGCGCCAGCTCGTGCTGCAACCGATGGCGCAGCAAGGCCTCCTTGACGGGGAAATGCTTGTAGAGCGTGCCCTTGGCCACGTCCGCCGCCTCGGCGATGGCTTCCATGGTCACGGCCTCGAAACCCTGGGCCTTGAACAGCGCCCAGGCGGTGTCGGCCAGATGCGCCAGGGTCTGGTCACGCCGGCGCTCGCGGCGGCCGGGTGGCGTGCTGGAAGAGGAGGAAGCCTCGGCGGGTGAAGCGGAGGAACGGGGGCTCGAATCGGGACGGCCAGACATGGGAAACGACTCCAACTTGAACGTCGTTCAAATTTGAACGACGTTCAAATATAGCCTCTTTCCGCGTGGTAGAAAAGCCGCTCTGCACTTCTCTCTTCAGTATTCAGGGTGCCTTGATGAAGACACTGCCTCTTGTTTCCTTCCGCCACTTCGTGCTGCTGCTGCTTGCCCTGGCGCTCGCCAGGCCGGCCCGGGCAGCGAGCCCGGCCCTGCAGGAAGGCGACATCGTCTTCCAGACCTCGCAGTCGGCACAGAGCCTGGCCGTGCAGCAGGCCACCGGCTCGCGCTTCAGCCACATGGGGATGATCGTGATGAGGGATGGCCAACCCTGGGTGTTCGAGGCCGTGGCCACCGTGCGCTACACGCCGTTCGACCGCTGGGCGGCGCGTGGCGTGGGCGGGCATTTCGTGGCCAAACGGCTGCGGGACGCGGCCCAGCTGATCACGCCCGCCGCGGTGGCGCGGCTGCACCAGGCCGCGCGGCAGTACGAGGGACGGCCCTACGACCTCACATTCGAATGGTCGGACCAGCGCATGTACTGCTCGGAGCTGGTCTGGAAGGTCTACCGGCAGGCGCTCGGCATCGAGCTGGGGGCCCTGCAGCAGATCAAGGACTTCCACCTGGACGCCCCCGCCGTGCGTGCCAAGCTGCGTGAACGCTACGGCGACGAGGTCCCGTTGCAGGAACCTGTGATCTCGCCGGTGGCGATGTTCGAGGCGAAGCAGCTGGTGACGGTGGCGGAGCGCTGAAGGGCAGGGCCTGGGGCTCAGATGCCCGGGGCCGGGTTCTCCCCGCTGACCTTGACGTAGTGGTTCTTTTCGTAGCGGTAGG
The DNA here is from genome assembly GCA_966252435.1 of uncultured Burkholderiales bacterium. Lineage (GTDB taxonomy): Bacteria > Pseudomonadota > Gammaproteobacteria > Burkholderiales > Burkholderiaceae_C > CANHBY01. The sequence continues at coordinate 12,484 of CBINPE010000091.1, read as the reverse complement.
TCAGCACGCTGTCGACGGCGTTCACGGTGGCCAGGTACTCCTCGTTGTCCTCGTCCTCCTGCGGCTCCGTGTTCCGGGCCGCCTTCTTGGGGGCCGCCGGCTTCTCCTTGGGGACCTTTTCAACGTCGGTCTGGACACCCGTGAAGCGAATCACCAGGTCACCTGGCGCCGCGCCCTTGCCCTCCCCGGCGATGGACCACTCGCCGGTCACGTCGAAGCAGCCCACGGCTTCGGAGTACGCGTCCAGGGGGATGTGGCGCTTCGCCCCGGCCTCGAGCTTGGCCAGGTCATTGCAGCTTTCGCTGAAGCCCAACGCGTCCGAGTGCAGCATGACCCCTTCGCCCAGGATGTCTTCGGCGTGACCCTTGCCCAGCTCATAGAGCGACAGCCACTGGCCGCACTGGCCCTGCCAGCAGCTGCCGTTGGTGACGGCCACCGCCACCTTGCCGCCTCCCAGATCGACACGCCGGAGTTCGCCGACCTCGCCGGAGAAGCCCGTCTGGGCGACCGAGGGCTGCTCCGCGGTCTTCGTCCACCGGCCATCCTTGCGGGTGAACCAGTAGGCGCCCAGGTTGCCCGCCGAGGCGTGGCCTGCCATGTCGTTGCCCTGCTCGTCGGCCGGGCGGCCCTCGACCATCAACACCACGTGATCACCATCCAGCGTGACCACCAGGCTCGGCGAGACGAGCAGGAAGCCCTCGTCCCCGTCCTTCTCGGAAAACGCCACATGGGTCTTCTCGGGCGTCCAGCCCGGAAACGCGACAGCCATCAGCGCGTTCGGCTCGGTCGTGGTGGCCGCAGGGACGGCGGGCACTTCTGGCGGACGGTCACAGCCGGAGACAGCCGCCAGGACAGCGGCGAGGCAGACGAGCCGCAGGGTCGGGAAAAAGGAAGAAGGCATGGCCGGGAAGGTGGAAAAAGCTGAAGGGAAGAACGCGGGATTTGCCGTGTCCGCCATCCTAAAAGACCAGCCGGCGCTGCAGTGGCATTTGCAACCTTTCTTTCGATCGCGACCTGCCGCGTCTCATGCCACCAACGTCCTCAGGCACTGGCCGGGAAGGTTCTGCGCCAGCCAGAACACGGGGTTGGCCCTGAAGAACACCACCCCGGCCGCACGGGCCGCGGCCGTGTCCGCCGCCAGCACCACTGGCGGGCCCTGGCGGCTGCCCACCTGCCGTGCCAGCACGGGGTCGGTCGTGAGGTGCACGTACTGGCGCTGCATGGGCCGCAGGCCCTCGCGCAGAATGGCCTCGAGCGCAGAACGGTGGGTGCCGTGGTAGAGCGTGGGCGGCGGCGAGGCCTCGGGGTGGCAGATCCGCTCGGGCAGCGAGTGGCCGTAGTTGGCGCGGATCCATCCGCCCTCGAGGCTGAAGCGCTGCTTGTGCGGATCCACCGTGCTCACCACGGCCTGCACTGCCTCGCGCGTGACGCCCGGACACTGCGCCGCAAGCAGCGGCAGCACGTCGTCCAGCAGCACCCAGCCCTGGGGATCGGGCAGCAGGCCCTCCTGCTGGGCGGCGTGGCGCAACAGCCAGGCCAGGGACTTGCTGAGCTGCTTGAGCTGGAGAGGGGTCATCGTCGCGCCGCCGGGATCAGGGTTGCTCAGGCAGGGCGCCAGTCGTTGGCGTGCTGCAGCAGCAGTTCGGCCAGGCGGTCGGCCGCCGGGTTGGGCAGCGCCTCGCGCAGGCGGAACAGATGGTAGTGGAGCTTGGGCAGCTCGGGCAGGGGCACGCCCTTGAGTTCGCGTGGCAGCCGGCAGCAGGCATTGACCACGGCCAGCCCGATGCCGGTCTGCACGAAGCGGGTCATCAGCTCCCAGCCGCCAGCCTCCACCGCCACCGTCCAGGGCACGCCCTGGGACTGCAACAGGCGCGACAGCAGGCTGCGGTGCGGCCGCCCCTCGGGGGGCACGATCAGGGCACAGCCCGCCAGGTCCTTCAGGCGCAGCGTCTTGCGCGCGGCCAGGGGATGCCGGCGCGGCAGCACCAGCATCTGGCCCACGCTGGACAGCGCCTCGGCCCGCAGATCGTCGGGGACGGTCTCGAGCGGGGCCACGCCCAGTTCGGCCCGGCCATCGCGCACCGCCTGCAGGGCCTGGTCGCGGTCCGCCGTGCGCAGCGACAGGCGGGCCGGCGGGCTGCGCAGGTAGTGGCGGATGCCATTGCACAGCAGGTCCATGTAGGCGCCTTCCCCTGCTGCCAGGGTGATGGCCGCGCCGGCGCGGCCCGCCAGGCTTTCCCTGAACTGCTGCGTGCGCTGCAGGAGTTCGCGGCCCAGGCGCGCCACCGACTCGCCGGCCGGCGTGAGCGCCAGGCCCCGGCCCGCGCGGGTGTACAGCGGCATGCCCAGCTGCTCGGACAACTTGCGCACCTTGGTATGCAGCGCCGGCTGAGACAGGTGCAGCCGCAAGGCGGCGCTGCTGAAGTTCAGGCCGTCGGCGAAGACGGCGAAGGCCTGCACGGCGTCGAGGTTGAGGTGCTGGGGAAGGGCCATGGCCGGGCTATTCACAGAATGGATTACTGATCCAATCATGATAGTTCCTCTGGAGTCCAAGAGCCCCTAACCGGCCGGGCATCGCGAACTTTCGCTCTTCTTCCGACACAGGGATCGACACCATGAAAAAAACGACCAATTACAGGCTGGGCATCGACGTGGGCCGCGTGCTGATCGCGCCGGAATCGCCCGACCGGCCGGACACCTCCTTCATCGGCGGCTCGCTGGAAGACGCGCTGCGCACCCCGCCCTACGAGGGCATGTTCGAGCAGCTCCCGGCCCTGGTGGCCTGCTTCGCGGGACGTGCCTGGCTCGTCTCCAAGGCCGGGCCGCGGGTGCAGGACAAGACCCGGCACTGGCTGCGCCACCACCACTTCCACGAACGCACCGGCGTGCCCGCGGCCCACGTCCATTTCTGCCGCGAACGCCACCAGAAGGCAGACATCTGTGCGCGGCTGAGGGTGACCCACTTCATCGATGACCGGGCCGACGTGCTGCAGCACCTGCGGGGCGTGGTGGCCCACCGCTACCTGTTCGGTCCGCAGCGCCCCCGCACGGTGGTCCCGCCCGGCGTGACGCCGGTGGCCAGCTGGGCCGAGGCAGTGGAGGCGGTGCAGCGCGACCTGGCGGGTTAGGGCCGGTTCACACGGCGCAGGCCAGTGCGAAGGTGGACCGCAACGCGTCGCTGAAAATGCGGGTTTGCAACCCTGGAGATATCCACATGAAAGGCGACGCACAAGTCATCCACTGGCTGCAGGCCCAGCTCAAGAACGAACTGACGGCCATCAACCAGTACTTCGTCCATTACCGGATGTTCAAGCATTGGGGCTTCGATCGCATGGCCCGCAAGGAATACGAGGAATCGATCGGCGAGATGAAGCACGCCGACCGGCTGATGGAGCGCCTGTTCACCCTCGACGCGCTGCCCAACCTGCAGGACCTGGGCAAGCTCATGATCGGCGAGACGTTGCCAGAAGCCCTGGCCTGCGACCTGCAGTCCGAACGCGGCGCCCAGGCCACCCTCAAGGAAGGGATCGCCCAGGCCGAGCTGGCGCGCGACTACGTCTCGCGCGACCTGCTGCAGGACATCCTCAAGGACACCGAGGAGCACATCGACTTCCTGGAAACGCAGCTGGACCTGATCGCCAAGGTGGGCGAGCCCAATTTCCTGCAGTCGCAGATGGGCGACCTGGCCTGAAGCGAACCCAGATTCCTCGAAGTTTGCAAATAGGAACGATTCGTATTAACATGCCGTCTCTATGTGTGTGGTTGCGGGAGAAACGGCATGACCTTCGTTCAGGCAAGCAGCAGCGGTGAGACGCCAGCGAGGGCACGGCCATGATCGTCTGTGTCTGCCACCGCGTCTCCGACCGCGACATCACCAGCGAGGTGAACGACGGCTGCCGCAGCTTCGACATGCTCCAGGCCGAGTTGGGCGTGGGCACCAGCTGCGGAGCCTGCGCCGAGTGCGCCCGTGACGTGTTCGATCGCCAATGCGCCGTCCACGCCCAGCCCGCAACCGCCGTCGCGCCGGCGGCTTCGCAGGGCAGCAGTGGCTGGGCTGAGCTCACGCTCTGGCGCGGTCCCCTGGTCCGGGCCGCCTGATCGGCTTACCTCCGCCTCCCAAGGGGTCAGAAGCCCCATCCTCTGCCGGTCGACAGCCCGCGGCCCTTGCCCAAACGGGCTGTCACATTTTCCGGAACAAGCGCCCGCCTCATTCCGGCACCTCGCCGCCAAGCCCCCTCCAAAGTCCTCCAAGTGCTTGATTCTTGATGCCATGCTCAGGGCAAACCCGCATGGCATGGCACTCGCAATGGACCGGCCGTCCGCCGCGTGTCTTTCCATCACGCATCCCTTTTCGTCAGCCGAGGCGGCGCTGAGTTCTTGGAGACAACCATGTCCGTGTCGAAATCGTTTCGTGTCGCTGTGGTGGCGGCGTCCTGCCTGCTCGCCGGCCTGGGCGCGCAGGCGCAGGAGGTCGTGCGCCTGGGCAATCTGAAGCTGGCGCACTACGGTGCCGTGTCCTACATCAAGGAGATCGCGCCGCAGTGCGGCATCAAGGTCGAGGAAAAGGTGTTCGCCAAAGGGCTCGACGTCATGCAGGCCATCATCGCCAATGAGCTCGACGTCGGCGCCACCGCGTCGGAGGCCGCGATCTCGGGCCGCGCCAATGGCCTGCCCATCGTCATCGTGGCGGGCTTCGCCACCGGCGGGGCCCGGCTGCTGGCCCGGCCCGAGGCGGGCATCAAGACCGTGGCCGACCTCAAGGGCCGGCAGGTGGGCGTGACGCGCGGCGGCATCCAGGAGATCCTGCTGTTCGCCGAACTGAACAAGGCCGGGCTCACGGCCTCGGACCAGCCGGGCAAGGACGTGCAGATCGTCTACCTCGGCTATCCTGACCTCAACCAGGCGCTGCTGACGAAGAACCTGCAGGTGATCATGCAGACCGAGCCGCAGTCTTCCCAAGCCATCAACAACAAGTTCGGCGTCGAGGTGCTCAAGCCCTACGACACCCCGATCGGCTCGCCGGTGCGCACCCTGGTGATGACGGAGAAGTTCTACAAGGAGCGCCGGCCGGTGGCGGAGAAGTTCATGCAGTGCTTCGTACGGGCCACCAAGGGTTTCATCGACGATCCCAAGCTGGCTTCGAAATATGTGCGCGAGTCGATGTTCAAGGGGCAGGTGAGCGAGGCCGATTTCGAGGCGGCCATCGGCAACTCGCCCTACAGCTATGACGTCACGCCCGAGCACATCCAGGTCACCGCCGACCTGATGGCCAGCACCGGCGTCGGCAAGTTCGCCAAGGCCCCGGTGGCCAAGGACTTCGTCAAGACCGACCTGCTGGACGCGGCCAAGAAAGCGGCAGGTGTCCAATGAGCACGGTCCTCAGCAACAAGCACCCCAACAGCAGTGTCGGCGCGCCGGCCGGCAGCACAGGGGCCCGGCCGCGGCGCGGGATGGCCTCCCTGTCCTGGCTGGTCGGCCTGATCGTGCCGGTGGGGCTGCTGGCCCTGTGGCAGGGCGCCGTGCAGTGGGGCTGGGTCAATCCCCAGATCCTGCCTTCGCCGGTGGCCGTGGTGACGAAATGGGTCGAGTACCTCGTCTCGGGTGAGCTGCTGCGCGACGCCGCGGGCAGCCTGTACCGGGTGCTGGTGGGCTTCGTCGTGGGCACGGCCCTGGCCCTGCCCGTCGGCCTGCTGATGGGCGCCAGCCGCCTCGCCATGCGCCTGTTCAATCCGCTGCTGCAGGTGCTGCGGCCGATCCCGCCGATCGCCTACATCCCGCTGGCGATCCTGTGGTTCGGGCTGGGCAACCCGCCGGCGGTGTTCCTGATCGTCATCGGGGCCTTCTTCCCGGTGCTGATGAACACCATCGCCGGGGTGCGCCACGTCGACGGCATCTACCTGCGCGCCGCGCGCAACCTCGGCGCGGGGCAGGGGACGATCTTCCTCCGCGTGATCCTGCCGGCCGCCACGCCCTACATCTTCTCGGGCATGCGCATCGCGATGGGCACGGCGTTCATCGTGGTGATCGTCTCGGAGATGATCGCGGTGAACAACGGGCTGGGCTTCCGCATCCTCGAGGCGCGCGAATACTTCTGGTCGGACAAGATCATCGCTGGCATGCTCACCATCGGCTTCCTGGGCCTGGCCATCGACACGGCCATGAGCAGCCTCAACAACCATCTGCTGCGCTGGCACCGCGGCATGGAGCACTGACATGGCACGAATCCTGATTGACGCGGTTCACAAGGTGTTCTCGACCGCCACGGAGCAAGTGGTAGCGCTGCGCGACATCCAGCTCGATATCGCCCCCGGGCAGTTCGTCTGCCTGCTGGGCCCCTCGGGCTGCGGCAAGTCGACCCTGCTCAACGCCATCGCCGGCTTCGCGCCGCCCAGCGACGGCCGCATCACGGTGGACTCGAAGCTGGTCACGGAACCGGGCCCGGACCGCGGCATGGTGTTCCAGGAGTACGCGCTGTTCCCCTGGATGACGGTGGCGCAGAACATCGCCTTCGGGCTCGAGATCAAGGGGCGCGCCAAGGCCGAGATCGAGCGCGAGGTCGACCGGCTGCTGGACGTGCTCAAGCTCGGCGACTTCAAGCACCGCTATCCGAAGGACCTCTCGGGCGGCATGCGCCAGCGCGTGGCCATCGCCCGGGTGCTGGCCCTGGACTCGCCGGTGATGCTGATGGACGAGCCTTTCGGCGCGCTCGACGCGCTGACGCGGCGTTCACTGCAGGACGAGCTGCTGCGCATCTGGGTCGAGCTGCGCAAGACCATCGTGTTCGTCACGCACTCGATCGAGGAGTCGATCTACCTGGCCGACCGCATCGTCGTCATGACGTACCGGCCGGGCACGGTCAAGCGGGACGTGCGGGTCGACATGGCGCGGCCGCGCGACCCGTCCTCGGCGGCTTTCAATACCCTCAAGCGCGAACTGGCCGAGATGGTGATGGAGGAGCAGATGCGCCATGAGCAGGCCGAGCGACGCGCCCTGACCACCGATTGAGGGCCCGGCCACCCACTCGCCACGCGGGCATGCCAACACCGCCGCCATCCTCGTCCGCGCCAGCCGCGCCACGCACCTCCCGCAGGGCGCGGCTGGCCGCGGTGCTGCTGGGCCTCGGGGTGACGGCGGGCCTGGTGGTGGCCGCGGGCGAGTGGGTGGAGCGGCGCGAGCTGGCCGCCCTCAGCGATGCCACGCGCCAGCGCCTGGAGGTCCAGACCCTCAGCCTGGGCAACGCGGTGGCCCGCTTCGAGTACCTGCCCTACACCGTGGCGCTGAACCCCGACCTGGCCCAGCTGATCAGCCGCCCAGGCGACACGCAGCTGGCAGACACGGTCAACCGCTACCTGGCGCAGGTCAACCGTGAGGCGGGCTCGACGGTGCTCTACCTCATGGACCAACACGGGCTGACGCTGGCCAGCAGCAACTGGCACAGCGACGAGAGCTACATCGGGATGAATTTCGGTTTTCGTCCTTATTTCGCCGACGCGATCGCGGGCGGCTTTGGGCGCTTCTATGGCGTGGGCATCACCACCGGGCGGCCCGGCTATTTCATGGCCTCGCCCGTGCGCCAGGGCCATCGCGTGGTCGGCGTGGTGGCCGTGAAGGTGAGCCTGGACGCTTTGGAGGCCAGCTGGGACCATGCGGTCGACCGGGTGGCGGTGTTCGACCGCCAGGGCGTGGCCTTCCTCAGCGGCGAGCCGTCCTGGCGGCTGCGCTCGCGCGAGCCGCTGACCGAAGCCCAGCTCGAGGAGCTGCGACACACGCGCCAGTACGGCCGCGAGCAGGTCGATGTGCTGGACTGGCAGACCGTGCGCACCCTGGCGCCCGGCGTGCGCCTGCTGCGCACCGGCACCCGGCACCCCCTGGCGCTGGCGATGGACCGCCTGATGCCCGCGCAGGGCTGGACGGTGACGCTGCTGGCCGACCCCTCGGGCGTGGCCCAGGCCGCCTCGCAGGCGCGGGTGGCCACAGCGCTGCTGTGCGTGGTCCTGGCGCTGGCGGCCTGGGTCTGGCGGCTGCGCCGCCGGCGCAGTGCCGAGCAGCAGGCGGCGCGGCTGGCCCTGGAGGACGCGCATGCCGGGCTCGAGCGCATGGTGGCCGAGCGCACCACCGACCTGGTGCAGGCCAACCGCGCCCTGCAGTCGGAAGTCACCGAGCGTGGCCGCGCCGAGCGCGAGCTGCGCGCCGCCCAGCAAGAGCTGGTGCAGGCCGCCAAACTGGCGGTGGTCGGGCAGATGGCCGCGGGCGTGACGCATGAGCTGAACCAGCCCCTGTCCGCCCTGGACGCGCTGGCCGCGACCACCAGCGCCTACCTGGCACACGCGCGCATCGACGATGCCCAGGACAACCTCGTGCGCATGCGTGACCTGGTCGCGCGCATGGGGCGCATCACGGGCCAGCTGCGCAGCTTCTCGCGGCGCAGTGAGGGCCGGGTGGAGGGCGTGGTGCTGAGCGATGCCCTGGGCAACGCCTGCTTCCTGGTGGACTCGCCGCTGCGCCAGCATGGGGTGTCGCTGGACCGCAGCGCCGTGCCTGCCACGCTGCGCGTGGCCTTCGATCCCACGCGGCTGGAACAGGTGCTGGTGAACCTGCTGCGCAACGCCATCGACGCCACGCGCGGGCGCGCCGACCCCGCCATCGCCGTGAGCGCGGTGCAGGAGGGCGGCCGCGTGCGCCTGAGCGTGCGCGACAACGGCAGTGGCATCTCGCCCGAGGCCTGGCCGCACCTGTTCGACCCGTTCTTCACCACCAAGCCCAGCGGCGAGGGGCTGGGCCTGGGCCTGGCGATCTCGCAATCCATCGCGCGCGACTGCGGCGCCAGCCTGCAGGCCGTGCCGGTGGAGGAAGGCGCGCTCCTGGTCCTGGACATGGCGGTGTGGCGGGAGGACGCATGAACAGAAGCGTCAACCTGAAGGACCGGCGACGGCACACTGTGAGCCCGGCCGACAGACTCCACAGATCCCGCCCATGACGCCCACTCTCCCACCCGACGACCGTCCCCGCGTGCTGTTCGTCGACGACGAAGAAGCCATGCGCGTGTCCTATGCGCAGGTGCTCGAGCTGGCGGGTTTCGAGGTGCGCACCGCGGCACATGCCGAAGAGGCGCATGCGCTGGTGGCGCAGTGGGCGCCCTGCGTGGTCGTCAGCGACGTGCGCCTGCCCGGCATGGACGGCCTGGCCCTGCTGCAGGCCCTGCACGCGCAGGACCCGGGCCTGCCAGTGGCACTGATCACCGGGCACGGCGACATCACCATGGCGGTGAACGCGATGCGCGCAGGTGCCTACGACTTCATCGAGAAGCCGTTCTTCGCCGAGCGGCTGGTGGAGCTGGTGCGCCGCGCCGCCGAGCAGCGCCGGCTGCTGCAGGAGAACCAGCGCCTGCGCGCCGAGCTGCAGGAGGCCACGGGAATAGGCCGCTTCATCCTCGGCCAGACGCCGGCCATGCGCCGCCTGCGCCAGCTCATCACGCAGGTGGCCGACACGCGGGCGGACGTGCTGATCCACGGCGAGACCGGCAGCGGCAAGGAGATGGTGGCGCGTGCGCTGCACGAATTCAGCGCCCGGCGCGGCAAGCCCTTCGTCGCCCTGAATTGCGCGGCCCTGCCCGAGACGGTGTTCGAGAGCGAGCTGTTCGGCTACGAGCCCGGTGCCTTCACGGGCGCGCTCAAGCGGCGCATCGGCAAGATCGAGTACGCCAGCGGCGGCACGCTGTTCCTCGACGAGCTCGAGGGCATGCCGCTGTCGATGCAGGCCAAGCTGCTGCGCGTGCTACAGGAACGGCGCATCGAGCGGCTGGGCTCGAACACGGGGATTCCCGTGGATGTGCGGGTCATCGCCGCCACCAAGGAAGACCTGCTGGCGCTGGCCCGGCAGGAACGCTTCCGGGCCGACCTGGTGTACCGCCTCAACGTGGTCAACCTCGAACTCCCGGCGCTGCGCGAGCGGCGCCAGGACATCCCGCTGCTGTTCCAGCAGTTCGTCATCGAGGCGGCCGACAAGTACGGCTGCCACGCACCCAGCCCCGACGCCCCGCTGCTGCACCAGCTGATGGCGCAGGACTGGCCCGGCAACGTGCGCGAGCTGCGCAACGTGGCCGAACGCTTCGTGCTCGGCGTGCCGGTGCTGCCGGACCCCGGCCGGCCAGCCGGTGGCGAGCAGACCCTGGCCGAGCAGGTGGACGCCTTCGAACGCGTGCTGATCGAAGGTGCGCTGTGGCGCAGCGGGCGCAACGTCAGCCTGGCGGCCGCGTCACTGGGGCTGCCGCGCAAGACGCTGTACGACAAGCTCAAGCGGCACGGGATTCCCCTGCGTGACGGCGGAGGCACCGCCGGCGGCGAAACGGTGGAGGACACCTGATGACGACGATCCTGCAGGCCCGGCAAGCTGGCGACGGGGAGGGCGCGGGCCCTTCGCTCCCGGCCGGCACCACCCTGGTCACGGTGGCACCGAACGGTGCCCACAAGCAGCTGCGCGACCACCCGGCGCTGCCGCTGACCCCCTATGCACTGGCCCAGGAAGCCCGCCGCTGCCTGGACGCGGGCGCGGCCATGATCCACCTGCACGTGCGCACGTCGCAGGGCGATCACCTGCTCGATGCGCAGGCCTATGCCGAGGCCACCCGCGCGATCCGCCGGGCCGTCGGGCAGTCGCTGGTGGTGCAGGTCACCACCGAGGCGGCGGGCCGCTACGCACCGGCGCAGCAGCGCGCCGTGGTGCAGGCCCTGCGGCCCGAGGCGGCGTCGTTCTCGATCGCCGAGCTGCTGCCGCAGGGCGAGAGCGAGTCGCAGGGCGCGGCTTTCTTCGAGTGGGTCCGCCGCGAAGGCATCATGGCGCAGTTCATCCTGTACTCGGCCGCCGAGTGGTCGCGCTACCTGGCACTGAAGCAGCGCGGCGTGCTCCCAGGCGGACGCGACATGGTGCTGTTCGTCCTCGGTCGCCATGCCGCAGACCGGCGCAGCGAGCCGCGCGAGCTGCTGCCCTTCCTGGACCCGCTGCCGCCGCCCGGACTGCCGTGGTCGGTGTGCGCGTTCGGGCCGAGTGAGAACGCCTGCGTGCTGACGGCCGCGGCGCTGGGCGGTCACGCCCGGGTGGGTTTTGAGAACAACCTCTGGCTGGCCGACGGCCGGCTGGCCCCCGACAACGCGGCGCTGGTGTCGCAGGTGAGCGCGGGGTTGGCGCTGATGGGCCGGCGGCCTGCCAGTGCGCAGGAGGTGCGCCACTGGTTCGCCGCGGCTGGCTGATGTGGCTGATGCGGCGACCTTGCGTCAGGCGACCAACGGAGTCAGCTCAGCCACCTCCTCCTCGGAGACGTTGGCCAGCTGGCGCAACTCGTCCAGCAGCGGCAGGGCATCGAGCACCTGGTCCGCCTCCATGCCGAAGTCGATCAGGCAGGCCACCTCGTCCACCTCGATGGCACGCAGCCGGTCGGTGCGCTCCAGGCAGTCGTTGAGCGTGCCGAGCAGGGAGTGCGACTGGTAGTAGCGCTCGAAGGAGAACTCGAGGGCGGCGTCCATGTCCTCGGCGCTCATGGCGCTGCTGCAGGCCGCGCCACGCTGCTGGAAGAAGGGGACCGACGAGACATGGTGGCCCACCAGGTTGGCCGAGCTGGCCAGGTAGCGCAGCATCGGTCCCTTGACCTGGCGGCGCACCTCCTCGTCGTCCTCGCCCACGAAGGTGTGCAGCATCAGCGTGACGTGGCCGCGCCCTGGATGGCCCGCTTCCTCCCACGCCCGGCGGTAGACTTGGATCTTCTGCGCCAGGGCGTCGAGGGTCTGGCCCAGCAGGTGGGTCAGGATGTTGGCCCCGATGGCGCCGGCCTGGCGGAACGTCTCGGGGTTGCCGGCCACCGTCACCCACACCGGCAACTCGGCCTGGACCGGACGGGGCATGGTGCGCAGCTGCACCGCCTCGCCCAGGGGATTGACGGCCGCCAGGGGCTCGCCGCGCCAGAGCTTGCGCAGGGCCTCGATGTGCTCGAAGAGGACCTGCCCGCGCCGCTCATAGGTGCCGGGCGGGGCGAGCACGAAATCGTTCGGGAACCAGCCCGCGGCCAGGCCCAGGTCGACCCGGCCCGCGGACAGGAAATCCACCAGGGCCCATTCCTCCGCCACCCGGGCCACAGGGTGCAGGGGCAGCACCACGCTGCCCGAACGGATGCGCACGTTCTCGGTGATCACCGCCAGCGCGGCGGCCGTGACGGAGGGGTTGGGCGAGAGGCCGCCAAAGGCGTGGAAATGCCGCTCCGGCACCCACACCGCCGAGAAGTCGTTGCGGTCGGCGAAACGCGCGCTGTCCAGCAGCAGCCGGCGCTGGTCGGCCGCCGAGGCCCGGCCGCCTTCGTCGCTGGCGAAATAGAACAGGCTGAATTCCAGCGGACGTGTCGCTGCGACGGATGCGGAAGCGGCTTGGAGCGTCATCGGGTTCCCCTTCGATCGAAACGCCGCGGGTGCGGCAGACAGGGGATTCTTGGCGCCGCCCA
>CBINPE010000090.1:0-20121 GCA_966252435.1 uncultured Burkholderiales bacterium | reverse complement strand
TCAACATCTACATGGCCGGCGCCTCGGGCAAGAAGCTCGACGAGACCTACAAGCTGGCCTGGCTGCGCGGCCTCAAGACCACCTACTACCTGCGCACCGTGGGCGCCACGCATGCCGAGAAGTCGACGGTCAAGGCCGGCCACCTGAACGCCGTGGCCAGCGGCGCCAATGCGGGTGCGGCCGTGCCCGCTGCCACCGTGGCCGCCACGCCGGTGGTCGAGCCTGCGACGGACGTGAAGTTTTGCGCGATCGACGACCCGGGCTGCGAGTCCTGCCAGTGATCGCTTGAGCAGTTCATGAACGGGTCGGTCCACGGCATGGCGGTTGCGCTGCCTTGGCCGACCCGGTCTTCATGCGCGGTTCGTCGATGCAATGCCGCAACAGCGCGTAGCGCCAATCGAGGGGCCGCGTCAATAAGTGCTTGGTGTTTGAACACAACACTCTCATAATCCGGACGCAAGAGGAAATTCACCATGTTGGTTTGGGACGAAGACATCTCTTCGACATCATCATCGTCATCCAGTGCGTCGAACCTGGCGCGCAGCGCAGCCGCCAAGGCCGCGACGCTCGCCATGTCCATCGCCAACCCGGCTTCCGATGAGGCCGCATCGCCTTCGACGCAGGAAGACGCCGCCGTGCCTGACGCAAGTGCCCCGGTGGCCTCGGCGCCCCGCCGCGTCAACGCGGCCGACAAGCGCATCATCAACGGCCAGACCGACGTCAACCAGCTGGTGCCGTTCAAGTACAAGTGGGCTTGGGAGAAATACCTGGCCACCTGCGCCAACCACTGGATGCCGCAGGAGGTCAACATGTCGCGTGACATCGCGACCTGGAAGGACCCCAACGGCCTGAGCGAGGACGAGCGCCGCATCATCAAGCGCAACCTCGGCTTCTTCGTGACGGCCGACTCGCTGGCCGCCAACAACATCGTGCTGGGCACCTACCGCCACATCACGGCGCCCGAGTGCCGCCAGTTCCTGCTGCGCCAGGCGTTCGAGGAAGCGATCCACACGCACGCGTACCAGTACATCGTGGAATCGCTGGGCCTGGACGAGAAGGAAATCTTCAACGCCTACAACGAGATCCCGTCGATCCGCGACAAGGACCAGTTCCTGATCCCGTTCATCGAGGTCATCAACGATCCGAAATTCCACACCGGCACGCTGGAAAACGACCAGAAGCTGCTGCGCTCGATCATCGTGTTTGCTTGTCTGATGGAAGGCCTGTTCTTCTACGTCGGCTTCACGCAGATCCTGGCGCTGGGCCGCCAGAACAAGATGACCGGTGCGGCCGAGCAGTACCAGTACATCCTGCGCGACGAGTCGATGCACTGCAACTTCGGCATCGACCTCATCAACCAGATCAAGCTCGAGAACCCCCATCTCTGGACGGCTGAATTCAAGGCCGAAATTCACGCTCTTTTCATGCGAGCGGTCGAGTTGGAGTATCGCTACGCTGAGGACACCATGCCCCGTGGCGTCCTGGGTCTGAACGCATCGATGTTCAAAGGTTATTTGCGGTACATCGCCAACCGCCGGGCCACGCAGATTGGCCTGGACGCGCTTTTCCCGAACGAAGAGAACCCGTTCCCCTGGATGAGCGAGATGATCGATCTGAAGAAAGAGCGCAATTTCTTTGAAACGCGTGTCATCGAGTACCAGTCCGGCGGTGCGCTGTCCTGGGACGAGTGACGAATTTCATTAACAGCAAAAACAACCGATAACAACCGATATATCAGTCAGTCATTCAATCAATCATCATCATTCAGGTCATTGTTGGTTTTGTTTGTTTGTGTGTGTGACAGATCAAGATTCACGCAACGCATTACAGCGCCATAGAAGCGCAGATTGCGTTGCGTTACCGTGTTCATCGCACTGAAGCGCCCCTCCTGGGCAGACTTTCAGGTGGTGAATAGCTGTCTGGCGATGGCTTTTCGCAAAGCCGGACAGTTCCTTTCAACTTGATCAAGGAGAAGTGAAATGGCAACTGCGAAAAAGGCTCCGGCCAAGAAAGCTGCACCCGCGAAGAAGGCCGCTCCGGCCAAGAAGGCGGCACCGGCCAAGAAGGCTGCTGCGAAGAAGGCGGCGCCGGCCAAGAAGGCTGCACCCGCCAAGAAGGCGGCGCCGGCCAAGAAGGCCGCTGCGAAGAAGGCCCCGGCGAAGAAGGCTGCACCCGCCAAGAAGGCGGCACCGGCCAAGAAGGCTGCTGCGAAGAAGGCGGCACCGGCCAAGAAGGCTGCTGCGAAGAAGGCAGCACCTGCGAAGAAGGCCGCGGCGAAGAAGGCTCCTGCGAAGAAGGCTGCGCCTGCCAAGAAGGCCGCGCCTGCGAAGAAGGCTGCCGCCAAGAAGGCCCCTGCGCCCGCAAAGGCTGCTGCCCCTGCGGTCAAGACCGCCATCAGCGATACCGTCAAGTGGCCGTTCCCCACGGGAAGCAAGCCCTGACCGAGGATTGCCTTGGTGTCTCAAGACCCGGCTTCGGCCGGGTTTTTTATTGGGTGTTCGTTTGCTCAGCTCATGGTGAGGACAGGCGGCATGGCCCGCGGGGCGTGTGGATGTGCGCCACCAGCCTCACCGGTGCGCCTTGTGGCGCCGCACCGACGCTCACCCGGTCATCGTCCAGCGACAGGGCGCGCAGCAAGCGGCTGACTCGCGACGGCTCGGGATGGATCAGCTCCAGCCGCTCGAGCGACAGGCCATGGTCTTCGAGATTCGCGGCAGGGTGGTTGTCGCCGTCCCATTCGATGAGGGCCGGCGCCGCGCCACCCAGCGGCAGTGAACCGTCTGCCGGGATGCTCATGCGCCATTGCAGCGTGCCCCGGCTCATGGGCTCGATGGTGCCCAGTGGCTCGCCGGCGGCCTGCAGCGAGGCCTCGATGTCATCGGTTCGCGCCACCCAGGTCGACAGCGCGGGCGATGAGCGGGGGCTCAGGGCATCGAGGGCGAACCAGCGCGGCCGCTGTGGCGGTGGCGCGGCCGGGTCGGGGGCGATGACTTCCAGGTAGGTGGTGTCGCCCAGCCGCAGCAGGCGGTTGTGGGTGCCCATGCGGACATGCTGTCCGCCGGCTTGCGGGCCCACCCCGAGCACAGCGGCCGCCCAGGCCGCGCCAGCGTCGAGGGAGGGGGCAGTGATGGTGAGATGGTCCAGGCGGCAGGTGGGCATGGCAGGGTCTTTCCTCTTGCGGGACCGTCCGGAAACGGCCCTCAAACGCTGTAGGCTGTGGGGATGATCCAGTCTGCCAATCTACCCCTGTTCGGCGAGGCCCTGCCGGCCACAGCCCCCCTGGCCGAGCGCTTGCGGCCGCACGCCTTGTCCGAAGTGATCGGGCAGCAGCACCTGCTGGGTCCAGGCAAGCCGCTGCGCCGCGCTTTCGAGTCGGGCCGCCTGCACTCCATGATCCTCTGGGGCCCCCCCGGCGTAGGGAAAACCACACTCGCCCGCCTCATGGCGGAGTGTTTTGACGCACAGTTCATCACCTTGTCGGCCGTGCTCGGGGGGGTGAAGGACATCCGCGACGCGGTGGAGCGGGCGCGGGCGGCGCAGGCCCAGGGCCGGGCCACCGTGGTGTTCGTGGACGAGGTCCATCGCTTCAACAAGAGCCAGCAGGATGCCTTTCTGCCGCATGTCGAATCAGGCCTGTTCACCTTCATTGGGGCCACCACCGAGAACCCGTCCTTCGAGGTCAACGCGGCCCTGTTGTCGCGCGCCACGGTGCACGTGCTCAAGCCCCTGGACGAGGCCGAGCTGCGCGCGCTGCTGCAGCGCGCCAGCGAGGCCCTTGCGATGCCGCCCCTGACGCCGGCGGCCGAGCGCCAGCTCATCGACTTCGCGGATGGTGACGGGCGGCGCCTGCTGAACGTGGTCGAGAACGTCGCCCACGCGGCGTCCGTGGCGGGGGCTGCGCAGATTGACGAGGCCTTGCTGGCAGGCACGCTCGGCGACCGCCTTCGCCGCTACGACAAGGACGGCGAGCTGTTCTACGACACCATCTCCGCCCTGCACAAGGCGGTGCGGGGCAGCGATCCGGACGCCGCGCTGTACTGGTTCGCGCGCATGCTGGATGGCGGGGCCGATGCACGCTACATCGCGCGGCGCATGCTGCGCATGGCCAGCGAGGACGTGGGTCTGGCCGATCCGCGCGCCCTGCAGATGACGCTCGAGGCCGCACAGGTCTATGAGCGCCTGGGCTCGCCCGAGGGGGAACTGGCGCTGGCGCAGGCCGTGGTGTATCTCGCGATGGCGCCCAAGTCGAACGCTGTCTACGTGGCCTACAAGGCGGCACGTGCATTCATTGCCCAGGATGGCACGCGGCCCGTGCCGCTTCACCTGCGTAACGCGCCCACGCGCCTGATGAAGGACCTGGGCTACGGCGAGGGGTACCGCTACGCGCACGACGAGCCGGATGGCGTGGCGCAGGGCGAGTCCTACTGGCCCGAGGCCTTGCCGGGGGTGCCGCCGCGCTTCTACGAACCCGTGCCGCGCGGGCTGGAGATCCGCATCGGCGAACGCCTGAAGGCACTGCGCGAGCCACCGGACAGCACGCCGGACTGACACACCGCCACGGTACAAACACTCTGTCCAAGAAACAGGCCCACGCCTACAAACGAGGTTTGGCGCAATGCAGCAAACGAGCCTGGCAAGGAATTTGCTGTGCAGTTGGACTTCTGTAAAGACTGGCTGACAAGGAGAGATGGATGGACACACTGATCCAACAGATCATCAACGGGCTGGTGCTGGGCAGCCTGTACGCCCTGATTGCACTGGGCTACACGATGGTCTACGGCATCATCAACCTGATCAACTTCGCGCACGGCGAGGTGCTGATGGTGGGCGCGTTGACCAGTTGGTCCGTCGTCACGGCCTTGCAGGGAACCATGCCGGGGCCGCTGCTCCTGGTGGTGGCCTTGATCGCGGCGATCGTGGCGTGTTCGCTGCTCAATTTCCTGATCGAGAAGATCGCCTACAAGCCCCTGCGCAATGCGCCGCGGCTGGCGCCACTGATCACCGCCATGGGCATGAGCCTGCTGCTGCAGACCCTGGCGATGATGATCTGGAAGCCTGACTACAAGCCCTATCCCGCGCTGTTCGAGATCTCGAGCTACCACATCGGCGGCGCCATCATCACCAACGTGCAGATCCTGATCCTGGCCGTCACCATCGTCGGCATGACGGCGCTGATGCTGCTGGTGAACCGCACCAAGCTCGGACGCGCCATGCGCGCCACCGCCGAGAACCCGCGCGTGGCCATGCTGATGGGCGTGCGGCCCGACAGCGTGATCTCGGCCACCTTCATCATCGGCGCGGCCATGGCGGCGCTGGCCGGCGTGATGTACGGGCTGAAGGACGGCATCGTGCAGCACGCCATGGGCTTTGAGCCCGGGCTGAAGGCCTTCACGGCCGCCGTGTTCGGTGGCATCGGCAACCTGCCCGGCGCGGTGGTGGGCGGCATCCTGCTGGGGCTGATCGAGTCGCTGTGCTCGGGCTACATCGGCCAGGCCACCAACGGTGTGTTCGGCAGCAACTACACCGACATCTTCTCCTTCGTCGTGCTGATCTTCATCCTGACGATCCGTCCGAAAGGCCTGCTGGGCGAGCGCGTGGCCGACCGCGCCTGAGAACACCGGACACCACAGACCTAGAAGCTGCAGGACAAAGACTCACCATGAAGACTCCCCCCAAGCTGATTCCCTTCCTATGCGCGGCCGTGGCCCTGCTCGTGCTGCCCTTGCTGACCCAGATGGTGGGCAGCGCCTGGGTACGCATCATCGACATGGCCCTGCTCTACATGCTGCTGGCCCTCGGCCTGAACATCGTGGTGGGCTACGCCGGCCTGCTCGACCTGGGCTACGTGGCGTTCTACGCCCTGGGCGCCTACATGTTCGCCTGGCTCGCCAGCCCCCACCTCTGGGAAACCTACGCCTGGGTGCATGACACCTTCAAGAACGGGCTGCATGCGCCGTGGTACCTGGTGATCCCCCTGGGGGCCGTGCTGGCCGCGTTCCTGGGCGTGTTGCTGGGGGCGCCGACGCTGAAGCTGCGCGGCGACTACCTGGCCATCGTGACCCTGGGCTTCGGCGAGATCATCCGCATCTTCATGCGCAACCTGAACCGCCCGCCGGCCAACCTCACCAACGGCGCGCAGGGCATCCTGGGCATCGACTCGATCAAGATCTTCGGCTACGACTTCGACAAGCGCTTCGACCTGTTCTCCTGGGACATGGGGGGGCAGACCTACACCCTCGAGATGACCAAGGTCACCAACTACTACTACCTGTTCCTGATCCTCGTGGTGCTGAGCGTGGTGGTCTGCTACAACCTCGAGCGCAGCCGCGTGGGCCGCGCCTGGATGGCCATCCGCGAGGACGAGATCGCCGCCAAGGCCATGGGCATCAACACCCGCAACCTCAAGCTGCTGGCCTTCGGCATGGGGGCGACCTTCGGTGGCGTGTCGGGCGTGATGTTCGGCGCGTTCCAGAACTTCGTCTCGCCCGAGTCCTTCACGCTGCAGGAGTCCGTGGTGATCCTGGCGATGGTGGTGGTGGGTGGCATCGGTCACATCCCCGGCGTCATCATCGGGGCGCTGCTGCTGGCCGCGCTGCCCGAGGTGCTGCGCTACGTGGGGGCTCCCATGCAGGAGCTGACCGGCGGGCGGCTCGACGCCGCGATCCTGCGCCAGCTGCTCGTGGCCCTGGCCATGATCTGCACCATGCTGATCCGGCCACGCGGCCTGTGGCCAGCGCCCGAGCACGGCAAGCCGGCCCTCGCAACGACGACGCCTTGAGGTGGAGCCATCATGACGCAAGCAGCAGCACAAGCTAAGACGACGGCATCGGCATCGACGGCAGGCGCCGTGGTGTTGAAGGTGGTGGGCGCCTCCAAGCGCTTCGGCGGTGTCCAGGCGGTGTCCGACGTGGGCATTACCGTACGCGCCGGCCAGGTCTACGGCCTGATCGGCGCCAACGGGGCCGGCAAGACCACCTTCTTCAACCTGATCACCGGGTTGTACGCACCGGACGCCGGCGTGTTCGAACTCAACGGGGAGCCTTACCGCCCGACGGCCGTCCACCTGGTGGCCAAGGCCGGCATCGCCCGCACCTTCCAGAACATCCGCCTGTTCAACGACATGACGGTGCTGGAGAACGTGATGGTGGGGCGCCACGTGCGCTCGCACTCGGGCCTGCTCGGGGCGGTCTTCCGCACCCCCGGCTTTCGCGCGGAGGAGCGCGCCATCCGCGAGCGCGCCCGGGAACTGCTGGCCTACGTGGGCATCGGCGCCTATGCCGATTGCCGGGCGCGCACGCTGAGCTATGGCGACCAGCGGCGGCTGGAGATCGCGCGGGCGCTGGCCACCGACCCGAAGCTGATCGCCCTCGATGAGCCGGCCGCCGGCATGAACGCGACCGAGAAGGTGGTGTTGCGCGAGCTGATCGACCGCATCCGCCGCGATGGCCGCACCATCCTGCTGATCGAGCACGACGTCAAGCTGGTGATGGGCCTGTGCGACCGGGTCACGGTGCTGAACCAGGGCAAGCCGATCTGCGAAGGCACGCCGGTCGAGGTGCAGAACGACCCCCGGGTCATCGAGTCCTACCTGGGAACCTCGCACCAGCCGGCGGCCGCCTGAGGCACCGACTGTTCGTTTATCTGTCTCTTTGCTATTCAAGGAATTCCATGGTGAACACGCTCAAGGCCGGTGTGCAGCAAGAAGCCGGCACGAACACCTTGCTCAAGGTTGAGGACCTGAAGGTGGCCTACGGCGGCATCCAGGCCGTCAAGGGCATCTCGTTCGAGGTGCGCGCCGGGGAACTGGTCAGCCTGATCGGCGCCAACGGCGCGGGCAAGACCACGACCCTCAAGGCGGTCACCGGCATCCAGGCGGCGCTGGGCAAGGTCGAGTTCCTGGGCCGCGCCACGCGGGGCTTCGGGGCCTGGGAGCTGGTCAAGCAGGGTCTGGTGATGGTGCCGGAAGGGCGGGGCACCTTCACCCGCATGAGCATCACCGAGAACCTGCAGATGGGCGCCTTCATCCGCAACGATGCGGACATCGCGCATGACATGGACAAGGTGTTCGAGACCTTCCCGCGGCTCAAGGAGCGGCGCCACCAGCTGGCCGGCACCTTGTCGGGCGGCGAGCAGCAGATGCTGGCGATGGGGCGCGCGCTGATGGCGCGTCCGCGGGTGTTGTTGTTGGACGAGCCCTCGATGGGCCTGAGCCCGATCATGGTGGACAAGATCTTCGAGGTCATCAGCACCATCCACAGCCAGGGCACGACCGTGCTGCTGGTGGAGCAGAACGCCAGCCGCGCCCTGGCGCTGGCCGACCGGGGCTACGTCATGGAATCCGGCGAGATCACCATGAGCGGGCAGGCCAAGGCGCTGCTGGACGATCCCAAGGTGCGCGCGGCCTACCTGGGCGAGTAGGGCTGCGAGGAGGACGGGCCGTGGTGGCCAAGCGCAGGCTGCGTGGCAGCGAGCCCTTGCCTGACGGATCGGTGCTGGCGTCGGCCCCGGTGTACTGCCCCTTGTGCGAGCGCCTGATCGTGCCCGGCCCGAGCGCCGACGAACACCACCTGCGGCCCAAGAGCCAGGGCGGGCGCGAGAAATTCCTGGTGCACCGGGTGTGCCACCGCAAGATCCACGCGACCTTGTCCGAGAAGGAGCTGGCCCGCGGCTACACCGACTGGCAGGCGCTGCGCGCGCATCCCGAGATCCACAAGTTCGTGCAGTGGGTGGCCCGCAAGCCACCGGAGTTCAATGACCGCAGCGTGAAGCCGCGCTCGCGGCGGTGAGGTGAGCGGGTGCTGCCTGCGCGCGCTGGCGTGTGAAGCGAAACGGTTGAGTCGTGGAAGGCGACCGCAGTAACATGGCGGGCCTTGAATGGGCCAGTGGGCTCTTCACCCATTCATCCACTCCAACAGGGAAGGATTGCATCACCTCGCGCGTCGACCTGCATGGCTGCCATGCAGGCGCGAGCACGGCATCTTTCCGCTCAACCATGAGGGCTGCGCATGAAAGATGTCGTCAACAACCGATGGATCCGGGCAACACGGGCGTGGCTCGCGCTGGGGTTGGTGGCTGGGGGGCTGCTGGGTTGCGGCAAGCCGGTGCCGCCCGAGAAGGCCGCCTATGTGGGCGAATGGCGCGAGAAGAACATGTACCTGCTGATCACGCAGGACGGCTCGGTGCGCTACAAGCGCCAGTCGGGCGCGGCGTCCACCTCGGTGGACGGTCCGCTCAAGGGTTTCGAGGGGGCGAATTTCGAGGTGGGCATCGGGCCCATGAGCACCAAGTTCATCGTGACCGAGCCGCCGCATGAGGTGGGCAGCAGCTGGAAGATGGTGGTGGATGGCGTCGAGTTGACCAAGTCGGCGGAGTAGCGGGCTTTCCGCCAAGTCGAACGCCAGACAAGGCACGGCCGGGCCTTGTGACATACTGCCGCCCGAAATCACAAGGGCTGCCAGGCAGCCCGGCGCACGGCACGGTGCCGGCGCCAGCAGGAGTACGACACGATGGAACTGCCAGCCCACCAGCTGACCATGACGGTCTTGATGACCCCCGACATGGCGAACTTTGCGGGCAACGTGCACGGCGGCACGATCCTCAAACTGCTTGACCAGGTGGCCTATGCCTGCGCCAGCCGCTACGCCTCGCGCTACGTCGTCACGCTGAGCGTCGACCAGGTGATGTTCCGCCAGCCGATCTACGTTGGCGAGCTGGTCACCTTCCTGGCGGCCGTCAACCACACCGGCACCTCGTCGATGGAGATCGGCATCCGCGTCGTCGCCGAGAACATCCGTACCCAGGACAAGCGGCACGTCAACAGCTGCTTCTTCACCATGGTGGCCGTCGACGACGCCCGCAAGCCGGTGCCCGTCCCGCCTCTGCAACCGGCCACACCGGTGGAGGCCCGCCGCTTCGAGGAGGCCATCCTGCGCCGCAAGCTGCGCCAGGAACTCGCCGCCCGCTTCGAGTCGCTCAGCAGCAGCGCTGCCCCGGCGGCCCCCGGCGCCTGACCCGGCCGGGCCAAGCTCAGAACAGGTAGAAGTTCAGGGGCTGCCCGTCCTGCGGGCGCACTTTCTGGAAACGCGGGATCAGCCGTGCCTGCACCGTGGTGGGCAAGGGCGTGAAGCCGGTGTTGCGCAGGATCTTGTCGCCCTTCAGGAAGGTCCAGTACAGGAACTGGAGCGTGTCGCGCGCGCCCTCCGCCGTCGGGGGCTGAGCGTCGACCAGCACGTAGGTCGCGATCGTGATCGGCCAGGCGCGCGGATCCGCCTGGTTCAGCAGGGACGCCGTCTCGTTGCCCTTCACCTGCAGGTCGGACGACAACGCCGCCTGCTTGAAGCTGTCTTCGGTCGCGGCCACGTAGTTGCCGCCGCGGTTGAGCAGCCGAACGCCACTGAGGCGGTGCTGCACCACGCGGTCGGAGGAGACATAGCCGATCGCGCCCGGTGTGTCCTGTACCGCCTTGACCATGGCCTCGCTGCCCTCGACCTTGAGCGTGGCCCCTGGCCACTTCACCACGGCACCACTGCCGATCCGTGCCTCCCACACGGGCGAGACCGCCGCCAGGTAGTTCGTGAGCGCTTCGGTGGAGCCGGACTTCTCCGATCGCACCACGCGGGTGATGGACTGTGCCGGCAGGGCCAGGCCCGGGTTGAGGGCCACGATGCGCGCGTCGTTCCACAGCGTGATCTCGCCGCTCAGGATGGCGGCCAGCACCTCGCCGTTCAGCCGCAGGGTGTTGCTGCTGCTCAGGCTGCGCAGGTTTACCACCGGCACGATGCCGCCGATGGCTGTCGGGAACTGGATGAGCTTGCGCTCGGCCAGCTCGGCCTCGCCGAGGGGCGTGTCGCTGCCGCCGAAGTCGACCTGGCGCGTCGTGATCTGCTGCACACCGTCGCCCGAGCCGCTGGGACGGTAGCTCACCTTGACGCCGCGCTCCTTCTCATAAGCACTTGCCCAGTTCTTGTAGACCTCGGAAGGGAAGGTGGCGCCGGCGCCGCGGACCTCGGCCGCGGAGGCCTCGGGCATGCCAGGCAGCAGGAGGAGCACGGCGGTGAGGAGGGAACAGGACAGGGAAAGACAGCGGGAAGCCAGACGTCGGGGAATCATGGAGAAAGCAAGAAACTGCCAGGTGATGAGAAGAAAGAACGGCCGTTGCACGGCCCAGTGGCTGCTGGCGAGTTTTTGTTGTGGTTGTTTTTTCTTATTGTTGTTGCCGTGGGCTTGCGCGTGAGCGGTGGGCGCATGTCGCAGGTATCCAGGCAGGCCGGGAGCAGCCAGGGATTCTAGGTGGCGCCCATGGGGGCGTTGCGCCGTCCTGGGCCCTGAAACGGGGGGTTGCGGTGCATATCAGCCACAATGACGCGTTTGCGTCGGGTGACGGGTGGGTGACCCGGCTTGTTTGATGGATGCGAAGAGCCACGGATGACGATGGATCGAATCGATTTGGCCGGCAAGCACATCGTGCTGGGACTGTCCGGCGGGATTGCCTGCTACAAGGCCGCGGAGCTGGCGCGCGCCCTGGTGCGGGCCGGCGCCACCGTGCAGTGCGTGATGACAGAGGCCGCCGAACAGTTCATCACCCCGGTCACGATGCAGGCGCTTACCGGACGCCCCGTCTACACCAGCCAGTGGGACGCGCGGGCGCCGAACTCGATGGCCCACATCAATCTCTCGCGCGAGGCCGATGCGCTGCTCGTGGCCCCCGCCAGTGCCGACTTTCTCGCCAAGCTGCTGCATGGCCGCGCGGACGACCTGCTGAGCCTGCTGTGCCTGGCGCGCCCGCCGCAGCGCTGTGCGCTGCTGGTGGCACCGGCCATGAACCGTGAGATGTGGGAGCACCCCGCCACCCAGCGCAACCTGGCGCAATTGCGTGCCGACGGCTGCACGGTGCTCGGCCCCGGCCACGGCGAGCAGGCCTGCGGCGAGTTCGGCGACGGGCGCATGCTCGAGCCCGCCGAACTGTTGGAGGAGGTGGTGGCCTTCTTCCAGCCGAAGGTGCTGGCCGGCAAGCGCGTGCTGATCACCGCTGGGCCAACCTTCGAGTTGATCGACCCCGTGCGTGGCATCACCAACCTGTCGAGCGGCAAGATGGGCTTTGCCATCGCCCGCGCCGCCCGCGAGGCCGGGGCGGCGGTGACGCTGCTGGCCGGGCCGGTGCACCTGCCCACGCCGCAGGGCGTCACGCGGATCGACGTGCGCAGCGCTGAACAGATGCTGGCCGCGGCGCTGGCGAACGCGCCCTCGAGCGACGCGTTCATCGCCACGGCCGCGGTGGCCGACTGGCGCCCGGCCCAGCTCTCCGAGCACAAGATCAAGAAGAACGGGAGCAAGGTGGCGCCCAGCTTCGAGCTGGTCGAGAACCCAGACATCCTCAAGGCCGTGGCCGACCTGCGCCGGCCTTACTGCGTGGGTTTTGCGGCCGAGAGCCACGACCTGCTGCAGCACGCGCGCGAGAAGCTGGTGCGCAAGGGCGTGCCGCTGATCGTCGGCAACCTGGGCCCCGCCACCTTCGGCCGCGACGACAATGCGCTCACCCTGGTCGACATCCACGGCCACCGCGAGCTGCCGCGCGCCGACAAGCTCACCCTGGCCCGCGAGCTGGTGGCCGAGCTCGCGCAGCGGTTGGCGCAGGCCGGCTGAGCGGGCCCCGTTTCCTCTCTTCGTTTGTTGTTTGATGTTTGCGTTTGAATTGGATTGACTGGACCGAGAACATGACCACGACCACCACGGCCACCATCGACCTGCAGGTGCTGGATGCCCGACTCACCGAGCTGCCGGCCTACGCCACGCCAGGCAGCGCGGGGCTGGACCTGCGGGCCTGCCTGGACGCTCCATTGGTGCTGGAGCCGGACCAGACCAAGCTGATCCCCACCGGCATCGCCATCCACATCGCCGACCCGGGGCTGGCGGCGCTGATCCTGCCGCGCTCGGGGCTGGGCCACAAGCACGGCATCGTGCTGGGCAACCTGGTCGGCCTGATCGACTCCGACTACCAGGGGCCGCTGATGATCAGCTGCTGGAACCGCAGCCCCAGCGTGTTCACCATCCAGCCGATGGAGCGCATCGCACAGCTGATGATCGTGCCGGTGGTGCAGGCCGCGTTCCGGCGCGTCGAGCGCTTCGAGAATTCGGCCCGCGGCGAAGGCGGGTTCGGGTCGACCGGGCGCGGCTGAGGCCGCGCGAAGCTCACGCGGCCCGCGCGCGCACCAGCCAGCAGGCGGCGTCGAAGCGCACCTCGGGGCCGTGGACGAAGGGCTCGAAGGCGGTGCGCACGGCCTCGGCGACCCGCGCGCGGATGCGCTCGTCGGGCTCCTGCTGCAGGGCCACGCCGACCGGGCCGAGCCGGTCGAGGTAGCCGGGCAGCTCGGGCGCGGGGAAGGTGCAGGGCACGTCGAGCCGGCTCAGCGTGATGTCGCGCCAGCCGCTGCGTGCCAGCAGGTCCTCGACGTGGGCGGGGGCGGCGAAGGCGAACTGCCCGGGGCCGTCCGTGCGGCGGGGCACGAAGCCGGGCAGCAGGGGCGCGGCGGTGCGCTCGGCCAGCGTCATGAAGGGATTGGCCTCGGCGCTTCGCCAGACGATGCTGCACAGCGCGGCGCCGTCCCGCGCGGCACCGCGCAGGTTGGTGAAGGCGCGCACGGGGTCCTCGAAGAACATCGAGCCGAAGCGCGAGATGAGCATGTCGAAGGCCGCGGGGGTGAAGGCGTGGGTCTGTGCGTCGGCTTCGATGAAGCGGGCCGGCAGGCGAGCCGCCGCGGCGCGTGCCTGTGCAACAGCGATCATCGGCGCCGAGACGTCGACCCCAATGGCGTGGCCTCCCGGCACCGACGCAAGCCGGCGGGCTGCGGCGAGCGTGGTGGCACCGGTGCCGCAGCCGATGTCGAGCACGCATTGCGCCCCGGCCGCCGCGACCGCTTCAGCCAGCAGGTCTTCCATCGGCTGGAACATCTGGTCGAGCAGGGCCTGGGCCGTGACCCAGGCATGGCCGGCAGGGCCGTTCCACAGCCGGGCCTGGTCGCCGGGTTGGGGGAGTGAGGAGGTGATTGGCATGGAGATTTCCTTGGTGCGGTGCAGGGACCGCGTTCGAGAGCTTGCGCCCGGAAGAAGATGGCTGCAGGATGCCACTTCAAGTCGACTTGAAGTCAAGGGGCGGAGATCATGCGGGAATTGGACATCACGGAGGTGGCGCGCCAGTCCGGCGTGCCGGCCTCGACGCTGCGGTTCTATGAGGAAAAGGGGCTGATCGCATCGACCGGCCGGCGCGGCCTGCGGCGCCTGTTCGACGCCACGGTGCTGGAGCGGCTGGCGCTGATCGCGCTGGGGCGCGCTGCGGGCTTCTCGCTCGACGAGATCGGGCGCATGTTCACACCCGACGGCCGGCCGAGCATCCCACGGCAGGCCCTGGCGGCCCGGGCCGATGCGCTGGACCGCACGATCCGCCAGCTCGGTGCGATGCGCGACGGCCTGCGGCACGCCGCCGAGTGCCCCGCGCCCAGCCACATGGCGTGCCCGACCTTCCAGCGTCTGGTCCGCGCGGCGGCGAAAGGGGCGATTTCACGCCAAGCCAAGCTTTCAAAGCTTGCAGGAGGCCGGCGGCAGCCCCCCAAAGAGGGAGATGACCATCAAGAGCCGTAACGGCTTGTACAGACAGCATGGGACATGCCATCACAGCCTGTAAAGTGCTTGATAAATTTCTTATTTCAGAAATGTTTTTCTAATAAGTTTTTCAAACCTTTCGATGGAGTGGTAATGCCTTTCGTATATTCGAATGTTGATGCGCTTGACAATACACCTAAAGTTGGCGGCGGGCAGTGCGCTCGACTTGTGCAGCACTATATTCCTGGAATTGGAGTCACTACATCATGGCGAGCAGGGGCAGAGGTTGTAGGCAATACAACTTTGGCCAGAGGTACCGCAATAGCTACATTTGTTAATGGTAGATATCCGAATCAAGATCATGGAAATCATGTGGCGATTTATGTAATGCAAGATGCAGTAGGCGTTTGGGTGGTGGATCAATGGACCAATAAGCCCCTTGTCTCCAAAAGATGCCTTTTGCGCAGGGGAAAAAATTCTGATGGGACCTTCATCATGCCAAGCGATAATGCTGAAGCCTTTAGCGTCATCGAGCACTCATAAATCTCTATGGATAAAAGATTTTTTCTGGTTGCATATGCCGTAGCGACAGCAAGTTATGCTGCTGAGGTGGTGTGTCCTGAAACAATCAATGTATCGGCTGCTTCATTGACCTTGGAGAAGCCGGTTGATGGATTCCATGTGGAAATGGTTTCTCGACCTGTGCGCCTGGAATCTGCTGGCCTCTACAGCGGCCCGCCTGGCTTGGAAGCAGAGCTTCGAGGTGGAAAGCCCGTCCCAGGAGCAATAGCCTCATGGACATTGGTGCCTGCGCGATCCAAAGATTCTTCTGAGACCAACAAGCTTTTCTCGGAAACCTGGATTTCCTGCCGATATGCGGCTGGGTTGGTTCAACTGAATCGTCAGTTGGATATGCCAAGTTTATCGAGGTGTGACCTCAGGAAATTCAAATCGTCCCAAGGGGTCAGCTTGATTTTCAATTGTGAATAACATCTGGCACGAGGCGCTTTCAAATCCAGATCAGCTGATGTCAATCCACTGCTGCTCCAGCAGTGCTTTGACTTTCTCGATGGTATCGAAGCGTGTGCAAAGCAACCCGCGATCCGCTGCGCGCCTCACCACCTACGGGGAAGACGAGGGACTGTCGCGCCGCGTCAGCTGCAGGATCACCCGGTCCTTCGGACGCAGCGTGACCTTGAGTTCCGGCACACCGCCAGGCAGCGCCCCGGGCGGCAGCGACAGGGTGTAGCGCTGCAGCAGCAGCGCCGCCATCAGCGTCATCTCCAGCATCGCGAAGTGCTGGCCGATGCACACCCGCGGGCCCACGCCGAAAGGGATCCACGCGCCGCGCGGCGGGGGTGGGGCGTCAGGCAGGAAGCGCTCGGGCCGGAAGGCGTCCGGCTCGGGGAAGGCGCGCGCATCGCGCTGCACGATCCAGGGCGAGATGCGAACCATCGCGCCCTGCGGGATCTGCCATCCCCCGACCGTGATGGCCTGGGTCGTGCGGCGTGTCAGCAGGGCGCTGATGGGCGGGTACAGGCGCAGGGTCTCCTTCAGGCTGGCGGTGAGCCAGGGCAGGGCGGGGAGGTCGTCGGCCTCGGGGGGGCGGCCGCCCAGTGCGCGGTCGACCTCGTCCTGCGCCCGCGCTGCCGCCTCGGGGTGCGTCGCCATCAGCCAGCTCCACCACAGCAGCGCCGTCGAGCCGGTGTCGTGGCCAGCCTGGAAAGTGACCATGCACTGGTCGAAGAGCTCGGCCCCGGACAGCCCCTCGCCCGTCTCCTCGTCACGCAGGGCGAGCAGCATGGCCAGCAGGTCGCTGGCCGCGGTGTCGCCGCTCGCGCGGCGGGCCTCGATGTGCCGGTGCACGAGGCCATGCAGGGTGGCCAGGGCGGCCTGCTTGCGGCGCCGGCCGGGGTGGGGCAGCCAGTCGGGCAGGAGAATGGGCGTCAGCATCTCGCGCAGCGCGGCGTCCGACAGGGTCTGCATCGCCTCGATGGCGTCGCCCACCTCGCTCGGGCCGCGTGCGCTGAACAGGGTGCGCAGGATGGCGTCCATCGTCATGCGGGTGAAGAGCTGGTCCATGGGCACCGTGCCGCTGGCGCAACCAGCAGGCAGGGCCGCGGCCAGCGCCTCGTCGGCCGCTTCGCGCATCAGGGCGGCGTAGCCAGCCACGCGGCGCGGGGTGAAGGCCGGCTGCAGCATGCGCCGCTGGCGCTGCCAGGTGGCACCCTCGGTGGTCAGCACGCTCTGGCCGAACACCTGCTCGAAGACATCCAGCCCGTGCTCCCAGCGCACCAGGTGCTCGGCGTTGTCGACCAGCACCGCGCGCACCAGCTCGGCGGAGAACACGTCGTAGGCCCACTCCCGGCCGATGCGCATGAGGGTGATGTCCCCATGGGCGTGCAGGCGTGCCAGGAAGGCCAGGTAGTCCTGGCCCATCTCGCGCAGCAGCGGCAGGCCCCACCAGCCCCGGCGCGGGCCCGGCGGCGTCGGGATGGACAGGCGCCCCGGGCGCGCCACCCGCCGGCGCCAGGCGGGCGGGATGAGCGTCCGGGAGCGAGAGGGAGGCGAGGACGGGCGGGCAGGCGGGGTGGTTTTCATGGCCGTTCATGGTGCAAGTCACGCCGGGGCAAGTCTTGAATGTTTGCGACACGGCCGCGTGGTGCGCCCCCACTAAACTGGGCGCCATGCTGTCTTTTGCCGCCGCCGACGGGGCATCGCCGCCCCCGCTGTCCCAGGCCATCAACCGCTTGTGGACGCCGCGTGCTTCCCTCGTGGCCTGCATGCGTGGCGTGATGAGCCGCAGCACCCTCGGGCTGCACCTGGACGACCAACAGCGCTTCAACCATTTCCCGGCGACGCCGCTGTGCAGCATCAGCTGGTGGTTCGCAGGTGAATGCCACATGCTGGCGCCCGGCAGCCCCGCCGTGCTCGCCTCGCCGCGCACGCCGGTGCCCGCGCGGGTGGTGTTCTGCGGGCCCTTCAACCGGCCCTCGGTGTCGTGGATGAGCGGCCCCGGTCACGGCATGATGCTGCTGCTGATGCCCGACGCCCTGCAGCTGCTGACGGGGCTGGAGGCGGGCCAGTGGCTCAACCGGATGGTGGACGTCACCGAGGTGCTCCCGCCCGCCTGGCTGGACATGTGCCGCGCAGTGCAGCTGGCGCCCGACGACGACGCGCGCGTGCGCGGCATCGAGGACTTCCTCGATCCCCTGTGGCAGGCGGTGCGGCCCACCCGGCCTTTCAAGGCGCACCGCTACCAGGACTGGCTGCAGGCCGTGGCGCTGCGGGCCGCCACCTCCGGCCTGGGGCGCAGCCTGCGCCAGGTCGAGCGCCGCATCAAGCAGTGGACGGGGCTGCCGATGCGCGAGCTGCGCGGCCTGGGGCGCGCCGAGCAGACCTTCTTCGAGGCCATGGCGGCCGAGGAGGAAGGGCGCTTGAAATGGGCCGAGGTGGCCGTGCAGGTCGGCTATGCCGACCAGTCACACCTGTGCCGGGAAACCCGCCGCGTGACCGGCTTCGCGCCCGAGGAGCTGCGCTGGCGCATCGTGCACGACGAGGGATTCTGGTCCTACCGCCTGTGGCAGGGGACGCGGGAGCCCGCGCGCCAGCCGGCCGGCTCAGTGCAGGGATGAGCCCGAGGGCAGCGGGGTGAGGACGGTGAAGTCGGGTTGGCCGACACTGCCGGCCTCGATCTCCGCCTCGCTGGCCTCGCGCACGTCGCGCACCGTCAGGGCCAGCCGCAGCGCCATGCCGGCCAGGGGGTGGTTGCCGTCCAGCACCACGTGCTCGGGGTACACCTCGGTGACGGTGTAGATGACGTCGCGGGGCATGTCGGGGGTGAGGGCGCCTTCGGGCGGGCCGTCGAACTGCATGCCCACTTCGACTTCGCTGGGGAAGAGGTCGCGGTTCTCGAAAAAGACCAGCTCGGGGAGGTAGTCGCCGAAGGTGTGCTCGGGTTCCAGGTACAGCTGGGTGGTGAAGCCCGCCTCCTGGTCTTCCAGGGCTTCCTCGACCCGGGGCAGGAGGTCGTTGCCGCCATGGAAGAAGTCGACGGGCTCGGTGAGTTCGTCGATCAGGTGGCCTTGGGAGTCTTCGAGTCGCCACGTGAGGCTGACGACGCAGGGGGATTGAATCAGCATGGGGGCGATTATCCTTCCATGTCCGCCGCGGGACGGCCCGCCCCGCCGTGACGGATTCGCGGTCTTTGACAATCCCGCCCATGAGCACCTCTTCGCATTCCCTTCCCCCTGCCACCGCCTTCGACGTCACCCAGCCCACGCCGCTGCTGGGCGGCCTGTCGCCCGCCACCTTCATGCGCCGCCACTGGCAGAAGAAGCCCCTGCTGATCCGCCAGGCGCTGCCCGGCATGCCCCCACCGGTGGACCGCGCCACGCTGTTCGAGCTGGCCGGCCGGGATGACGTGGCGGCGCGGTTGGTACAGCGCACGCCCCAGGGAGGGTGGACGCTGGACCAGGGCCCTTTCGAGGCGGCGCAGTGGCGCGCGCTGGCGCGGCAGACCGGCTGGACCCTGCTGGTGCAGGGGGTGGACCGCCAGGTGCCGGCTGCGCACGAGCTGCTGTCGCGCTTCCGCTTCGTGCCCGATGCGCGGCTCGACGACCTGATGGTGTCGTACGCCACGGATGGGGGCGGGGTCGGGCCGCACTTCGACTCCTACGACGTGTTCCTGCTGCAGGTGAGCGGGACGCGGCGTTGGCGCATCGGGCGGCTGAAGGAGCCGCGGTTGCTGCCGGACGCGCCGCTGAAGATCCTGCAGCACTTCGAGGCCGAGGAGGAATGGCTGCTGGCCCCCGGCGACATGCTCTACCTGCCGCCGCGCTGGGCCCACGACGGGGTGGCCGAGGGGGACGACTGCATGACCTGCTCGATCGGCTTCCGCGCCCCGGCCCAGGACGAGTTCGCCCGCGAGGTGCTGCAGCGGGTGCTGGACGCGGCGCAGGACGAGGCCGAAGCCGAGGCCCAGGCCGAGGACAGCGTGCGCCACAGCGCCCGGCCGCTGTACCGCGATCCCCGCCAGGCGGCCACCGCGAACCCGGGGCGCATCCCTGCGGCCATGGCCGAGTTCGCCGAGCAGGCGGTGGCGCGCCTGATGGCCTCCCCGCAGGCCCGTGCCTGCGCATTGGGCGAGTGGCTGAGCGAGCCGGCGCCAGGGACCTGGTTCGAGGAAGGGGAGGCGCTGCCCACGCCCGCGCCGGCCCTGCGGCTCGATGCGCGGGCCCGCATGCTGTACGACGACCGGCATGTGTTCATCAACGGGGAGTCGTACCGCGCAGGCGGGCGCGACGCTTCGCTGATGCGCCAGCTGGCCGACCGGCGGATGCTGTCGGCGGGGCAGGTGGGAAGCCTGAGCGAGGAGGCGCGCGGGTTGCTGGATGAGTGGGTGCAGGCGGGGTGGTTGCGGCGGGTGGAGGGGGAGTGACCGCTGGGGAGGCAGTGGCTGTAAGGGTACGTGCCCCAACGCCCTTCGTCCTGAGCGATCTATTCATCACAGGCGACAAAAGGTGT
>CBINPE010000089.1:0-20393 GCA_966252435.1 uncultured Burkholderiales bacterium | reverse complement strand
GGCTGGCCGTTGTAGACCGAGGTCGTCAGCTTGCCCGGCTCAGCCACCCGCACCGCCAGCCGCCAGTCGGGGTGCCATTGCGTGCTCGTCTTGCGGCTGTCCGTGGGCAGCGTCGCGTTGGCCGGTGTCACCGTTGAACACGCCACCGTGTTGGCCAGGCCTTCCACACGCACGCTCTCCAGGTTGCGAGTCGCGTCGTTCACGTAGCAGGTGCGGTTGCCGCTGAAGTCGTCGGCACTTGCTACGTTGCCGTTGGCGTCGTAGCTCAGGCTGCTCGTGCTGGCGGCGCAGCCGGAACCCGCCGGCTGTGATTGCGAGGTCAGCCCTGGCGTGCCGCCTCGCAAGGCAGCGCGTTGGCCAATGGTGGCGCCGGTGGGCTGGCTCACTACCGCGGCGTCGCCTGCCGGCGGAGCTGTCCAGCCGTGCAGGCGGGTGAGTGTCAAGGCCGTGGCGTCCGCCGTGGCGGTCATGGTCTGCATGGGCGCACCGTTCGGGTAGCTCACCGCGTACCGGTTCACCACGCCCGCATGCTCGCTGGAGATTGCCCGGCCTGCCGCGTCGTAGCCATAGGTGATGAAGCGTGTGTTGTTCTCGTCGACGATGCCGGTGAGGGCGGCCTTGTAGGCGATGTTCTCGTAGAGGTACTGGCGCTGCTTGCCGTCGGGCCAGCTCAGGCTGCTGAGGTTGCCGTTGGCGTCGTACGCCACGCCGATCGCCTGGCCGGCTTCGTCCAGGATGCGCTTGATGCGCCCGCCTCCCGGAACAGCCTCGTACTCGAAGCTGATGGTGCGGCCACGGTCGCTTTGCACCTGCATCAGGTAGCCCGCCCCGGGAGCGGTGGGCGTGACGTCGGCGCTGTAGGTGTAGGTCAGGGTCGCGCCATCGGCGCCGTGCACACTCAGCAGGTTACCCTTCGCGTCATAGCGTTCCAGCGATCTGGAGGACGCATCGAAGTACAGCCAGCCCCCCGTCACGCCCACCAGCGTGTCCTGCACGAAAGCCGCCACGGGCACGTACTTCTGCAGGGTCACGTTCCAGGTGAAGCTCACCGCCTGGCCGTTGCCGCGCGCGGCTTGCACGGCCCGGATGTTGCCCAGCACCCCGCCTGTCTGGCTGTCGTACTGCGGCGTCAGCGCCTTGTGCAGCGAACTGCTCCAGGCCCCACCGAAGGACAGCGGCGCACGGAACTGCTGGCGCGGGTACTGCGCGTCAGTCTGCTTGGGGCCCTGGTTGATGCTGTTGAACGTGGCTGTCAAACGCCCCGCCAGGATCGGCTCCGGCAGCACCTTGGTGCCCATCAGGGTGTAGATCGGGTAGGGCGTGCTGGGGTTAGCCGCGGCCGCCTTGCACTGCTTCGGCGCTACCTCTTCCTGCTGGTTCTTGTCGATGATCTGCAGGCACTTGGGAATGCCCAGGTTGTTGCCGAACAAGGTGTTCGGCTGACAGTACACGCAATTCATCCGGCCGCCAGGCGCCGAGGTATCGCTTGCGTCAAACCAGGCGGTGTAGTTGTACTTATTGAAGTAGGGCTCGATGCCTGTGTCCAGGACAGGGCAGCTCTGTCCTACAGCGACTATCTGATAGAAAACTTTGTTGGTGAACGTCCAGGTGGATCCGTAGCCTTCATAGAAGTCATATTCGCAGCCCATTCCCCACTCGGGATGGAATGGATAGAAGAGTGGGTTTCTCAGCTGCTGCGAGACCCGGGTTGCACAAACCTCCTGACCTGTCCCATACCTGGTCAGTGAGGCACTCGTCCTATCGGTATAGAAGACGTCTGCCTGCCGACAGGTGCTATTCGGGAACGCGGAACAGCTCTGCGCCGCCGCGCCCTGCGCCATCACCAGGCCGATGATCAAAAACATCCAATGCCTCAACATATCTCCTCCCCTCAATTGATTCTTCGAAGTCAGCGTCAAACAAGGCCCGGGATCCTATCGACTTTGCTCGACAGTGCCTATATAAAAAAGCAGGTGTGAGCCCACGCCAACCGGCCCACCTCATCGATTCGCGATGAGGAATACCCTAATGCTGTATTGCCAAATCTCCCTCCACCACAAACCGATGGTGCTGCGGCACGCCGCTCACCACCTCGACGGGCTCCGCGTTCGGGTACAGCAGCACCCAGCTATCCGCGCTGTCGGTGGCGAGCGGGCCAGCCGACCAGCCTCCACTACTCCTCGAGAGGAAAACCGCCTACTGCGCTCCTTCCTCTGCGAGAAAGCGCCGAAGTTGGCGCACCCCATCCATCTCAATGCTCAATTGCACCCCTTGCATTCCGCCGTCCGCAGCCGCAATGGGCTCCCAGTCCATACGTCCCGTGAACGGGTTTGGATACAGAGTTCTCAGATGCCGCCGTGTTACCAGGAAGCGCCGATCGTCTAGCAGGTCGTTGAGACTGGACGGGTAGGCCTTCACGCCCCCGGGACTGGCGTGGTAATAACTGGCAATGGCTTGTTGGTATTGTTGTCCTGCCCACTCCAGCTGGATTAGCTTCTCTCTTCGGGCCACGCCTACCCAAACCTCCGAAACCGCCATCAGGCCCACACTGACCAAAGCGATAGCGAGCAGCACGCCCAGGTAGGTGAATCCTGTCGAATCTCTTCTCGCCCTGGCAGGAATGCAGCCCATGCCTACCAATCCTCATACCGGCTGCCGTCGCGCGCCGTACCAGGCGCACCACTGCGCACGTCGTACACCCCTGGCGTTACGCCGTCAGGGTGAGCCAGCAGTACCCAGCCCTCACTACTGTCGGTGACAGGATCGATGGGCATGGCCCTCAGGTACCGGCCCGCCACCAGCGCCTGAAGGCTCTCCGGCAGGTGCCCCGTGTCCGCCTTGTGTTTGTCGATGCTCTCCCGGACCATGCGCAGGTTGGCCCGCAAGGTCGCCTCCTTGGCCCGCTCGACCGACTCGAAATAGCGCGGAGCCGCAATGGCCAACAGCGTTCCCATGATGGCCATCACCACCAGCAACTCGATCAGAGTGAATCCCTTGCGCAGGCGATGTTCAGCGGCAGCATTCGTCATGTCCCGCACCTCACCAGCGTCTGTATGGCACACCGTTCATGCCCACGCCATCCGACAGCGAGTACACATCGAACACGTCACTGCCAGCCTGGGGCGCATCAGGCGGGCTGGCATAGCTGCGCAGGCCCCAGGTGGCTTGAGGCTGCGTTGACAGCGCATCCTCGGCCTGCACCGCCATCGGATCGCGCGGCAGGCGGCGCAGCAAATAGATGCGCTGGCCCTGGGGCGACTGCGCGTCAGGAACGCCCTCCACCAACACCTCGAGCGACGGCGGATAGCCGCTGCCGTCGGCCGAGCGGGCGATGTGCCCTTGGTCTGCCAGGCGCTTGTATTTGTCAATCGCGCCCCGGATCTCGCGCAGCGCGCGGCGCAGTTCCTCCTCCTGGTTGCGCTTGTGTGACAGCTCGGCCAGCGGCAGACCGATCGAGGCCAGCACGCTGACGATGGCCACCACGACCAGCAGCTCCACCAGGGTGAAGCCGCGGCCATTGCCGCGACCGCGGACTGCGCAACGCATGGACATGAGCGTCATCCCTCGCTCATGGTGCCGTCGTAGGCGTCGGCATCAGCATGCCCGGTGCCCCACCATGCTCCGGTCGCGGGACCGGATAAGCGGGTACGGACGAGGACGATCCTGGCGCGCTGGGTGTCAACGGCGGCGGGACGAAAGCCGGCGCAGGACCGGGGGCGGGAGCCGCGGGCACCTGCGTCGCCGGCATGGCCGGAGCACTACCCGGTGGCAAAGCCAGCACGGCGGGCCCGCCCGGGCCCGCGGACACTGCGCCGCCGGGTCGCACCGTCCCCAGCTGTATCGGCGCTGCACCCACCGCCTGCTCGGTCCCAGCCATGAATTCCTGCTGCCCCACGCCCGGCACCTCCAGGCCGCGCACGATATGCGGTGTGATCAGCAGGATGATCTCCGTGCGCACGTCGCTGTCCTGCCCGGAGCCAAACAGCTTGTTGACCAGCGGCACCTCGTTGAGCCCCGGCACCCCCGTGTTGGCCTTGCGCTCGTCGCGCTGGATCAGTCCCGCGAGCACCTGCGTCTGGCCATCGCGCACGCTAAGGATGGTCGAGGTGTTGCGCGTGCCCAGGCGGTAGGCCTGCGTGCCGCTGGCCCGCGTGATGGTTTCCAGGATGTTGGACACCTCCAGCGCCAGCTTCATCGACACCTCGTCGTCGGTCGAGATGGTGGGCTCGATGTCGAGCTTCAAGCCCACGTCCAGGTAGTTCACCTGCTCCGAGTTGCCCACATTGGCCGTGGCCACCGAGGTGATCACGGGCACGCGCTCGCCGATCAGGATCTTGGCCGCCTGCTTGTTGCGCACGCGGATGCGCGGATTGGCCAACAGGTTGGCGCTGCCGTTCTGGCTGCGCAGCCGCGCGCTCAGCAAGGGGTCGCCAAAGTTCAAGCGGGTCATGCCCGAGTTGGTGTGGCGCGCTTCATCAAGGCTGAGCTGCCCCGGCACCCCCGCCGCCCCCGAGACGCTGGCCGAGATCGCACCAGGCCACTGCACGCCCAGCTCCATGAGCCGGTTGACACTGACCTCCATCACCTCCAGCTCCAGCATCACTTCCGGCTCCCGCAGGTCCTGCGAGGCGATGAGCTTCTCCGCCAGCCGCACCACCTCGGCCGAATCGCGCACCACGAGCAGGTTGATCTTCTCGTCGACGAACACGTCCTTGGCCTTGGCGATGGTGCGCACGAGGTTCGCGGTCTTGGCGATGTCGGCGTTGTTCAGGTAGAACGAGCGCACCACCATCTCCCGGTACTCGTTGGCCTTGGCCGGCGTGTTGGGATAGATGAGCAGGGTGTCGTCATCGAGCACGCGGCGCTCCAGTTGGTTGGTGGCCAGCACCAGGCGCACGATGTCCTCCACGGGTTTGTTCGTGACGGACAGCATCACGCGGGTATCTGTCTTCACATCGCGGTCGAACATGAAGTTCAGGCCCGAGGCCAGCTTCAGCGATTCGAACACCTGCTGCAGGGTCGCATTGCTGAAGCTCAGCGACACCGGGGTTCGGTAGGCAGCCTTCAGCTTGGGGTACAGACCCCTTTCCTTGCTCCCCTGTTCGGCCTGCTGGCGCAAGTTCTGGCGCAGCAAGACGGACGCGCGGCGATGGACGGGGTTCTCGGACAACACCTGCTGGAGCTTGCCGGCAGCGCCCTCCGCATCGCCCTGCGCCGCCAGCTGCTGTGCCTGGGTGATCAACGCGGCATGGCGGCGGGCCTGGGCCACGCGTTCACCGCCTCCCTGGGCACGCTTGTGCGCAGGGTTCAGACGCAGGGCCTGTGCGTAAGCTTCGTCGGCCTCGTCGAACGCATCGGCCTCCAGCGCGGCATCAGCTTGGCGCAGCAAGGCCGCCACCGCGTTGTCGCGCTGGGTGAAGTAGACACGGCGAAACTCCATGTTGCCAGGCGCAGCATCGCTGGCTTCCTTCAACTTGCTCACACCATCTTCCAGGCGGCCATCAGCCAGGGCGGCCTGTCCGTTGCGGAAGGCTTCATGGCCAGCACACGCCGTCAGGCACAGCAGCACAAGCACTGCCCACACACCACGGCGCAAGCGCGTTCCTGACGGTGCCACGGAGGATTCTTCAAGGCGATTTCGGAACATGGTGGTCACTCGAGGAGGAAGGCGAGAAAGCCGCGGAAGGAATGGAAGAAGGCACAGACAGGGCTGGGCCGGCGCCCACCGGGACCACCAGCGACAGCGGCCTTCCCGTCGGCAGGTGCTTCAGGCTCACGGAACCTGCCTGGATGGACTCGATGCGGTAGTCACCCAGCAGCACGTCACCGGCCTTGCCTTGCAAGGTGCCGTTCGGCCCAGCCAAGAACACGCTGGGCGCACCGCCACCGGCCCAGCTGCCAATGACCTGAAGCGGTGGCAGCGGCACCGGTGGCTCCACGGGCGCAGCGGGAGGTGCGGGGGTCGGAGGCGGGGGTGGAGGCGGCGGCACCGGCGGGGGCGGCTCCGGCGGCGGAGCGGGTGGCGTGCGCAGTGCAAACAGGTCGCCCTGTGCTGGCGTGCTGGGCTGGCGTAAGGGCCAGCCAGTGGCCTCGGCCGCGACAGGCACCGTCGCCCTGCCTGCAGGCGCGACGGGCGTTCCCGCAATGTTCAGGCGAGTCTTGACCACGGGCTGGGCGAGGTCGGGGGCCGAGGAACGCCCGAGCGGATCCCACCAGCGCAGCCCGACCACGCCTGCCAGCAGCACCAGCCACAGAGACCACCGACGCTGTGTCATGGCGAGTCTCCCGCCTCGGCAGGCACCGGTGCCGACCAGACCCGCGCATGGGGCCAACCATCGCGCAGGAAGACCACCAACACGATCCTGGCCTCGAGCTCGGCCACATCGCTGTGCGCACGCCGCAGGCTGAGCTCGCGCAGGGCCATGGCCTGCTGCGCATCCAGCAGGCCGTTCAGGAACGCCCTCACCGGAAGGTAGCCACCGCGCAGGGTAAAGGCGACTTCGAGTTCGCCCAGCCGCTCGGGCGTGAGCGCTGCCAGGCGGTACTCGGCTTGCGGCCACGCCAAGCCCTGCTCGCGGGCCTGCTGCTCGATCTGCGAAAGCAAGGCGGGCAGGTCCGACCGCTGCGGCAGGCTGGGCGGCGTGGCCGCCTGCGGCAGGGGTTGCGGCATTCCCTGCCCAGGCATCGACGCGGAGGTCGGCACGGCACTGGCAACCGTTTCAGCGGATGCCGCCAACGACAGCGCCACCTCGTGGCTCTGCCAAGCCAGCCCCAGCGCCACCGCCCCGCAAGCCAGACCCACCAGACCCGGCCATCCGAACCGATGCCAAATGCGAGCCATCATCACCTGCAGGGCTTGGAAAATCGCCGCAGCGCTCATGGTGTCCCCCCCGGCCAGCCGGTGGCGATCACGACGCGCAGGTAGGGACGCCCGACCGGGTCCTGCACTATCTCATGGCTCTGCAGCGTGGGCCTCCCCAGCACGCCGGTCTGCGCCAGGCGGTCCACGTAGGCAAGTGCATCGGCGTATTGGCCGACCTCCACCTCCAGCCGCAGGGTACCGCTGCGCTTGTCGGGATACAGGCCCAGCAGGTGGACCGGTGCTGCGGTGGTCGATTCCAGGGCTCGCAGGCGCTCGTCCCAGGGCTGCGACAACTCCTGGGCCGCAGCCCGCCAGCGCGGATCGGTCAGGAAAGCGGGCGGTGGCACCGGGACAGCTGCCGCGCGAGCCTGCCGCGAGGCATTGGCCTCCTGCAGCGCCTGAGCCTCCACCTGCAGCAACACTGCGCGATGCCAGGCGACGCTCGCGCCCAGCAACGCCAGGCCCAGGACGAGCCCGACCCATCCCGCCAGCGGCACGCGGCGCGGCTTGTGGAAATCAGCCTCCAGGGCACGCCACTTCATTGGATGCCTCCCGCCAGGGCAACCCACTGGATGAAAGGTTGGGCCGTATCGCGCGCACGGTTCGCCGTCCAAGTGGCGGCCACCAAACCCAGGCCCTCATCCTGCTCGCCCAGCCGCTGCCGCTCGACCTCGACCGCCTCGGCGATGCCACCCCGCCCCGTCAATGCCAGGGTGGCAGGCAAGGCCGGGTGCAGGCCCTGGATGCTGCCCCGGTCCACGCGGGCCAGCAGGTGCCGGTCCTGCTCGGGCCACAGCCACCAGCCCGCCTCGTGGGTGTCCGCCAGGGTTCGCGTCGCATTGAAGCCCCACACCAGGGCCGGCTGGACGGCGGCCAGCACCAACTCCCGTGCCTCACTGGCAGCCTGCAACGCGGCCAGCACATCCGGCGCGATCCCGAATGCCAAGCCATGGGCTTCACCCGGCCGGTGATCGACACGAACCGACCAGCTCGCCGCCTGCGGCCCGTGAACCTCGACAAACCGATGCTGTGCCAGAGCCATCACTTCGACGGATCGCCACAACCGCGGCCCGGTGGCGAGCAGCACCACTGGCATCCACGCCGACTCGACGATCACCGTCACGACCGGCCCTCGCGCTGGCAAGCCAGACGCCTGCGGCCACAGGGCGGTCAGCGCCTCACTCAGCATGCCTGCATGCAGCTCCCGCAGCGGCTCTCCGAGGTCCTGCCGGGCCACCAACACCAGTGCGCCTGGCACGCCTTGCCACAATTCGACCTGCGCTCGACCCACGCGCAACAGCCAGTCTTCACGCCGCCACACGGTCCACCTCCTCCAGCGTGGTATGCCCCTGCAGCATCTCGACCAGGGCCAGCTCGCGCAGGCTGCGCCAGCCGCCGCGCTCGGCCTCGGCCTGCAGCTCGGTCGCCGGCGCGCGCTGTGACATCAGCGCCTTCAAGGCTGGCGTCATCGTCAGCAACTCGCCCAGCGCGAAACGGCCGGCATAGCCTGTGCCGCGGCAGTGATCGCAGCCCACCGCCTTCAGCATGCGCGTCACCATGGCATGCCGCTGCACGAGGATCTGCACCTCCAGCGTCTCAGGCACATGGTCCGGTGCCGCGCAGTGCGGGCAGACCTTGCGAAAGAGGCGCTGCGCCACGATGCCGTTGAGCGCCGAGGCCAGGGTGTAGCTGTCGATGCCGAACTGCTGGAAACGGCCCATCACGTCCAGCGCGTTGTTCGCATGCACCGTCGTGAACACCAAGTGACCGGTCAGCGCCGACTGCACGGCGATCTGCGCCGTCTCCGCGTCGCGGATCTCACCCACCAGGATCTTGTCGGGGTCATGCCGCAGGATCGAACGCAGTCCGCGCGCAAAGGTCAGCCCCTTGCGCTCGTTGACGGGGATCTGCAGCACGCCCGGCAACTGGTACTCCACCGGATCCTCGATGGTGACGACCTTGTCGCGCGGGTTGTGCGTCTCGGTGAGGGCCGCATACAGCGTGGTGGTCTTGCCCGAGCCGGTGGGGCCCGTCACCAGCAGCATGCCGTGCGGCTTGCGGCACAGGGCCAGCAGCGGCGCCACCGAGGCGGGCTGGAAGCCGAGCTTGGCCAGCGTCAGGCCTTCCAGGCTCTGCGCCAGGTGCTGCCGGTCAAGGACGCGCAGCACCGCGTCCTCGCCATGGATGCTCGGCATGATGGAAACGCGCACATCGATCAGTCGGCCTTCGAAGCCGATCTGCAGCCGGCCGTCCTGCGGCACCCGGCGTTCGGCGATGTCGAGCTGCGCCATCACCTTGATGCGGCTGATGGTCTGCGCCGCCAGCGTCGTGTCGTCCACGCGGCGCATGGCACTGAGCACTCCGTCCAGGCGGAACTTCACCGCGAGCCCGGCGGGATCGCTCTCCAGGTGCACGTCGGACGCACCATTCTTCAGGGCGTCGTACAGCGTGGAGTTGACCAAGCGCACGGCCGGGCTGTCGTCACCACCGATCTGGCGCAGGCTGAGCTGCTCCGTGTCCTGCGGAAGATCCTGCGCCCGCGTTCCGGCCACGGCCACACTGCCCAGCGCGCTCATGCCGGCCTCGCAATGGGTGAGCCAGGCGTCGAGGGTCTCGTCGCTCACCAGCGCCACCTCGAACGCACCCCAGCGGGTGCGCGCCCAGGCGATGCGGTCGGTGTCCCAGGGATCCGTCAACAAGAGGCGAAGCGGCGGCGCGGCGTACCCCGTCGGCGGGGCCACCAGGGCACAGCGCAATCGGGCGCACTCGGCCAGGGGCAGGCGATCGAACAGCGGCTGCCCTGCCATCAGTTCGGGCATGCGCAAC
This sequence comes from uncultured Burkholderiales bacterium, assembly GCA_966252435.1. GTDB lineage: Bacteria > Pseudomonadota > Gammaproteobacteria > Burkholderiales > Burkholderiaceae_C > CANHBY01. The sequence goes on along the minus strand of CBINPE010000089.1, from coordinate 10,705 downwards.
ACCGGCAGGCGCAGTTGGGCGCCCAGCCAGTCGATGAGTTCCTGCCCGCCCCCCTTCTCTCGGTTCTGCTCCCAGTGCGCCCTGAGCGAAGCCACGGGATCGGCATCGCCGCGGGCCTTGAACCATGCCAGGCGCTGTGCCAAACCGCCCTGGGGCGCCGGGGTGGCAGGGGCTTGCGCAGGCCAGAGTGAGCGCCACATCTTTCTCATGGCAGGCTCACTGGATGGCCGAGGCCAGCTCGAAGATCGGCAGGTACATCAGCACGACCACCACACCCACCCCGAGGCCGATCAGCACCATCACCAAGGGTTCGAACACACGCATGGCCTTCTCCAGGCCGCGGGCCACCTCCGCCTCGTGGAAGCCGGCGATGCGGCTCAGCGCACTGGCCATGTCGCCGGTGCGCTCGCTGGCCAGCAGCAATTGCTCGGCCACCGGCGTCGTCATGCCCGCCTTCACGTAGGCTGCCGCGGGCGCCAGGCCGTCCCGCATCGCGCGGGCCACAGACTCACTGCCAACTCTCAGCGGGGCCGGTAGCAGCTCCGAAGCCATCTCCACGGACTGCGGCAGTGGGATGCCCCCTTCAACCAACAGGCCGCTGGTGCGGTACCAGCGTGCAAGAAAGTAGGTGCGCAAGCGCGATTGAAACCAGGGCCAAGCCAGCACACGGCCCAGCGCGGCGCGCCTGGCCGGTGGCCAGAAACAGACCACCGCCAGCCCGCCCATCGACAGGCCGGCCAAGGCAAACACCGCGGGCCCCTGGTTTTGCAGCAGCTGCGCCCAAGCCACCATGGCACGGGCCGACCAGGGCAGTTCGCCCTGCATGCCCTCGAACACACGCGCGAACCGGGGCATCACCACCAGCAGCAGGAAGACGATCACCAGCGTGCCAACACCGCTCAGCAACAGGGGATACACGGCCACGGAGGTCAGCTTGTGCCGCAGCTCGGCCACCCGCTGGTGGTGATCGAGGAACCGCGCGAACGCGCTGGGCAGGTCCGAGGTCATCTCGGCCGAGCGCACCAGGGCCACCAGCAAAGCGGGGAACACTGGCTCACTCGCCAGGACGTCGGACAGCCTGCGCCCCTGCCGCAGCTGCAGGACCAGGCGATCCAGCACGGCCTTCCAGGCACCCTGTGAACCGCGCTGCAGGGTCTGCAGCGCCTCGATCAGGCTCAACCCGGCATTGAGCAGGGAATGCAACTGCTCGACGAAGATCGGCAGGGCCACCCCTGCCTGCGCCGATTCGCCAACCATCAGGCGCTCCCGCCAGCTGGCTGCGCCGCCCGCCGCCACCGACAGGACCGCGAAGCCTTCCTGCTGGGCCTTCAGCTTGGCATCCGCCACGGACACCGCCTCGCATTCCCAGCACTGCGGCGCCTCACGGGACCGCACCACATTCAGCCGGACACGCACAAGCACTCCCCTCCCCTGGGCCTGTGCCGGCTGCTCATGAACCGCCCCAGGAGGTGATGTCAGCGTTTTCCCCATCACCGCCGGGCCGACCGTCCTTGCCCAGCGAAGACAGGTCATGGTCGCGGCCGTTGTTGCCGGGTGACTGATAGAGGTAGGGCCGTCCCCAGGGATCGGGCGGTACGGCACGTTTGAGGTAGGGGCCACCCCACTTGGGCTCGTTGGCCGGACGCTCCGTGAGGGCCCGCAGCCCCTGTTCGGTGCTGGGATAGTGACCGGTGTCGAGGCGGTAGGTGTCCAGCGCCTTCTCAAGGGCATCGATCTGCGCGCTCGCCGCCTTGACCTCGCTCTTGCCCACCTGCTCGAAAAAGCGTGGCCCGACGTAGCTGGCCAGCAAGCCGATGATCACCATGACCACCAGCAACTCCAACAACGTGAAACCAGCGGCCCAGCGTAGACGACTCCCCATCACAGCTCTTTCGGTCAAGACAACACAAACAAAGCGCGCTACTGTGCCCGCCGCACGCCGATGGCGTCAACCACGAACATGGGGGAAACAGCGCCGCGCCACGCGGTCATGTGAAGGATGTCGCCCTGGAACGCGCGGTCTGAAGCCCTGGGTTTCTGAAGGCCGTGGCTTTTTGGCGCTTTTGGCTTGGTTAAGTGAAACTCTGGATGGAGAACTCGCTGTGGACACCCTAGCAATTTCCCTGATCAGGGCTTGGGTGACAGCAGACTCAGGCGCCGCCTGCTGGCCATCAAGAAGCTCAACCTCGACAAGCGCCAAGTCCTTCAACTCCTCGACGCCGTCATCCTCATTGAGCACAGTCAGTTCAAGCGCAAGATTGAAAGCAGGGCTTGATCTCTGATTTCTCTCGCCTCTTAAGACCCTGAGGTCACACAAGAAGCCGTGCTACGTCAATATCAATAGCCGCGCCTACCCTGGCAAGAAGTTGAACCAATTCTTCGGTCAAGAACAAACCCTGAGGCTCTTGCCCCTCGCTGTATTCAATCACCACTTCCAGCACCACCCTTGTCGCGTTAAGTACACGTGCCTGAGGCATTGCTTCGGCGTATCGCCTGAGCAGAACTTCAAGTGAAGACTCAGGCAAGAATCCAGCTGCAGTGACAACTTCTGACTTCCAGTAAGTGGCCCCTTGTATGACAACACCATCAACAATTTGCTTTCTTTTTTCAACAGTACCACATGCATCTTTAGGCAAGAACCGTTGAAATGCCGCAGGGTCGAACGTTTCGCCATCAATCCATATATAAGCTCTAAACATCACTTCCACCTGGTGTAAGGCTTGCCGTTTGATTCAACCACTCATAGATATATCAACCAATCGCTGCTCCAATCCATGATTCAACCAAATAATTAATCCCTAACCCTATTCCAATGCTAGTCAAGCCTGACTGATGCCTCAATAGATGGCATCACTGCACTTTTTCACAATTTCATAGTAGCAAATCTTCTTCGGCAGAACTTTCCACCTCTACATGCTCTGAGCACCTCACAACCGTGCCTGCGATTGGACACCTCTCAAATCAAGGAATAAGTTGGAATCTTCTCATCAGGCATTAGTAGTTCATCGTTAATTAAATTGGCAAGCGCATTGTAAGCCATAACAATGGCAGAGGTTTTCGAAAAAAACATCCAAAACAGAGAAACCCGAGCATAAATTAAATCTAAAACTCTTGTTTTCCTTTCTGGCAATAATTCTTCAGGGCTTAACTTTAAAAGACTCAACCTCTCCGCATGACTTAGAAAATTTATCTTTCTCAACAAATGAAACAAATATCCATCATTTTTATAAATTATTTTTGCTATATCTGGAGCCGTGATGGTTTTTTGAGAAAGCTCGAAGAATTTTTCTTGCTTCCGCCTCATCTTTAAATAATAGGCGATACATTTTCTGTGAGGAGCATCCCAGTCGACAGGCCGATCAAATTTTGCCAGCCTTATTGAAGCGACTTCCGTCAACTTATCAATTGACTCAACTGAGACTGTCTCCACATGCATCAATTCAAAAGTATCACGACGCACCAATAAAAGTTGAAACCGATTGACGCCCCTCGGATCATTACGGCTCAGGGCAACATAACATTCTTCTTTTATAAGTCTGCGCATAGGTACTCGTCAGTTAAAAAATTGCCAACCCATCTGCCTCCGGATTATAAGGGCACCCTTTGTTCCTTGCTGCACGAACCAATTTTCCGAGAATTTTTCGAAGATTCTTAATCTTTTCAGGATGGCCACCCAATCCATAACCACCATTATCTAGAATTTTCTGCCTTCGCATTGCGATTGATCGAACAATTATATCAATACTTAATCCTATTCTTCCGCAATCATCATCTCGATGACAGTTTTCTGCATCCTCTTGCTCAGTCCTATCAGGCCAGTTCTCTTCACCCATCGGGGTCCATTGAGGATAGTTTGGAACTGGTTGAGGCGAATTAGTACTCGCCAGCGGAGTTGGATTAAACCATTCATAAATATGCCCGCCAATGGTTGTTCCGGTATATGATTCAACCAAATAATTAATCCCTAAACCTATCCCAATGCCAGTCAAGCCTGACCCAACCACAGCGCCCCCAGGTGAAACCACTATCGGTGCAACAGTAGGAAGTAATGGTGCAGTAGCAGGAAGTGCTGGTGCTAGAGTTCGTAGGGTTTGAGCAGAAGAACTAAAGTCAAATAACCCATTTGGGTCTATCCCCAATAATGGATTCCCGGCAACGTATGCGAACGTATTGATGCCTCCCTTGAGCCCAATCGGATCAGACTCGGCGTAACGCCCTGTGGAGGCATCGTAATCGCGGAAGTAGTTGTAGAACAACCCAGATTCCGTATCCGCATACTGGCCTGGCAGTACACGTATCGACCCCTCCCCCACAAGAGCACCTTTTCGCCAACAGCCTGGCCATTCTGAGCCATGGCGTTCCGCTGCAATGTCGTGGTTTGCCAGGAAGGTTTGTCTTGAGGGCGCGCAGGCTGCCGTGGCAGGTCGCCACCTTTGGCGCCCGCGAGTTACGTTCGCTGGCCCGCCAAGATCGCTGCCGCTGGCCTGTCATGAAGGACGATGGTTCTTACTGGGGGCCAAGCCCCCAGCCCCCCGGCTCGTCAGTCCTTGGCGCCGTCCTGCTCGCGGGGATGGAAGCGGGCATGCATCGCTTGCAGGTCGTTGATCGACACCCGCGTGTAAAGCTGGGTCGTCTCCAGCGACGCATGCCCCAGCATCTCCTGCAACTGCCGCACCGGGGCGCCGTTGCGCAGCATGTGCGTGGCACACGCATGCCGCAGCGTGTGCGTGCCTACCGGCTTGGCCAGCTTCGCGGCGTACTTGTGGACCATGGCGCCCACGGCGTTCGGCGTCATCCCACGGCCCCAGCGGTTGAGGAACAAATGAGGGTCCGTGCCAACCCCCGGCCAGCACGGCCGGATGTCCACCAAGTAGCTGCGCACCCGGTCGCACACCGAGGCGCCCAGCGGCACCACCCGGTCCTTGCCACCCTTGCCCTCGCGCACGAACACATAGCCGCCATCGACATCCACGTCATCGAGCCGCAGGTTTGCCAGCTCTTCGCGGCGCAGCCCCGTCGAGTACAGCACCTCCAGCATCGTCCGGTCGCGGAAGCCGCTCAGGGTCTGCGTGTCCGGCAGGGCCAGTAGTTGCGTCACCTCGCCGGGGTCCAGGATCGAGCGCGGCAGCCGCGCAGGCTTCTTCGGCCGAGGGATCCCTTCGGACGGATCCGCCAGCCACCAGCCCTGCGCCACACCGAAGCGGCAGAACGCCGCGACATGACCCAGCAGCTCCAACTGGCTGCGCACCGCCAGCGGCACGCCCTTGGCCGTCAGCCGCCAGGCCAACTCCTCCCGGTAGCGCATCAGCGCATCGCGGTCGAACCGGGCCACCGTGTCCACCGGGATCGTCGCCAGGAAGTCCACCAACTGCTTCAGCGCGCTCTTGGCGCCACGCACCGTGCAGGCGCTGCGGCCCAAGGCCAGCATGTGGTTCAAGTAGAGCCGCCGCGCATCAACGAGCCGCATGCGTGTTCTCCTGTGCGCCCAGCGGGTGGTACCGCGCGTGCATGACCTTGAGGTCCGCCACCGCCACCCGGGTGTAGACGGCCGTGCTGTCCAGCCTGGCATGTCCCAGCAGTTCCTGGATCACGCGGATGTCCGCGCCGGCCTGCAGCAGGTGCGTGGCGCAGGCATGACGCAGCGCATGTGGCGTCACGGCCTTGCGCAGATGGCACCGCACCTGGTAGCCCTTGAGGATCTGCCGGATCTGCGCCGCATGCAGCGCATGCCCGCCCCGCACGACGAACAGCGCCCGCTCGAAGGGCCTCGGCCTCACCAGAGCAGGCCGTACCTCGTCGACATAGCGCGCCAGCCACTGCGCCGCCGTGGTCCCGGTCGGCACCACGCGCGGCTTGCCGCCCTTGCCGTGCCGGATCACCAACGTCTGTTGGCCACGTTCCCAATCGCCCAGCCACACCTGCTCCAGCTCGCCCACGCGGATGCCCGTGGCATAGAGCAACTCCAGCAGCGCCCGGTCGCGCAGCCCCAGGGCCGTGGCCGTATCGGGTGAGGCCAGCAACTGGCCCACCTGCTTCACGCTCAGCACGGCCTTGGGCAGCCGATCCCGGCGCCGGATTTCCACCACGTGGTCGGCCGGGTGCAGCAGCAACCGGCCTTCGCTCACCAGATGGTCGAACAGCCGCTTGACGGCCCGCAGCCGCAGCGCCTGGGTCTCCACCCCGATCGGCTCGCCGCGCACATAGGTTTGGTAGAGATCGATGTCCGCCCGCGTGATGCGGCGCAGATCGGCGGCCAGCGCCTGCGGCAACCACTCGCCAAACCGCTTGAGCTGCTCGCCGTAGTTGCGCAGGGTGGCCGGGCTGTAGCGACGCAGCCGCAGGTGCGCCAGCAGGGCGGTGGTGGCATCAGGGAAGCTCAGGAAGCTCATACCCCCTCCCTCCCTGCCCGCTTTCCCTCCCACCGAAGCCTCGAAGTCGCGCAAATCGAAGCTAAGTCCTTGTCAGGACTGGCGTTTAACTTCGTGGCACCCCGCCCACGAAGCACCCTCGAAGTAAAGACTTTTAACCTCGAAGTCAGGGTTTTCCCGGGGGCTTTGACATCCATCAGGCCGACTCCCGAGGCTCGACCAGCGTGGCGGGGTCGGTCAGCACCAAGCGCCGCTCTGCCAGCGGCTCGCACAGCTCGGTGTCCGCCAGCTCGTAAAGATACTCCCGCCCCCAGGTGCCGTTGCGCGCCCGGATGTACTCCAGGTCCTCCAGCTCCTTCGCGTGCGTGCGCACCTGCCACTCAGTCCAGCCGGTGGCCTCCCGGATGTGCCGCCGCGTGAAGGTGTAGTGCGCCGGTGGTACCTCCTGCGCCTCGCAATGCGCCCTCACCATCACGTGGATGTGGCGCAGCAGGTTGCGCGCCGGCGCGCTCAACTCGTCCTGGCTGGCGCTCAGCGCCTGCATCGCCAGCTTGTTCGCCTTCGCAATGTCCTCCCTCGTCACCTCCAGGTAGCGGAAGCGCTGCCCGCCGCGCTCGGCCTCCCGGATCGGACGCTGGTGCTGGTGCAGGAACGCCACCACCTTGATCAGCATCAGGTACTTCTTGTGATCGCGCCGCGCCCGCAGCGAGTGCACGGGGAACTCCAGTTGCTGTGCATACGGGTTGAGCACCACCAGCGGCTCCAGCAGGCGCTGCGCCGCATGATGCTTGGCGATCACTTTTGCTTTGTCCAGCTCCGCCATGTACCCGGCCAGCGTGTCGCGGTGGCGCTGCGCGGCCAGGATGGTCTGCGTCATCCCGTGCGACTCGTCGATGGTGAGCGTCAGGAAGCGTGAGGCCGTCTCTTCGTCCAGCGCCGCCGACGTGGTCGTCAGCAGCACCGCCACCGGCCCCTGCACGGTGTACTGCTGCGTCTTCATCTGCCCGCTGGCCGGGTCCTTGGTCGTGGTGGCCACCGTCAGCTTCTTGGCCGACTGCAGGGCCCGCAGGCTGTAGGCTGCATCGCCCAACCCTTCAGCCTCCTCCAGCGCCAGCACCTTGTGCGCCAGGCGTGCCTCGTCCTGGTAGAACAAGGCTTGCGAGGTCAGCCGGGTGTAGTGCACCTGGTCCTCGTCCGGGGTCAGCGCCAGCACCGCATGCTGCAGCGTGGATTTACCGGCCGCCGAGCGCGACTGGATCAGCAGCGACAGCGGATCGTCAAGCTTGCGCGAGACCACCGCCAAGTAGCACAGCAGCTTGTTGGTCTGCTCACCCGCCACACCCAGCGTGACCAGGTCGTCCAACACCTCGTCAAGCATCGCAGGGTTGCTCAGGAACGCCCGCGCCCGGGCTTCGTCCTCGGGCGAGGACACCGGCACCTCCTCGATGGAACTCGATGGCGCCTGCCAGGCTTCCACGCGCTCGATCAACCGGGCCAGGTCGGCACGGATCGTGTCCTCCTCGACCCCGAACAACACCGCGCAGGCCTTGGCATAGGACTCCCGCGAGCGGGCGCTGTAGAGGTCCAGCGTGGTCAGCTCGAAGCCCTTGCGGGTCTCGCCCGTGGCCTTGACGGTCGCCTTGAGTTGCGTGGTGACCCGGGCAATGCCTTTCACTTCATAGCGCCGGCCATGCAGGGCCAGCTTGAAGCCGGAAGGCGTCAGCTCGAATGCTTCACCGAGGGCAGCCGGCGGGGCATCGCCTGCGTCCAGCGCAGCGAACGCCGCCCCGACCTGGCCCGCCAGCGCGGCCCGGGCCTCCTCGGCGTGCAGACCGCACAGATGGCTGTTGAGGTCCTCGCCCTCCGGCAGGGCCAGTTGACCGACCGCCAGGCCAGTCACCGTCAGCTTGGCCTGCATGCTCTCCATGCCACGCCGCCCGGCCTCATCGCCATCGAACGCCAGCACAACCCGCCGCACGCCGCTGTGCACCAAACAGTTCAGGTGTTCTGCCGTCAGGCCGTCCACACCATGGCACGGCATGGCCTCTAGCAGACCTGCGTCCAGCACACTCAGCGCGTCGATCACGGACTCGGTGAGCAGCACGCTGTCCGAGCGCCGGGCGGCCTGCGCGTTCCACAGGCCCTGGCGTGGCCCCGGCAGGTACAGGTGGTTGACCTTCCCATCCACCATGCGCCGGCCGTACAGGTTGACGATGGCGCCCTCGCTGTTCCACAGCGGGAACACCACGCAGCCCCGGAAGAACTCGCGCCCCTCGGCATTCAGCACGCCAATGGCGCGCAGTTGCGCCTGCATCGTCTTGTCCTGCGGCATCACGTCCGTCAGGCTGCCATTGGCCAGGCCGACCTGGAAGGTCTTGAACAGCGCCAGGTCGCGGATGCCACGAACCTCCTCCAGGTAGCGCCGGCCTTCGGGGTGATCGAGGAAGGCGCGGTGGTAGTGGGCTGCCACCCGCGTGAGCAGTTGGCAGCGCTCGCTGGCACTCACCTCGGGCTGGGCGGTTGAGGAAGAGCGGTCAAGCGGAACAGCAGGCAGGGGCTCGCCGAGCAGCGCCTTCATGGCCTCGACGAAGGTGCAGCGATCCATCTGTTCGACGAAGCTCACCGCATCGCCCTTCGCATCGCAGCCGAAGCAGCGCCACAAGCCCTTGGCCGGGGTGACCGACAGCGACGGCGTGTCGTCCGCATGGAACGGGCAGCGGCCCTGCCAGGACGTCCCGCATGACTTGAGTTCGACGCCGCGCGACTGCATCAGCGCCACCAGGTCCACCTGCTTGGCGCGTGCCATTTGTTCATCGGTGAAGCGCTCAGACATGGCGGACTCCTTGCTGCGCTTCGGGCGGGGTGGGGGTTTGGCGGGGATGGAACGTGGCATGGGCGAACATCAATTGGTCATTGTAATAGTACATATTATGTACTAATGAATCACCCTGTCCACCCCTTGCGTACCATGGCGTCTGGTTTTTCCTCCACCGCGTTTTTTCTCCTTTCCCCTGTCCGCCATGCCTGCTGCCAAGCCACCCCGCGCAAGTCGCCATCACACCGCCCAAGGCTTCGGCGAGCTGTTGACCCAGGCGCGCAAGGCGGCCGGCTACACGCAGCAGGAACTGGCCGATGCGCTGGGCATCTCCCGGCGCATGGTCGTGTACTACGAAGGCCAGGAAGCGCCACCGCTGGCCGTGTTTGTGGCGGGCGCGGTCAAGGTGCTGGGTGTGTCCGCCGACGAGTTGATGGGGTGCCAGGCGGCAACGGTTGCCGCCACGCCAGCCAATGCGAAGCTGGCACGCCGGCTGGTGGCGCTGGAAGCGCTGCCGGCTGCCACGCAGCGCCAGGCCATCGAACTGCTGGATGCGTTGATCGAGCGCGAGCAGCTCAAGCAAGCCCGCAAGGAGTGAGGTGGCGCGGCGCGCCGGTGCTGAAGCGCGCATCTCAGCTCCCCAGATAAACCGCAGCCACCGGGGTGCGGGAGTGACCAAGCTCCAGCGAGATTTCCATGCGCACGCGCACGTCGATGGAACGCTGCTCGCCCGTCAGCTCATGCCGTCCAGGCCCGCCCGCTGCCGGGCAGCGCCAACCCGTCTTGTCCTCGTAGCGCTGCTGCGCGTAGCGATGGCGCAGGCCGTGCACGCCGTGGATGCCGGTGCGCTGGCACTCGGTGCGGAAGATCTGGAGCTGGTCGCGGTAGCGCAGTGCCGCGGGGATCAGGCTGCCTTCGCCTGCCAACCGCTTGGCCTCATCGAGCAGCGCACGCTGGGCCGGCGTACAGATGGGGATCTCGCGCGGGCGCCCGCCCTTGGTCCAACTGTCCTTCAGCCGCAGCGCGTTGCCCACGTCGGCCCAGGCGGGCCGGATCTTGATGGACTCCTCGCGGCGCAGGCCGAACGCCGCTTGCAGGCGCAGCGACAGGTGGACGTGCGGGTTCTGGATGCGGGCCAGTTGCGCGGCGCTGAGGTCCTTGCCCTTGTCGATGTTGGTGACGTAACGGCGCCGCTCGATGCCCAGCGCATCGTTGCTGCGCGGCACCAGGTTGGGCTTGCCGATCCTATCGGCCCACCAGCGCAGCACCGCCAAGCGGTTCTTCAGCGTGCCCACGGCAATGCCCTCCGAGCGCCAGCGCGCCAACAGCGCCTGGACGTGCTTGGGCTTGAGGTTCGTGGCGTCCGTCAGGCGGTAGCCCATCTCGTGGAGCTGGTTGGCCATCAGGCTCAGCATCCGCTCGCGGTCGGCCTGCGTGGCATAGCTGCCGTCGCGGTTGCGCCGGGTCATCTGCTTCAAGCTGTAATTCAGGTCTTTCACTTCAATGCTCTCTTCTCGTTCGT
>CBINPE010000088.1:0-20787 GCA_966252435.1 uncultured Burkholderiales bacterium | reverse complement strand
CGAACAGGCCGAGCGGCGACTCGTTCACCGGCGAGCCCTTGATGGCGTAGAAGGGGACCTCCTGCATCAGGGCCTTGAGCCGTTCGGCGATCGAGCTCTTGCCGCCGCCCACGGGCCCCAGCAGATACAGGATCTGCTTCTTCTCCTCGAGCCCTTGCGCGGCGTGGCGGAAGTAGCTGACCACCTGCTCGATGGCGTCTTCCATGCCGTAGAACTCGGCGAAGGCGGGGTAGATCTTGATGACTTTGTTGGCGAACAGCCGGGACAGGCGCGGGTCGTTGCGCGTGTCGACGGTCTGGGGCTCGCCGATGGCCTTGAGCATGCGCTCGGCGGCGGTCGCGTAGGACACCGGGTTGCGCTTGCACTCGGCAAGGTATTCCTCGAGCGTCAGTTCTTCTTCGCGGGTGCGATCAAAACGGGCCTTGAGGTGGCTGATGACGTCCATGCTGATCTCCTGAGTGGTCACGGCGCAAGACGTGACCATTGGACAGGCCGCGTCTTCCACCGTCTGGGGAAGCTCTGATGAAGTCCGGACCACAAGGGCTCCATCAGAGCTTTCCTGCACATCAGCAGGTCAACTCACCGATCACTGTTCGTCCTACCTCCAGATTGCAGCAACCAGGATGCCAACATACCGCAAGAAGCGGGAAGAAAGTGCGCTACTTTGGAGGAATCTTCCATCTACAGGGTTTTCCTGTTGTGTCGGATACACCGCGTGGCGTCTTCGTGCACATGCTGCGCTGCAAAGTTCCATGGACCGCGCGGACATTCGACGGCGTCGATGGCCGCGGCGGCCTGGATCTTGTGCATTCAATGCGCGGTCAGGCCGAGGCGATCCAGCAGGCCATTGAGTTCATCGAGCGAACCGAACGCGATTGCGACCTCGCCCTGCTCCCCACGCGAGGTGCGTTTCTTGACGCGGATTTCCACGGCGGCGGTCAAGGCATCCGAGAGAGCCTGCTCGATGCGCAGCAGGTCGCGCGGCTTGCTGTTGCCGCCACTGCTGCGCCCTGAGGCCGCGGGGGTGCCGCGGGGCGCCTGCAGATGCCGGGACACGAGGCGCTCGGCTTCGCGCACGCTGAGCTTCTTCGCGGCGATCTCGGAGGCCGTCTGGATCTGCTGTGCGCCATTGAGCGGCAGCAGCGCGCGTGCGTGGCCCATGTCCAGGTCGCCGGCCATCAGCATGGTCTGCACCGCGTCGGCCAGATTGAGCAGCCGCAGCAGGTTGCTGGTGGCGCTGCGTGAGCGGCCCACTGCCTGCGCGGCCTGGTCGTGCGTGAGGCCGAACTCGTCGGTCAGGCGCTTGATGCCTTGTGCTTCCTCCAGCGGGTTGAGGTCTTCGCGCTGGATGTTCTCGATCAGCGCCATGGCGGCGGCGGCTTCGTCCGGCACTTCTTTCACCAGCACGGGCACTTCGTCGAGCCCGGCCAGCTTGGCGGCACGGCTGCGACGCTCGCCGGCAATGATCTCGAAGGCCGCCTGTCCGTTGCTCCCCTTGCCGACCGGCCGCACCAGGATCGGCTGCATGATGCCCTGGGCCTTGATGCTCTCGGCCAGTTCGTAGAGCGAGCCTTCATCCATGCGTGTGCGCGGCTGGTACTTGCCGGGCTGCAGCTGGGTCAGCTTGAGCGTGCGGGGAAGCTCCTCGCGCTTGGGCTGCTGCGGGGCGGCCGTGGGGGCTTCTTGCACGGTGGGGCCGAGCAGGGCTTCGAGGCCGAGGCCGAGTCCTTTGGGTTTTTTGGTGACCATGGTGGGGAATTCTCTGCGGTGGACGAGGCGGAAGGATTCAGGAAACGGAGAAGGGCATCAGCAGGCTGGCCAACAGCGCCTGGCCCTGCGGCCAGTCACCCAGCTTGGATGCGCTGTTGATGTGGCCATGATCGCCGATGTTGATGAACTGGCTCCCCCAGTGTGCCGCCATCTCTCCTGCGCGCTCCAGGGCGCAGTAGGGATCATTGTGGCTGGCGACCACCAGGCTGGTGAAGGGGAGGGGCTGGCGCGCGATGGGCCGCCAGTTGAAGAGCTGGGGTGGTGTGTCAGGGCGTTCGGTGTCCGGCGGCGCCACCAGCAGGGCCGCCTGCACCTGGGCGGTGTGGCGCGAGTGGGCCGCCCAGGCCGCCACCAGCTGGCAGCCCAGGCTGTGCGCGACCAGCACCACCGGCACCGACGCCGGCCCGTCGACCACCACCTCGTCCAGCCGGCTCATCCAGTCGCCGCGGCGGGGCCACTGCCAGTCGGCCTGCTCCACCCGGGCGTGTGCATGCAAAATTTCCCAGCGGGTCTGCCAGTGTTGCTCGTCGGAGCTTTGCCATCCTGGCAGACTCAAGAAACGCAAGGGAGCGGGGGAGACGTTCATCACTGACGGTATTCTTCGCGTTTTGGCATTTTCATGGAGAGGTGAACCCGATGGCATACCGTGTTTTCGTCGATGGTCAGGAAGGCACCACCGGGTTGCGCATCCATGAGTATCTCGCGCAGCGCACCGATGTGGAGGTCTTGCGCATCGATCCGGCCCTGCGCAAGGATGCCGCCGAGCGCGCCCGGCTGCTCAACGCGGCCGACGTGGCCTTCCTGTGCCTGCCCGATGCGGCTGCCCGCGAGGCCGCCGCCTGGGTGACCAACCCGGCCACCTGCCTGATCGATGCCAGCACCGCCCACCGCACGGCGCCCGGCTGGGCTTTCGGCCTGCCCGAGCTGGCGCCTACCCAGCGCGACCTGCTGCGCACCGCGAAGCGCATCGCTAACCCAGGGTGCCATGCCACGGCCTTCATCCTGCTGCTGCGTCCCCTGGTGGATGCAGGGTGTGTGCCGGCCACCCACCCCGTCACGGCGACCTCGCTGACCGGTTATTCCGGCGGCGGCAAGAAAATGATCGAGCAGTACGAGGCCGGCCTGGCCGACCTCGCCGGTGAGCCTGGGCGCCTGCTGGCCGCGCCGCGCCCCTATGCGCTGGGCCTGGCCCACAAGCATGTTCCCGAGATGATGGCCCACACGGGGCTGCGTACCAAACCTCTGTTCATGCCCATCGTCGGTCCTTTCTACAAAGGCTTGTGCGTGAGTGTGCCCTTACATCTGTCAACTCTGGGCGCTGGGATGTCGGCGGCCCGCCTGCATGAGGCACTCAGCCAGCGGTATGCCGGGGAGCCCTTCGTGAGGGTCATGCCGCTCAATGATCCCGGCACCCTGGAAGCTGGCAACTTCGATGTGCAGGCGGCCAACGGTACCAACCGGGTGGACATCTTCGTGTTCGCCAATGAAGACACCCTCCCCGGCGAGGTGATGCTCATGGCACGGCTGGACAACCTGGGCAAGGGGGCCAGCGGTGCCGCCGTGCAGACGATGAACGTCCACCTGGGGTTGCCTGAAGACCTTGGCCTGTAAGGAAAGGGAAACGCGACCCGGGGGCCGCGTTTTTTCAGGTGGAGGGTTGCTCCGAGGATGTCGTCTCGGAATCCTTGGGCGCGGCCGTTGCGGCGGGTGCCGGTGCTGCGCTGGTGGGGCGGGGCATGAACAGGGGATTGCTGGTCACGCGCTGCACCATTTCCTTGGCGAACTGGATGAACGCCTGGGCACCGCGTGAGGCCGGGTCGAACACGACACCTGGCAGGCCGTAGCTGGGGGCTTCCGCAAGCCGGACGTTGCGGGGGATGACGGTGTCGAACACCTTCTCGCCGAAGTGAGCCTTCAGCTGATCGCTGACCTGTTGCTGCAGGGTGATGCGCGGGTCGTACATGACCCGCAGCAGCCCGATCACTTGAAGGTCTGGGTTGAGGTTGGCGTGGACCTGCTTGATGGTGTTGACGAGGTCGCTGAGGCCTTCCAAGGCGAAATACTCGCACTGCATTGGCACCATGACACCATGGGCGCAGCACAGCCCGTTCAGGGTCAACATGCTGAGGCTTGGGGGGCAGTCGATCAGGATGAAGTCGTACTCGCTGTCGACCACCTGCAAGGCTGCCTTGAGGCGCTTGTCGCGTCGCTCCAGTTCCACCAGTTCGATCTCAGCCCCCGCCAGTTCCCGGTTGGCGCCCAGGACGTCGTATCCCACTGCCTCGTTGCGCTGCCGGGCTTCGGCCACCGTTGCACTTTCAAGCAACACGTCATAGACCGTGAGAGGCTGCTTGCGCTTGTCGATGCCCGAACCCATGGTGGCGTTGCCCTGGGGGTCCAGGTCCACGACCAGCACACGTTGACCGATGCGGCTGAGCCCGGCGGCAAGGTTCACGGTGGAGGTGGTCTTACCTACACCGCCTTTTTGATTGGCAATACAAAAAATTCGGGCCATGGCTTGTTGTCTCGTTGGAAGTCAAAGGCAGGGAGGTCGCTTCGATTCTTGACGGACCTCAGCTGGCATTGTCCACCCTGCGAGGCGGTTTCACCAGTCGCCGTTGCAGCTTCTTGTGGGCGAGACAACGCGGTGACTCAGGCCTCGGCCTGCGGACGCATCCACACCAGGCAGCGGTCCGCGTCCAGCCCGGGAACCTCCAGCTGTTCCACGTGAAACACCGACACCGAAGGGGGAAGGGTGCGCATCTCTTCGGTAGGAACCTTGCCTTTCATGGCCAGCCATACGCCGCGTTCGCTCAGTTGGGCCCGGCTCCACTGCGTGAAGTCAACCAGCGAGGCAAAGGCCCGGGAGGTCACCAAGTCGAAGGGGAGGGGCGCTTGCCATTGCTCGACACGGCCATGGACAGCCTGCAGGTTGGGCAGCTTGAGGGTGCCTGCCACCTGTTGAATGAAGGCGGCCTTCTTGCCGACTGTGTCGATGCAGGTGACCGACAGTTCGGGCAGGGCCATGGCCAGCACGGCCCCCGGCAGACCAGCCCCGCTGCCCACATCCAGAGCCCGGCACCCCGTCCAAGGACCCTGCCGTTGCAAGGCCGGCAGAATGCTCAAGCTGTCGCACAGATGGTGGGTGAGCATGCGTTCCCCATCCCTCAAGGCGGTCAGGTTGTAGACCTTGTTCCATTTCTCCAGCAGCTCCAGGTAGGTCTGGAGCTGCTGGTATTGAAGGGGCGTCAGGCTCAGGCCGAGCTGCTGCGCGGCGGCCTTGAGGGAATCGTTCATCAGGCGGTGCGGTGGGCCTGGGCCCAGCCTTTCTTTTTCAGATGGATGAGCAACAGCGAGATGGCGGCAGGGGTGACGCCGGAGATCCGGGAAGCCTGGCCCAGCGTGGTCGGGCGGTGCTTGCTCAGCTTCTGCCGGACCTCGATACTCAGCGCGGTCACTTGGGCGTAGTCCAGGTCTTCGGGCAACGGCAGGTTCTCCGAGCGAGCGCTTCGTGCCACCTCTTCACGCTGCTTGTCGATGTAGCCGGCGTACTTGAGACTGATCTCCACCTGTTCGATCACGCTGTCGGCCAGCGACGCTCCCAACTCAGCTGCCAATGTTTCACGTGAAACAGGGGAGGGGAGCTGTGCTGCTTTGCCGATGGCGGTCAAGGTGTCAAAGTCCACTTCAGGACGCCGCAGCAGGTCGGCCAGGGAATACTCGTGCTCGATGGTTTTGCCAAGCAGGCGCTGGCAGTCCTCAGGGAGCAGGCTGCGTGGATGAATCCAGGTGGATTGCAGCCGCTGTGTTTCACGTGAAACAGCCTCACGCTTGCGGTTGAAGGCAACCCAGCGGGCCTCGTCCACCAGGCCCACCTGGTGGCCCCATTCGGTCAGGCGAACATCCGCGTTGTCTTCGCGCAGCTGCAGGCGGTACTCAGCCCGGCTGGTGAACATGCGGTAGGGCTCGGTCACCCCCTGGGTCGTCAGGTCGTCAACCAACACACCGAGGTACGCCTGGTCGCGGCTTGGCAGCCAGGGGGTTTGCCCACGAACCTGCAGGACAGCATTGATCCCCGCAAACAGGCCTTGGGCCGCTGCCTCTTCGTAACCCGTGGTGCCATTGATCTGGCCGGCGAAGAACAGGCCGCCAATCGATCGGGTTTCGAAAGAGGAGCGCAGGCTGCGGGGGTCGAAGTAGTCGTACTCGATGGCATAGCCGGGCCGCAGGATGTGGGCCTGTTCCAGGCCAGGGATGGAGCGGACCGCCTTCCACTGCACGTCGAAGGGGAGGCTGGTGGAGATCCCGTTGGGGTAGAACTCGTTCGTGCTCAGTCCTTCTGGCTCAAGGAAGATCTGGTGGCTGTCCTTGTCCGCAAAGCGGTTGATCTTGTCCTCGATGCTGGGGCAGTAGCGGGGGCCCACACCGTCGATCAAGCCCGTGAACATCGGGCTGCGGTCGAAGCCGGAGCGGATGATCTCGTGGGTCTGGGCAGTGGTGTGCGTGATCCAGCAGGGCAGTTGCCGAGGGTGCTGATCGGCGCTGCCCATGAAGCTGAACACGGGGATGGGGTCCATGTCGCCTGGTTGCTCCGTCAACTTGCTGAAGTCGATGGAGCGGCCATCGATGCGTGGCGGCGTGCCCGTCTTGAGGCGCCCCTGTGGGAGCTGGAGCTCTTTCAGCCGCGCCGAGAGCCGCACGGCTGGCGGATCGCCTGCGCGGCCGGCCGCATGGTTGTCCAGGCCCACATGGATGCGGCCGTCCAGGAAAGTGCCGGCCGTGAGGATGACGGTACGGCCCGAGAAGCGCACACCGACCTGGGTGACGACCCCGCTGACCCGGTCTCCGGAGAGCAGAAGGTCTTCGCAGGCGCCCTGGAACAGCCACAGGTGGGGCTGGTTCTCGAGGCGGCGACGAATGGCGGCACGGTAGAGCACGCGGTCCGCCTGGGCGCGGGTGGCACGCACGGCCGGGCCTTTCGATCCATTCAGAATGCGGAACTGGATGCCAGCCTCGTCGGTGGCTGCGGCCATGGCGCCACCCAGTGCATCGATCTCCTTGACCAGGTGGCCTTTGCCGATGCCGCCGATCGAAGGGTTGCAGCTCATCTGCCCCAAGGTCTCGATGTTGTGGGTGAGCAGCAGGGTGTCACAACCCATGCGGGCGCTGGCCAGGGCGGCTTCCGTTCCCGCGTGACCGCCACCCACCACGATCACGTCAAACGCTTGAGGGAAAAACATGGACTTGCCTTGCTTGGAGCAAATCCGAATTGTAGGCAGTCGGCTGGAAATGCGCAGGCCCGCCCCACGCAAACGCGGGTTGGGCCTGCACCTCCCCTGAGCTGGGAAAATCCCCGAAATGGGATGAGCGTGTGCTTACTTCCTCAAGATCGAACCGAGGGGCCGGAAGCAGCGGCTGGGCTGGACAACAAGCCTTCCCAAAGGGGGGACAACTGGGTTTTCTCGACCTCGGTCAGGTTCTCGGACAGCAACAGGCATTCACGCTTGAAACTGCGCAGGCGCTGCTCAAGTTCACTGCCTGCCAGCACCAGCTCGAACTGCTCCTGGGGCGAGAGCTCGGCCGCGGGCAAGCCCCAGAGGCCCAGGGCGTTCCAGGCCACGCGCAGGCGATCAAGCCGGGTCATGGCTTCCTGGACGATGCCCATCACGGCGGCCGAGCCGCGCTGGGACTGCAGGTCGGCGGCGAGTTGACGTGTGGCAGCCAGTTTCACGTCGAGGCGCTCGAGGGGGCCGCTGGTGTCCTGCGTCGCCGGGCTGCTGGGTGCAGGGGCCTCCTGGGCCTTGCGGGCCGCGTCACACAGGAAGCCGGTCCAGGCAGGGTCGAACTCGCCTGGCATCACCCGCAGAGCGAAGCTGATGCGCGTCAGGGGCGCATGGGGCATGCGCAGGATGCCCATCGCCACCTCGGCCACCATCAGGACCCGGCCCAGGGTGCTGATGTGGTCGCCGCTCAGGCGGGCAGGGTAGCCCGAACGGTCCATCCGCTCGTGGTGCTCACCGATGCCCCGCGTCAGCGTCTTGGGATAGTCGGTGGTGGTGTTGAGCAGCAGCTCGGCCACGCGAGGGTGCACCATCAGGTGCTTGTGGCCCAGGAGGTCGAGGCTGGTGCTGTAGTCGAGGTATTGAGGCTGGATGTAGACCTCCCCGATGTCATGGAGCAGGCCACCCAGCATTGCCAATCGGATTTCTGGGGCGGGGAGGTTGCGGCTGGCGACCATGGCACCCGCCAGCGCCATGCCCAGCACAGCATGCGGCAGCGAACTGGGACGGGTGGCCATGGCGGCAGTGAGCAGCAGTTGAGCCACCGAATGAAGCGGCAGTTGCTTGGCCTGCTCGATCAACAAGGAAGCCCAGGGCTTCAGTACACCGGCGATCGGGTTGTCCGATTCGAACAGGCTGCGCAGGTCGTCGATCAGGGTGAAGAGGTTGGCGCCGCCCTCCGTCTGCAGACAAGCCTCCATGGGGTACTGCAACTTGCGCTCCAGGAGACGTTGCTGCAACTCCGCGGAGATGGGCTGGCCCCGGGCCCACAGCTTGATGCCCCGGACATCCACAATGTCCCTGGACGCCACGATGGTGTGCGCCTCGCTGGCTTTGACGATGGCTTCGAGCGCGTGGGGGTTGGTGGTGATGCCTTCGCCTGACGTTGCGTTCATGAGGTCTCCGGCTGGACGGTTCGTGGACGCACGATGCTACCTGGACGCTGCCGGGCCTGCAGGGAATTCCCGTGCCTTCGTGGTAGGGGTGGAACGCCCTGCGGAGGATACGCAAAAGAAAAGCCCGTGGATCACACGGGCTTGGAGAAGGAAGTATCTGCTGGATAGGTCAGCGGGTGTTCCATTGGTCCTGCCGGTTGCCAGCGGCGAACAGGTCGGCGGCGATGCCAGGGTTGCAGGTCAGCAAGGTGAAGGCCAGGCGACGCTGCTGGTCGGCGGCGCTGACGCTGCGGGGTTCGTAGCGGGAGGCCGGCAGGGCGGTGAAAACGGAACGGAAGCTGTGAAGCAGGGTGTTGAACATGGGGGTGAAGGGGTTCATGAGAGACTCCGGGGCGGCTCGTGGCCTGTTGCGGTGCAGTATAGGGTAAACACCTATTTCTTTGGTTGCCTTGAAGTCAACTGTTCATGCCGTTTGGGCTGGCATCTATGCATGAGCCCGTGAGGTGAGGGCTTGCTTTGAAGATGTGCCTTGTCAATGCTGAAAACCAAGCCAACAAAGGTGGCCAGGATGGGTGAGCGGACTTCGTGGAGCGAAAGCTGGTGGGCCGGGTTGGCGGTGGGGGTGAGCCTGGCCCTGCCAGCGCAGGCGCAGGTTCAGGCCCCAGCCTATCGGCTGGAGCCGGCCCACACTTCGGTGCACTGGGAAGTGCTGCACATGGAAACCTCGACCATCCGGGGCCGCTTCGACCGGCTCGAAGGACAGGCGCGGTTCGACCCCGAGGCTCACGTGCTGGAGGTCAGCATCATTGTCGACACCGCGTCAGTGAGCACAGGCTCACCAAGCTTTGATGCTGTGCTGCGAGGTCCGTCGCTGTTGTCCACCCAGGCTCACCCCCAGGCCTTCTTCACCGCCCGCCGGGCACGGTGGGAGGGGGCGGTTCCGCGGGAAGTGCAAGGGGAGATCACCCTGCGAGGCGTGAGCCGTCCCTTGACCTTCAAGACCGTCCGGTGGAAGTGCGGATTCAATCCACTGTTCCGCGCCCAGGTGTGCGGGGGCGACCTGGAAGCCACCCTGGCCCGGACCGATTTCGACCTGCAGTTTGGCAGCCCCTTTGCTGCCAACGAGGTGCAACTGCGCATCCAGGTGGAAGCCCTGCCGGTGTCTTCCACCGAGACCTCCGCTTCGTCGCCCACGCCCTGAACGTCTTTGTCGTGTGGGCGCGCAATAAGCGTTACGACATGTCACCTCTGGGCTGCCTTGGCACTGCTTGTGCGTGAGGTGCCTTGTAAGCTCGACAGGTTGAGGGAGCCGTGACGAATGTCGCGGCTTGAGCGAGGCCACTGGTGTCGGCCGACTTTTCTCGTCAAGGTAGTTCGATTTTCTGGCGACAAGAGAGGGCAGTTCGCAGTGAGTTTTGATGGCCTGGATGTGATCGGAATTGACAACATGCATGGGTTGAGCGCTAGGTTTCGGATGCGCTGTCTGCCTGCCTTGCTGGTGCTGGGTCTGGCAGCTTGCGGAGGCGGTGGGGGCGGCGGCACCAGTGGTGGTGAGGGGGCCGCGGATGCAGGAAGCACAACACGCCCACCGGAAGACATCTCGGTCTACGTCAGCGACGTGCCGCCCGAGCAGCCCACCACCACACGCGATGCGGTGCGGCTGGCCGACCAGGCCAGCTTCGGCCCCACGGAAGCCCTGGTCACCAAGATCAAGGCGGTGGGCGCACGGCGCTGGCTCGCGGAGCAGATGCCGCTGCACGATTCGAGCTACACCAGCGGTGGCACGGGCGCAGTGCACCAGACCGGCCGTAGCGAGCCTTACTGCGACCAGCCCGCGTTTGCCTCCGACACTTGCTGGCGCGACAACGTGTCGACCGAGCCGCTGGTCTGGGACTTCTACCGCAATGCCGTGAACCGCCCCGACCAGCTGCGCCAACGGGTGGCCTTCGCGCTGCAGCAGATCTTGGTGGTCAGCGGTCTGGAAGCCAATGGCACCTATGGCTACCGCAACTACTACAACGCCCTGCTCGACAACGCGCTGGGCAATTACCGCCAGGTGCTCAAGAAGGTCGCGTTGTCGCCGGTGATGGGCGACTACCTGAACAACGTCAACAACGACAAGGACGCGCCCAACGAGAACTTCGCTCGCGAACTGCTGCAGCTGTTCACGATCGGGACCTGCGAACTGAATGTCGACGGCACGCTCAAGGGCGGCAGCTGCACGCCGACGTACACCAACGAGATGGTGCGCAACTACGCCTTTGCACTGACGGGCTGGACCTACCCCAAGGGCGGCACCAATCCCGACGGCTGCTGGCCGCAGGGTGCGAACTGCATGTACTACCAGGGCGACATGGCGCCTGTCGAGCGCTACCACGACACCGCGGCGCGGCCGCTGCTTGGGGGGATGAGCCTCCAGGCCGGCCACACCGCGCCTGTGGCGCTCGAGAAGGTGCTGGACAGCCTCATGGCGCATCCCAACACGGCGCCGTTCGTGGGCAGGCAGTTGATCCAGCACCTGGTGTCGAGCAACCCCTCGCCGGGCTACGTGGCGCGCGTGGCCGCGGCCTTCAACTCGGGCAAGTTCGGGGTCTTCGGTTCCGGCCAGCGCGGCGACCTGGCGGCGACGGTCGCGGCCGTGCTGCTCGATGACGAGGCACGCGGCGAGTCCGTGCGAACGGCCGGCGGCAAGCTGCGCGAGCCCGTGCAGATGTTCACCGGTGTGCTGCGCGCACTCAACGGGCGCACCGATGGCGATGCCCTCACCTGGTGGTGGGGAGACCAGCTGCAGCAGCACATGTTCCGCCCGCCCACGGTGTTCAACTACTACCCGGCCGACTATCCCGTGCCCGGCACCAGCCTGCAGGGGCCGACCTTCGGCATCCACAACGTGAACACGGCGTTGCAGCGCCTGAACTACCTCGCCTACCTGGTGGACTGGAACGGCTCGAACCCCAGTGCGCAGGTGCCCAACGCCGTGGGCACCAAGGTCGACCTCAGCGCGTTCGTGGGCGATGCCGGTGACGCAGGCAAGCTGGTGGACCGGATGTCATCGCTGGTCCTCGGCCAGCCTTTGCCGCCAATTCCCCGCGGGGAAGTGATCAAAGCCGTGTCGACCTGGACCTCGGCCACCGATCGCGACTGGCAGACCTGGCGCGTCAAGACCGCCGCCTACCTGCTGTTCGCCTCTCCCAACTACCAAGTGCAACGGTAGGCCCACGATGACGACTTCTCCTTCTTCCTCATCATCCCCTTCCTCCGCGGCCGCTTCGGCGCCGGCACGCCGCCTGTGGCTCAAGCAGTCTGCCGGACTGGCCGGCGCACTCGGCCTGGGCAGTGCCGCCCAGCTGCTGGCGGTGAGGCAGGCCCTGGCGCAGGCCTCGGGCTACAAGGCGCTGGTGTGCATCGGCCTCTATGGCGGCAACGACGGGGCCAACACCATCGTGCCGACCGACACCCGCTACACCGCCTACAGCGCCGTGCGCGCCGCGATGGCCATCCCGCGGGCCAGCCTGCTGCCGGTCACGGGCATCCCCTTTGGTCTGCACCCTGCGCTGTCGGCGCTGTCGTCCCTGGCCAATGCGGGCCGGGTGGCGCCGGTGTTCAACGTCGGGCCGCTGGTGACGCCGCTCACCAAGGTGCAGTTCCGCGGACTGAGCAGCGGCTCGAACGCCCTGCCGGACAACCTGTTCTCCCACTCCGACCAGCAGACGCTGTGGGAGACGAGCACGGGCAATGCGAACGAGCGCACCGGCTGGGGCGGACGGGCCCTCGCGGCCCTGGGCGGCCCGCTGCCGGTGATCTCGCTGGGCGGCAACGCACGCTTCGGTTCGTCAGCGACACAGCCACCGCTCGTGCTGCCAGGCCCCGGAGGCACCTTCGGCGCCGAAGGGCTGCAGCCTGCGAACCTGAGCTGGGCACCGGCGGCCGCGCGCAAGGCGGCGCTGGACGCGCTGTATGCACAGGGCCAGGACACCACGCTGGGCGGCGTGTACGCCTCGATGCAGGTCAATGCCTTCAGCATGTCGGAGCGACTCGCCACGCTGGTCAAGCTGCAGCCCGGCGCTGCGGGCGGCTCGACGGCGATCGACAGTGCCTTCGCGCCGATCACCAGCAACGGCCGTGTGACCACCTCGCTGGGGCAGCAGCTCTACCAGATCGCCAAGCTGATCGCCAACAACACCACCGTGGGCGGCAACCGCCACATCTTCTTCGCCCAGCTGGGTGGCTTCGACATGCACGCCAACCAGGTCCAGGAAGGCGACGTGCTGAAGGGCCAGCATGCCACGCTGCTCAAGCAGCTGGGAGATGCCATGGCCTGCTTCCAGAATGCGATCAACAACCTGGGCCTGGCCAACGCCGTGACCACCTTCACGCAGAGTGACTTCGGCCGCACGCTCAAGCCCAACAACAGCTGGGGCACCGACCACGCCTGGGGCAACCACCACCTGGTGATGGGCGGTGCCGTGCGGGGCGGGGCGACCTACGGCACCTTCCCGGACCTGACGTTGGGCGGGCCGGACGATGTCGGCCAGGAGAGCTGGGAGCGGCAGGGCCGCTGGATCCCCACCACCTCGGTGGACCAGTACGCCGCCTCCCTGCTGGGCTGGTTCGGGCTCAGCGAAACGCAGCTCGGCAACGTGCTGCCGAACCTCAAGAACTTCACGGCGCCTCGGCCGGCGTTTCTGGGCTGATGGCCGATCCGATCGGCGTGCACAGCTCCACCAGGGTGCCGTCCGGACAACGCACGTAGGCCACCACCTGGCCCCAGGGCTTGGTGGCGGGCGCCTTGAGCAGGGTGGCGCCGGCCGACACCGCACGGTGGCAGGCGCTGCCCACGTCGGTCGTGGTCAGGCCGATCTCGACGCCGAGCGGACGCTCGGAGCGGTCAGCGGCCACGTAGTCCTGGCCCAGGTTGTCGCGCGCGATCTCGTGGGCGGCGAAGGACAGGGTGGTGGCGCCGGTCTCCAGCTCCCCGTAGGTGCCGCTTTCGTGCAGGAAACGGCGCGACAGGCCGAAGGCCCGTTCAAAGAAGTCGAGCGAGGCGGCCACGTCGGGCACGTAGACGATGGTGTAGGTGAAGTTCATGGGAATTCCTGTCGGGATGGGCCGGGCGGGCAATTCCTGTTCCCCGCTGTTGCGGGCGTTCAGGGTGCTTCGCGGATGATGCGCCGGACGCCATCTTCCCACTCGGCCATGCGGGCGGCGGCCTCGGCCGGTGCGAGGCTGGGTTGGAAGATGCGCTCGACATTCCACAGCGCGGCGAGTTGTTCGAGGTTGTCATAGACGCCGCAGGCCAGACCGGCGAGGTACGCGGCGCCCAGGGCGGTGGTCTCCGTCACGGCAGGGCGCACCACGGGGATGCCGAGCAGGTCGGCCTGGCATTGCATCAGCAGGTCGTTGACGCAGGCGCCGCCGTCCACGCGCAGCTCGCGCAAGGGCGCGCCAACGTCGCGCACCATCGCCTGCAGCAGGGCCGTGCTCTGGTACGCGATGCTTTCCAGCGCGGCGCGCGCGATGTGGGCGCGTGTGCTGCCGCGGCTCAGGCCAAGGATGGCGGCGCGCGCCTCGGGCTTCCAATAGGGCGCACCCAGGCCCGTGAACGCGGGCACCACGGTCACGCCGCCGCTGTCGGGGACCTGCTCGGCCAGGGCCTGCACCTCGTCGCTGCGCTGGATCAGGCCCAGGCCGTCGCGTAGCCACTGCACCACCGCACCACCCATGAAGACACTGCCTTCCAGGGCGTAGGCCGGCGTGTCGCCGGCCTGCGCGGCCAGGGTGCTCAACAGGCCGTTGTGCGAGGTCCGGCGCTGGGCGCCGGTGTGCATCAGCGCGAAGCAGCCGGTGCCGTAGGTGTTTTTGGCCAGGCCGGGCGTGAAGCAGGCCTGGCCGAACAGGGCGCTCTGCTGGTCGCCCGCCAGACCGCCGATCGGCACCGCCGCACCGAGGTGCTCCGGCACGCTGTGGCCATGGAGATGGCTGGAAGGATGCACCGCAGGCAGCACGCTGGCGGGGATGTCGAGCAGCTGGAGCAGGGTGGTGTCCCACTGCCCGGTGCCGATGTTGAAGAGCATCGTGCGCGACGCGTTGCTGACGTCGGTCGCATGCACGCCGCCCCGCGGGCCGCCGGTGAGCTGCCACAGCAGCCAGCTGTCGACGGTGCCGAAGGCCAGCTCGCCGCGCAGCGCGGCGGTCCGCGCACCTGGCAGGTTGTCGAGCAGCCAGCGCAGCTTGGTGGCGGAGAAATAAGGGTCGATCACGAGCCCGGTGCTGCCCTCAATGAGGCGGGCCAGGCCTTGCGCACGCAGCGTGGCGCACAGCGGTTCGGTGCGGCGGTCCTGCCAGACGATGGCCCGGTGCAGCGGCTCGCCGGTGCGGCGGTTCCACAGCAGGGTGGTCTCGCGCTGGTTGGTGATGCCGATGCCGCTGAGCTGCGCGGCCGTCACCCCGGCCTGGGCCAGCGCGGCGCGGGCGGTGGCCAGCTGGGAGGACCAGATCTCGAGCGGGTCGTGCTCGACCCAGCCAGGTTGGGGGAAATGCTGCGTCAGGGCCTGCTGCGCCTGTCCCCGGATGTGGCCTTGTTCATCGAAGACGATGGCGCGCGAACTGGAGGTGCCCTGGTCCAGGGCCAGCAGGGCGCGGGTTCCTTCGGGCGTCGGGGCGGTCCTCATGGGTCGGTCCTGGTGACGGTGGAGGAGGGCGCGGAGGCTGGGTCCAGGGCCTCGTCGAGCACCTCGATCCAATGCCGCACCGGCCGTGCCGTGCCGCTTTGCAGGTGCTGGATGCAGCCGATGTTGGCCGAGACGATGACGTCGGGCGCGAGCGGCTCGAGGTGGCCCAGCTTGCGGTCGCGCAGCTGGGTGGCGAGCTCGGGCTGCAGGACGGAATAAGTGCCGGCCGAGCCGCAGCACAGGTGGCTCTCGCCGGCCGCCGGCTTCACCTCCCAGCCAAGGCGGCCGAGGCCGGCCTCGACGTCGCCGCGGCGCTGCTGGCCGTGCTGCAGCGTGCAGGGGGGATGGAAGGCCAGGCGGCGCGCGGGCCCGGGCTTCACGCGGTCCTGCAGCAGCGGCACCAGCGCCGGCAGGAGTTCGCTCAGGTCGCGGGTGAGCGCGCTGATGCGTGCCGCGCGCGCCGCGTAGGCCGGGTCGTGGGCCAGCGCCTGGCCGTAGGCCTTGACGGTCACGCCGCAGCCGGAGGCGTTCATCACCAGCGCCTCGACCTGCCCGCCGTCCACCAGCGGCCACCAGGCGTCGACGTTGCGGCGCATGTCGCGCAGGCCGCCTTCGTGGTCGTTGAGGTGGGTGCGCAGGGCGCCGCAGCAGCCGGCGCCTGGGGCCAGCACGGTCTGGATGCCCGCGGCGTCGAGCACGCGCGCGGTGGCGCTGTTGATGTTGGGCATCATGGCCGGCTGCACGCAGCCTGCCAGCAGCAGCATCTTGCGCGGGTGCTCGCGTCGCGGCCAGGCATGTGCCCGGGCGCCGGCGGGCAGCGGCACCTTGTGCTTCAGCACGCCGGGCAGCAGCGGACGCACCGCCTGGCCCAGCTTCATCGCGGGCGCGAAGGCGCGCGAGGTCAGGCCCTCCTTGAGCAGCCAGCGCACGGCCTTCTCGGGCCAGGGACGCTCGACGCGGTCTTCGACGATTCCGCGGCCGATGTCCACCAGCTGGCCGTACTGCACGCCGGAGGGGCAGGTGGTCTCGCAGTTGCGGCAGGTCAGGCAGCGGTCGAGGTGGGTCTGTGTGAGGCGGGTGACCGGGGCGCCCTCGAGCACTTGCTTCATCAGGTAGATGCGGCCGCGCGGGCCGTCCAGCTCGTCGCCCAGCAGCTGGTAGGTGGGGCAGGTGGCGGTGCAGAAGCCGCAGTGCACGCACTGGCGCAGGATGGCTTCGGCGGCCTCGCCTTCGCGGGTGCCTTGGAACTCGGGGGCGAGTTGGGTCTGCATGGGGTCTTCGCTCCTACAGGCCGGGATAGAGGCGGCCGGGGTTGAAGAGGCCGTTGGGGTCGAAGGCGTCCTTCAAGGCACGGTGGACGCGGGCCAGTGGCTCGGACAGCGGCGTGAAGGCCTGTGCGCGCGCCTCGGCCGGCCCGCGGAACAAGGTGGCGTGGCCGCCGGCCCGCGCCGCCAGTCCACGCACCGCCGCGGCCGGCGCCGCAGTGCGCAGCCAGCGCTGCGCGCCGCCCCATTCGATCAGCGTGTCCGCGGCGGCGGCCGGGTCCTCCGGCAGCGCCAGCGGTGGTGTGATGGCCGGGACGGCCAGGCGCCACAAGGGATCAGGGCCGCGGAAGAAGGGCGCCTGGTGGTCGCGCAGGCCCTGCCAGAAAGCGGCCGCCTCGTCCGCGTCCAGCAGGCGGCCGCCCTGCGCGTCGCCGAGTTGGCGCACGGCGGCCTGCACGGCGGCGCGCGCGCCGGCCAGGCGCAGGCTGAGCTGGCCGCGCTGCCAGGCGCTGGCATGCAGCGGCAGGGGCTGGCCGGCCCAGCGGTTGAGCTGTTGCAGCGCCTGCGCGGCGGGCATCTCGAAGCGCAGCGTGGCGCTGGCGGGCGGCAGGGGCAGCACCTTGAGCGAGACCTCCAGGATCACGCCGAGCACGCCCAGCGAGCCCGCCATGAGGCGCGAGACGTCGTAGCCGGCGACGTTCTTGATCACCTGCCCGCCGAAGCTCAGGACCTCGCCGTGGCCGTCGAGCAGCGTGACCCCGAGCACGTGGTCGCGCAGCGCGCCGACGCTGGCGCGCGCCGGCCCCGACAGGCCCGCCGCGACCATGCCGCCCACCGTGCCGCCGGCGTCGAAGCGGGGCGGCTCGAACGCCAGGCACTGGCCCGCGGCGGCCAACGTGGCCTCCAGCTCGTCCAGGGGCGTGCCGGCGCGCACGCTCACCACCAGCTCGCTCGGCTCAAAGCTGCTGATGCCGCGCAGCGCGCGCGTGTCGAGCCGCGTGCCCTGGGGCAGGCCGCCGTAGAAGTCCTTGGTGGCACCGCCGCTGATGCACATGGCCGCGGCGCAGCCCTGGGCGCTTTTTACGCAGTCGACGAGCAGGTTCAGGGCAGGCTTCATGGGCAGGGTCTCAGAAGCGGGGCAGGTCGGGGAAGGGCAGCAGGCCGCGCTGCACGTGCATCTTTCCGTATTCGGCGCAGCGCGCCAGCGTGGGGATGACCTTGCCGGGGTTGAGCAGGCCGTCGGGGTCGAAGGCGGCCTTGAGCGCGTGCATGCGGCCGCGCTCGGCGGGGGAGAACTGCACGCACATCGAAGACAGTTTCTCGACCCCCACGCCGTGCTCGCCCGTCACCGTGCCGCCCATGGCCACGCTGGTCTCGAGGATGTCGGCGCCGAAGGCCTCGGCGCGGTGCAACTGGTCGGGGTCGTTGGCGTCGAACAGAATCAGCGGGTGCAGGTTGCCGTCGCCGGCGTGGAACACGTTGCAGCAGCGCAGGCCGTAGGTGGTCTCCATGCGCGCGATGGCCTCCAGGATGTCGGCCAGGCGCTTGCGCGGGATGGTGCTGTCCATGCACATGTAGTCGGGGCTGATGCGGCCGCTGGCGGGGAAGGCGTTCTTGCGGCCGCTCCAGAACCTCAGGCGCTGGGCCTCGTCCTCGCTGACGCTGATGCGCGTGGCGCCGCTGTCGCGCAGCACCTGGGTCATGCGCTCGATCTCCTCCGCCACTTCCTCGGGGGTGCCGTCGCTCTCGCACAGCAGGATGGCCTGGGCATCGAGGTCGTAGCCGGCGTGGACGAAGGCCTCGACGGCGGCGGTCATGGGCTTGTCCATCATCTCGAGGCCGGCGGGGATGATGCCCGCGCCGATCACCTGGGCCACGGCGTGGCCGGCGCGCTTCAGGTCGTCGAAGCTGGCCATGATGCAGCGCGCGGTCTGCGGCTTCGGCGTCAGCTTGACCGTGACTTCGGTGATCACCGCCAGCATGCCCTCGCTGCCGATTACCGCGGACAGCAGGTCGAGCCCGGGCGCGTCGAGCGCCTCGCTGCCGAAGGTGACGGCCTCGCCGGCCATGGTGTAGCCGCGCACCTGCAGCACGTTGTGCAGGGTCAGGCCGTACTTGAGGCAGTGCACGCCGCCCGAGTTCTCGGCCACGTTGCCGCCGATGGTGCAGGCGATCTGGCTGCTGGGGTCGGGCGCGTAGTACAGGCCGTGCACGCTGGCGGCCTCGCTGATGGCGAGGTTGCGCACGCCGCACTGCACGACGGCCGTGCGGGCCAGCAGGTCGATCTTCAGGATGCGGTTGAACTTGGCCAGGCTCAGCGTGAGGCCCTCGGCATGCGGCATGGCGCCGCCGCTGAGGCCCGTGCCGGCGCCGCGGGCCACCACTGGCACGCGCAGGGCGCGGCAGGCGCGCAGCACCGCGGCCACCTGGTCCTCGGTCTCGGGCAGCGCCACGGCCAGCGGGCGTGCGCGGTAGGCGGTGAGGCCGTCGCACTCATAGGGCGTGGTGTCCTCGGCTTGCCAGAGCAGGGCGTGCGGGGGCAGCACGTCGCGCAGGGCCGCGACCAGGACGCGCTGGCGATCGACGTGCGGGGCAGCCTGCGGGGCCGCGGATGGTGAGGCGGGCTGGTCGGGCATGGGCGCTGGGGCGAGGGTGGAGGCCATTGTGGCGGATGGGTTGCGGGGCCTTCCGGATGGTCGCTTGAATTCTGGCGGCAATCCCTGGAACGGACAAAGCGTTTTCCCTGATGAGCGGGTCGCCTGGAAGAGGGGCTCGGGCCACATGGCCAGGCGTTTTTGCATGAATGGAATGCCACCGCGGTGATGGTGCAGCCCGGCCAGCAATGCGGAATGCCGTCACAGCGTCTGGCCATTCTCGGCACGCCAGATCTGACCGGTCACGGAGGCGGCCGTGAGCAAGGTCAGCACCAAGGCGGCGATGTCCTCGGGCGTCGAGATGCGCTGCAAGGGCAGGTGTCCCGACAGCGCGCGCATCTTGTCTTCATTGCCGTCCCACCAGCGCGTCGCCACGCCGCCGGGGGCGATGGCATTGACCCGGGTGTGGGGTGCCAAGGCCCGGGCCAGCGAGCGCGTCATGCCATGCACGGCCGACTTGGAGACGGCATAGGGAAGCGACGAGCCGTGACCCGTCTCGCCAGCGATGCTGCCCACATTCACGATGGCCGAGCCGGGGCGCACCCGCAGGTGGGGGGCCGCTGCCTGGCAGCAATGGAACGTGCCTTTCACGTTGACTGCCAACAGCGCGTCCCAGATGTCGTCGTCGATGGCGTCCAGGTCATCGAACGGCAGCTGACGCGTGATACCGGCGTTGTTCACCAGGTAGTCGATGCCGCCAAAGGTGCTCACCACCTTGCTGGTCCTGGCCCGGACGGAGGGCAGGTGGGCGATGTCCGCTTGCAAGGCGATGGCCCGGCCACCTTCCTGGGCGATGGCCGCAGCCGTTTCCTGAGCGTCCTTCTCGCTGCGCGAATAGACGATCGCGACAGCCGCGCCCTGCCGGGCCAGCAACTGGCTCACGGCGCGGCCGATGCCGGTTCCACCGCCGGTGACGATGGCAGCCCGATGCCGGAGAGGCGTGAGAGTGTTCATGGTATGGTCTCTGGTCTGGATGGGTAATGATCGTTACCTAATTT
The DNA here is from genome assembly GCA_966252435.1 of uncultured Burkholderiales bacterium. Lineage (GTDB taxonomy): Bacteria > Pseudomonadota > Gammaproteobacteria > Burkholderiales > Burkholderiaceae_C > CANHBY01. The sequence continues at coordinate 753 of CBINPE010000088.1, read as the reverse complement.
GGCGAAGTCAGTGGAGCAGGCGCATGGCTTGTTCGATGGTCGCATCGAGGTCTGCGCGCTTCGCGCCCGATTTGCCAGCCACCCGGATGCCAAGCAGCATGCACCACAGCAGCTTGGACGTGGCGTCGGGGTCGAGGTCGCTTCGCAGGGAGCCATCCTTGACGCCTTTCTGGATCAGCGGCGCCAAGGTGGCCTGGCTCCGGCGCAAGGCTTGCCGCACCTTGGCCGCCACATGGCCGTCGAACAGTTCCAGCGACGACGTGCTGCCGACGATGAGGCAGCCCAACCTGCCTTCCGCTCCTGTGGAGGAGGACACATAGTGGCGCAGAGCCGCGCACAGTTGACCCGCTCCGCTGCTCTGCGCAGCCAGGGCGGCCCTGAGCTGCTGCTGACGCTGCGCGCAGTAGCGATCGAAAGCCGCCACGAAAAGGGCTTCCTTGCCTGTGAATGCCTTGTAGAGGCTGCCTTCCGTGAGGCCTGTGGCCTTGCTCAATTCGCTGATTGAAGCCGCGTGGTACCCGCGTTGGCGGAACACGAGGATGGCCTTGTCCAGCACGTCGTCCAGGTCGAATTGCCGGGGGCGGCCGGGCGGGCGCGGGGCGCGTTCCCGGAAAATTTTTGAGCTGGTCATTCTGTAATTCTAAAACGATCGTTACCAAATAAGGCGGCGGTACAAGCGCCCACACCTCACAGCACCCCCTTCAACTCCCGCCGCATCCACTCGATGAACACCCGCGTGCGCTGCGGCAGCAG
>CBINPE010000087.1:0-21330 GCA_966252435.1 uncultured Burkholderiales bacterium | reverse complement strand
CGATCACGTTCTTCATGTCGTGCGGCGCGAGGAACTGGCCCTTCTTGATGTTCACGGGCTTGCCGGCCTGGGCCACCGCCTGGATGAAATCGGTCTGGCGGCACAGGAAGGCCGGTGTCTGCAGCACGTCGACCACCGCCGCCACGCGGGCGATGTCGGCCTCGGTGTGCACGTCGGTCAGCACCGGCACGCCGAGTTCGCGCCGCACCTGGGCGAGGATCTCCAGGCCCTTGTCCATGCCGGGCCCGCGGAAGGACGTGCCGCTGGAGCGGTTGGCCTTGTCGTAGCTGCTCTTGAAGATGAAGGGGATGCCCAGGCGCTGGGTGATCTCCTTCAACTGCCCGGCCACGTCCATCTGCAGCTGCAGGGACTCGATCACGCAGGGGCCGGCGATCAGGAAGAAAGGCTGCTGGAGCCCGACGTCGAAACCACACAGCTTCATGCAGCAGCCTTTTCCGTCTGGGCCTGGCCGCCGTCCGCAGTGCGGGCGGCGCGGTGCGCCAGGGCGGCCTGGATGAAGGACTTGAACAGGGGATGGGCATCCCAGGGGGTGGACTTGAACTCGGGGTGGAACTGCACGCCCATGTACCAGGGGTGCACGCTGCGCGGCAGCTCCACGATCTCGGTGAGGTGCTCGCGCTGGGTCAGGGCCGAGATCACGAGGCCCGCCTCGGTCAGCCGCTCCAGGTAGTTGACGTTGGCCTCGTAGCGGTGGCGGTGGCGTTCCGTGACCACCGGGCCGTAGATCTCGTGGGCCAGCGTGCCGGGCTTGACGTCGGAGCTCTGCGAGCCCAGGCGCATCGTGCCACCCAGGTCGGACTGGGCGTCGCGCCGCTGGATGGAACCGTCGGCGTCCTGCCATTCCTCAATCAGGGCGATGACGGGGTGGGGGGCGTGGGGCTCGAACTCGGTGCTGTTGGCCTGGGCCAGCCCAGCCTTGTGGCGCGCGTACTCGATGGTGGCCACCTGCATGCCCAGGCAGATGCCAAGGTAGGGCAGCTTGTGCTCGCGGGCGTACTGCGCCGCCAGGATCTTGCCCTCCACGCCGCGCTTGCCGAAGCCGCCCGGCACCAGCACCGCGTCGACCTTGTCGAGCTGGTGGATGTTCTCGGGTGTGAGGGTTTCGGAGTCGATGTAGGCGATGTGGATGCGGGCCTGGTTGTGCAGGCCGGCGTGGCGCAGCGCCTCGTTGAGCGACTTGTAGGAGTCGGAGTGGTCGGTGTATTTGCCGCACATGCCGATCGTGACCTCGTGCACCGGGTGCTCGACCTGACGCACCAGGTCGTCCCAGCGCTTCAGGTTGGCCGGCGGGGTGTTCAGGCGCAGCTTGTCGCAGATCAGGCCGTCCAACCCCTGCTCGTGCAGCATGCGCGGCACCTTGTAGATGGTGTCGGCGTCCCAGACGGAGATCACGCCCCACATGGGCACGTTGGTGAACAGCGAGATCTTGTCGCGTTCCTCGTCAGGCACGGCACGGTCGGCACGGCACAGCAGGGCGTCGGGCTGGATCCCGATCTCGCGCAACTTCTGCACGGTGTGCTGGGTCGGCTTGGTCTTGAGCTCGCCGGCCGCGGCGATCCAGGGCACATAGGTGAGGTGGACGAAGGCGGTGTTGTTGGGCCCCATGCGCAGGCTCATCTGGCGCGCGGCCTCCAGGAAGGGCAGGGATTCGATGTCGCCCACCGTGCCGCCGATCTCCACGATGGCCAGGTCGACCGCGTTGGCCGGGTTGAACCCCGCTTCCTGGCCCGGCAAAGGCAGCAGGCCCGCCCCGCGCTGGATGAACTCCTGGATCTCGCTGGTGACGTGAGGGATCACCTGCACGGTCTTGCCCAGATAGTCACCACGCCGCTCCTTCTCGAGCACGCTCTTGTAGATCTGGCCGGTGGTGAAGTTGTTGGCCCGCTTCATGCGGGTGGTGATGAAGCGTTCGTAGTGGCCGAGGTCCAGGTCGGTTTCGGCGCCGTCGTCGGTGACGAACACCTCGCCGTGCTGGAAGGGCGACATGGTGCCCGGGTCGACGTTGAGGTAGGGGTCCAGCTTGATCAGGGTGACGTTGATGCCGCGCGATTCCAGGATCGCCGCAAGCGATGCAGCCGCGATGCCCTTGCCCAGCGAGGACACCACACCGCCAGTGACGAAGACAAACTTGGTCATTGCATTCAGCGCCGGGCCTTGCCCGTGCGAGGGGGTGGTAAATGCAGATTATAGGTGGGGCAGGTGGCGCCCCCGCGTCCACGGCCCGATTCTCTTCATTTCACACCTCGTCGGACTCGGGCAGCCGCGCGATGATCTGCGTACCCGCATGCGGCCTCGAGCGGATCGAGAGTTCGCCGTTGCCCGACTGGACGCGGAAACGCATGCCGGCCAGCCCGTGGGTGCCCGGCGGGACGGTCTCGGCATCGAAGCCGACGCCGTTGTCCTGCACGCTGACCGTGACCCAGCCTTCCGAGGCGCTCAGCGACACGATCACCTCGGTGGCCTTGGCGTACTTGGCGGCGTTCGTCAGCGCCTCCTGGATCAGGCGATAGATGGTGAGCTGGGCGAACTGTTGGAGGCGCACCTCGGACAGCTGCGGTATGACAGTGATGCCGCTGCGTTCGGTGAACTCGGTGCACAGGATCTCCAGCGCCGGCACCAGGCCGAGGTTGGTGAGCGAAGAAGGGCGCAGGTCTTCGATGATGCGGCGCTTCAAGGCGATCCCGGCGTCGAGTGTGGTGACGAGGTGGCCGATGCGTTCGGTGACTTCTTCGGAGGCCGAGGGCAGGCGTTTGCGCATGCGGGCCACGTCCAGCTTGGCGGCGGTCAGCAGGCCACCCAGCTCGTCATGCAGCTCGCGGGCCAGCCGGCCGCGCTCGTCCTCGCGGGCGGTCTGCAGGTGCTTGGCGATCTCGGTGAGCTCGCGCGTGCGGCGGTTGACTTCCGCTTCCAGCCGGTTGCGCTCGCCCATCAGCTCCTTGGCGCGGTCTTCCCGCTCCGTCGTCAGGCGGCGGGCCTGCTTGAAGGAGGCCAGCAGCGCGGTCAGACAGAGCAGCACCAGCAGCACGATGCCGATGCGGCTCATCAGAAGCGTGCGGGCCAGCACCACGCTGCTCTGTTCCAGGGCCTGGGTTTCCTGCCGGGCCAGCTTGAGGACCGATGCCTCGATCCCGGCCATGGCTTCCCGGCCGATGTCGGTCATGACCAGTTCACGCCATTGATCCTTGCCGGATTCGAACATCTCCACGGTGGTTCGAAGCTCGGCCACCTTCTTGCGCACGAGTTCCGTCAGCTGCCTGACCTCGGGCTGACGCTCGGGCTCATCGTCATATTGCGTGGTGACTTTCTCCAGCAGCCCTTCCGTCTCGGCCAGAGATTGCTCATAGGGTGTCTTGTACTGGGCCCGGCCGGTCAGCAGATAACCGCGCTGGGCGCTCTCGGCGGTCAGCACGACACGCAGCAGCCGACTGACTTCGCGCCGGTTGGCCATCATCTCGTCACGCTGCTCGATCACCTGGCCGGCTTTTTGGAAGCTGAACTCACTGAACACGACCAGCACGATCGCCAGGGAAATGGCCAGCGGGGCCGTGAAGCGGCTGCGCCGGAGCGTGGACAGCGGTGCCTCGAGCGGTGACATGGGAAGCTCCCTGGCAGAGGGCGGTTCGGTGGGGTGGGGCAATGACGGCGATTTCAGGGACATCGGCGCATCCATCACTTTCTTCTGCGGTTGCCCAGGCGCCAGGCGGCCGGCGTCCGGCGGCATAGGTCGTGTTCTTCAATACCCTGCTCGGTGCAAGGCGGCTGAGGACCGTCGTCCTGTGCCAGGCGCCGCAAAGGCCTTCAACTCGAGGGCGCAGCGGGCTTTCCGAAATCGGGCACGGGGTCGAACAGCGTCAGGCAGTAGCCGATCAGCGCATCGATCTCATTCGACTTGTCGAAGACCCGGCTCGCGCCCAGTTGCAGGCACTGGCGTCGGATGTCCACGGAGGCATAGTTGGTCAGGACCACGCGCTCAATGCCGACGTTGTAGGCCTTCAGGGACCGCAGCACTCCCAGGCCGGACCCGGAACGCAGGAAGATGTCGATGATGGCCAGATCGCACACGTTGCTATCGGTGCTGAGCCAGCGCACGGCGTCGGCCTCGTTCTCGGCGAAACCAACCACTTTCAAGGGCACCATCTCTTCCAAGGCCGCGATCAGGTTGTCGCGGATGACGGGGCTGTCTTCAACGATGAAGGCTCTGAGATCAGGCATGAGTCGCGGGCTCCAGCATCACATCATGACATGACGATCGGGCCCCAAGGCCCCGGGGAACAGCAAAACGACGGGCTCCATGCCCACCGGGGAGACGCTGCCAAAAAAGGGATCGTCAGCTGGATGCATTGCGATCAAGGGTTGAGCGGAGTCGGACTGCCTCCCGCCTGGCGATCAGGTGGCAGCCAGGTATCCAACTGCCAACCCCTGGGGAGGGCGAAGAATCTATATTTTTCCTCGAGCGACGTTCACCAGGAAGGACACGACGGCCATCAGCAGAAAGACGACGAACAAAATTTTAGCGATGCCTGCGGCGCCTGCGGCAATTCCGGTGAAGCCAAAAACAGCGGAGATCAGTGCAATCACAAAAAATACGACGGCGTAGTGCAGCATGACGGGCTCCTTCCTTTGCTTTGACAATTCGAGGGGCCATGGTAGGCGGCCCTCTTTGTCCGCCATTTCAGCCAAGGGGCTTCGCAGGAGTAGGACAACGTCCTGTCGAGCTGTAGGACAAAGGGGAGGCTCCGAGACGGTGCTGGAGGATCCGGGTTGAGCGTCCTCTGCCTGGCCGACTGCCGACCGCGCATCACATCACTTCACTCTTTCTCTTTCTTCTTCTCTTGGTAAGACGGAGGCTTCTCCTGAAGGGCCAAGGGCGGGTTGGCCACGAGCCGCTGCAGAGGTTGCGCGTCGGCGGGCGTCTCTGAGGCCAGCAGGTCGAGCACGTCCACGCCCAGTGCCATGGCCAGGCGCTCCAGACCATCGATGGAGATGTTGGTGACGCAGCGCTCCAGCTGGGACACATAGGTGCGATGGAAGTCGGCCTGCTCGGCCATCACTTCCTGGCTCAATCCGCGCAGGGTCCGCAGCCGCTTGAGATTGGTGGCGATCCGCTTGCGAGCCTCACCCACCACGATCTTTTTGCTCACTTCCATAGGGGCGCGAGCCTGCCCCGGTACTGCATTTCAATCTACAGCTCATGGCTCTACTGCTTATAAATCTCAAAATCCTGTAGCATGGCGTCTTCCTTCGATTCCAAGGGGAGCCATGGCCACCAGAGATCCATTGCAGTCCGCCATTCCTGCCGCCTGGGGTATGCCGCCTTTTCCATCGGAGGAGGCCGGCCGGCAGGTGTTTGAACGTCTCAGTGCCTTTGGGCATGGTCTGCCGCAGTGGCGCCATCACCTTGGTGACGGACGCGTCCGGCTGCTCGCGTTCCGGCAGACATTGGGGCTGATCGGCATGTTCCGGAACACCCACGTGTACCGGATGGAGTTCGAGGTGACCGTGGAGGCTCTCGAGCCTGTGGCGGCGGAGCAGTTCTACGGCGATTCACGCCTCTTGGACACAGGGGAGCAGCTCACCGAGCGCGGCACGCTTACTTTTGAACTCCGTGTGGACGGTTGGTGTGGAGAGGATGGCGAGACCTACGGCCCCTGGAGTGCATCCCAGGTGAGCGAGCGCTGGGGAACAAGATTCCGCCGGGTTCAACGTCTGCAGATTCGCCAGCCGGCTCCTCGGCTGTCCTACTGCCAGAACGCTCCCGCCGCCATGGCCTGAAAGGCGAGGCGACGACTTCGCAGACTACAGGTCACAAAGCAAGTCAAGGAATCTGCTTGGAGAAATTGGCCGAATAGAGGCAATTTTGAATGGCAGCATTTTTCAGCGGCTCCTCACAATCGTGAATTCTTCTCACGGTGAGGCGGACGTGATGGATGGTCGACTGGTCGCAAACCGGCCCAGAAACTTTTTGGCGCCGCCGAAGGCAGCGAGCCCCTGGGTGAGGGGCCTGATTGAGCGGGTAAGATACCGGCTTCGTTTTCGAGGCCATGACGGCCTGGCAGAGGGGCAAGTTGCCGGGTCAGTTGGCTGTGTACCGTCCCGAGAGTCCGGCTGGAGACTTTGGCGACGGTGCATTCACATCACATTCGTCAAGGAACTTTCGAGCCGTTTTCGTCAAACCAGAGGCTCAAAAGTCGCGCACAGACGCGGCGCTATTTTAAAGGCAGTGGCAGGGAGCGAGTGAGCATGGGTTGTGCAGGTTTTCACAGAATCGCGCTGAACGCGGTGTTGTGGTGTGTTGCGGCGGCGGATGTCTTGTGCAGTCCCCTTCCCAGGCAGGTTGAAGAGCGCGCCGTCGCCTTCCCAGCCGGCAGCGCCAGTTTGTCGCCCAGGACGCAGGCGGCCCTGCAGGCCCTGGCCCAGGAGATCGGTGAGGAGGCGCAAGTCACGGTCATCGGTCGTGACGACGACGGTTCGCCTCAGGGGCTGGCCGAGGCCCGCGCCAAGATGCTCAGTGCCGCCCTGCGCGCCGCGGGCATCGCGCGCAGCAACATCACCGTGAGCTATGAACCCGTGCCGGGTGTGGCATCGGCGCAGTCGCCCATGCCTTCGCACATTCGGTGGGCGAAGCCCGGGCAGGCCGAGCGTGCGCCGGCTGTGCCGGTCACAGCCTCACCCGAGGCATCGGCTCCCGCAGCGCCACAGGCTTCCCTGGCACGGCCCGAGCCTGCGCGCGTGGCGGCACCGCCACCGGCGTCGCGTGTCCGATCGGCGAACCGCTTCGACATCCTGAGTTCGGACGGTGACGTGGCCACCACCCTGCGCCGCTGGGGTGGCGAACATGGCTACCAGGTGGTGTGGGACGCACCGATGAGCGCACCCGTGACCGGCGAGCTCACCCTGGATGCGAAGAGCCTGCCCGAGGCGGTGGGCCAGGTGCTGTTCGGCCTTCAGAAGGCCGGCTACCCGGTGCAGGCGCATCAATACCCCAACAACTTGATCCGTATCACGGCAGTGGGCCAGTGAGCGATTGCTTTTGGCATTGGATGTTTGTTTTTCAGTCGATTTACAACGAGGAGAACCCACGATGATGGGGATGCAAGAGGGCGCTGCAGACACGGCCGGCAGCACAACGAGGCGGACGGAATTCTGCCGTCGGGGTAAGGGCCTGGGCCTGGGCGGCTTGCTGTTGGTGGTAGCGGCAGGAGTCCATGCGGCTGAGCGGACCGAATTGCCGCCCCGACCCTTCAACACGCCGACGACCCTGCCAGTGGCTCCTTTCGTCCCTGCCGCCGGCGCCGTGGCGCAGGCCGTGCCTGGTGCTGCCGCGACCGACTCGACGAACGCGATGCGTTCCACGGCCCCTTCCCCCGCGTCTCCTTCGCAGCCCCAACCTGTCATGCAATGGGAAGTCAAGGCGTCTGACATCACCCTGCTGCGCACCATCGAGCGCTGGGCCGGCACGGCTGGCTACAAGCTGAAGTGGGACGCCGCGAAGAATTTTCTGATCGGCGCGCCGGATGTCTACACCGGCACGTTCGAGATGGCGCTGCAAAGCGTCCTCTCCTCCTCGGGCATCCGTTTGTCCGACTACCCCCTCGAAGCCTGCATCTACGCCAACACGCCGCCCCTGGTGCGCATCACCCGTCAGGGTGAACAGGCGCGTGAGTGCAGCGCGGTGGAGTGACGTGTGAAGTCTCCCATTGGAAAGATGCCCATGAAAATGAAAACAACCCCTGTTGCCCCTTTGGCTTTAATTGCTCTGGCCGCTGCTTGCGCGGCACTGTCCGGCTGCGCTTCGCCCAAGGTCGAGGCTCGCGTGAAGGCGGACAACCAGGAGGCGATCGATAACTCCCGCCCTGCGATCAACTCGGCTGGCGTCGGCAAGAACGCGGGGCAGATGGTCGCTGGCGGCGCGGCCGACTCCGATCGCCGTGCCGCGGAGCAGGCCTCGCAGGTGGTGCTTCGCCGGGCACCCCGTCCCTGGGTGGCTTCCGTTTCCGTCCCGATGGGTTCGGGTGAGAAGCTGCCTTCTGTGTTTCAGGAGCCTGTGAAGCTGAGCTTCAATGATGTGCGGTCCGGCGGCAAAGTAGGGCTGCGCGTCGTGGCTGAGCGCATCACCGCGGCAACGGGCGTTCCTGTGCGGGTCAGGCCGGATGTCTTCGTGGCGCCTACCTCGTCGGCGGGTCTCTCCAGCATGCCGCCGAGCAATGCCCCGATTCCCTTACCAGGCATGCCAGGTGGCGGACCCGCAGCGCAGGGTGGTCCCCTGCCAACCTCGTTTCCCGCAGGCGGGACTTCCATGGTTCCGGTCGGTGCCAAGGACCCTGCCTTGGATACGGTGTCGATGCGTTGGAACGGGTCGCTCGAGGGGTACCTCAATCACATCACCGACCTGACCAATCTCTCTTGGGAGTACCGTGACGGCGTCATCGTGATCGAACGCTTTCGCACAGAGTTTTTCGAGATTGCCACACTTGACGGGGAAACCTCTTACTCGATGGGCCTGAACGCAAGCGACCAAGGGTCGACAGGCGGAAACGCTGGCAATGGAGCGTCGAGTTCCACTAGCAATGCCAGCGTGGACGTGTCCGAGAAGGGGAGATCGAACGTCGTCAGCACTGTCCTCGGAGCAATCGGGCAGATCATCAAGGATGTGCCGGGCTCCAGCGCCATCCGTTCGGATGGCTCGGGCCGCATTGCCGTGACGACGACCAAGGAAACCATGACCAAGGTGCGCGATTTCGTCCGGGCCGAGAACGAATCGCTGTTGCGTCAGGCGCAGGTTCAGTTCGACATCTATTCCGTCCGAAGTTCTGAATCCAATACACGGGGTGTCGAGTGGGACGCGCTGCTGCGTTCGCTAAGCGACGGCGTGGCTTTCAACCTCAAGTCGCCACCATCCACGGTGGCTGACAAGAGTGGGAGCATCGGCTTTTCAGTGCTTGATCCTGGAAGCCGCGCTGACCGGTTCGGCAATTCCAAGGCCATCCTGCAATTGCTGAACCAATACGGGACTGCAACGCAGCACCGTCCCATCAGCCTCCTGACTTTGAACCGTCAGTGGGCCCGTAAAGCATCGCTGGGTTCAAAGGCCTATGTGAGTGAAACCACGCCTGCTGCTGCGACCTTTGGCGGCACGTCGGGAGGGCTGCCGGGTCTGAAGACAGCCACAATCACTACGGGCGATCGCTACTTGGCTCAGCCGTACATCATGGACAACAACACCGTGGTGCTGAAGTTCGGCATTGGGCTGAGTTCGCTGGTGAGCCTCATGGACTTCAAGAGCGGTGAGCAAAAGGTCCAGACTCCGGAGACCACCAACATCGTCGACCAGTCCACCATTGCCCTCAAGACGGGACAGGTGCTGGTCATCACGGGTATGAGCCGTTTCGTGACTTCCGAATCCACAAGTACCTTGACAGAAGATAGCCCTGTGGGTGTGGGAGGGAGCAAGGCAGTGTCGCGCGAACGTGAAGACTTCATTATTTTCGTTCGACCCTCGATCCTCTGAGGTGGGCATGGCGAAAAAGAAAAGCATGGTGATCGCACAAACGTCCGCCGGGCCGTTACTCGGTGGTCTGGATTGGCGATTGTCCCTTGGTGGTAAGCACTCAACGCGTGCCTTGCAGGAAATGGCAGCAACGGACCACGGGTGCACGCACTACGCGCTGTTCAAGTCCAACGGCTCGGTGCTCTACGGCTTGTACAACGGCTTCACCGACAAGAAGCCGCCGAAGGCCGCTATGGCGGCAGCTGCCTGTTTTGCCAATCTCGTGGGACGCCAGTCGCCTAATGCTGCGTTGGTGCTGCCAGTGGAACTACTGGAAGGGGAAGGTGGGGAGCGGCGCTTCCTGGTCGTGGTGCTGGCAGACGGAGCCCCTTTGGTCGATGCGGTACTCAACAAGAGTTCTGTAAGTGACACCATTGGTAGCGAGGCGCGGCCGATGTGGGCAACCAGCGATGCCGGATACCCAGGCTGCCAGGTTGTTGACCACGAGTGGTTGGTCGAGGGCGGGGGTCCCGCGGCCCGACTGCACCGCGTTCCCCGCAATCCGTGGCCGACGATGGTGCTGGTTGGGCTGGCGCTCATCGCCTTCGCCGTCTCTTGGGGCTATCGCGGCATGTCGGTAGAGTCTTCTGTTGTGGAAGCAGGCCATGGCAATCACTGAAAAGCTTCATTGTTGCCAACACCTCTGCCGGACTGATGGTAGGCGAGGCGGTCTGGTCTTTGACCAACGGTGTGTATTCCGTTCGATAACTCTCTTGTAGGTTTACGTATGGCGATCGAACGAATTGTTGCGCAAACCCCGGCAGGGCCGATGTTGTCCGGCCTTGACTGGCGTCCTCCCGCCACCGGAAATCATTCCAAGCGAAATCTCCGTGAGGCGCAGAGCCAAACCGAGGCCACGCACTATTGCTTGCTGGAAGAAGGGGGCCTTACTCGCTATGGTCTCTACAAACCACGGCCTGCCGAAGAACTGGTGAAGGTGCCAAAGAACGCCGTGGCGGCTGCGGCATGCTTCGCTGCGCTTGTTGGGAAGCAAGCACCCAATGCGGCTCTAGTCTTGCCCGTGGAGGGCGGGGACGAGAGAGACGAGCAGAAATATGTTGTGGTTGTTCTGGAGGACGGCCTTCCCTATATCGACCGGGTCGGGAACGAGATTGAAGCCCGCGATACCATCGGAAGCGAAGAAAGACCCACCTGGGCTTTTAGCGAACACAAGTACCCCAACTGCCAGGTTGTTGGCTTCGAATGGCTTGCCACAGGCGCGACTAAGGCAACAAAAGTACTTCCCATTCCTCCGGTCCGCTGGCCAGCCGTTGCCTTGGCGCTGGCAGTTTTGCTGGCTGTTGGAGGTTGGTGGGGCTTCCAAAAGGTGAGGAAGGCCGAGGAGGAGCGCATCGCCGCGCAGCAAGCTGCGGAGGAAGACCCCGTTCCACGGTACTTGGCGGCCCTGACGGTGCAAGCTCAATCCATGGCTACTCGCCGATCTGATGTGGCGGGGGCCGTGGCGGGGCTCTTTGATCAACAAGTGATCATTCCAGGTTGGCAGCTCATATCGATCGATTGCACATCTGTTTCTCAACAGTGCGCGCTGGAATGGAAGCGGCAGGGCGGAACGTATCAGGACATTAAGGCTTCGCTTCCTTCACAGAAGCAGGTACCTGTGTTGGTACAAGGAACAGACGTGCCAGACCTTGACCGCGCCATGACCGTGACGTCTTGGACCGTGCACCGGCAATCTCTGCTTTCTGCGTCAACTGGCTTGCCACAACTGCCGTCCCTTGACCGCGCGATGGTTGACTTCGCTCCAATTCTTCAAGTTTGGCGCACCGCCGGCCTGGCCGTTGATCTCAAGGCTACGGGGGTCTGGCCAGTTGTAGAGGGCGTTCCGCCTGATTTCAGGCATCCATCGGCAGTGAGGAGAGGGGAGATCCAGGTGAATTCGATCCCGGGTCCCTTCATTCAAGAGGTCATCGAATCTGCACCTCCGTGGGTTCAATGGGAAAGTTTGCACGTACAGCTTAGTGATGGCGACGTGCGAAATCGGCTCAATTTCAAGCTTTCAGGGGTCTACTATGTCGCAAGCAATTAAGTCCGTTGCTTTGTGCCTCGCACTGTGCATTGCGGGGCTGGAGTGCCGGGCCCAGTCCATTCAGGACTACAGCCGTGCTCAGCGGTCTGTGTTGGAGGCCGACATGGCGCGCAATACGGCAAAAGCGCTGGGTGGACCACAAGCACCGGCACCAGGCACCTTGCCAGCGAGTGTGGCGCCACCGATGGATCAGCAAAAACTACTGCCCTCGGGAACCGCTGTCGCTCGGGACCGCGGCATCATCGTCGCAGGGGTGATCATGCTTCCAACTCGATCGATGGTCGAGTTGGAAGCGGGTGGAGAGACCCACCTTCTGATTCAAGGCGACAAGGTGCCTGGGACTTCATGGACCGTTGCGTCAATTGATCAAAAAGAAGTGATCCTCCGGTCGGGCCAGCCTCGGATGACCAGAAGGCTCATCGTGCCTGCAGGAGGACGTTGATGGAGTTCTTCTCCTTCCTCAAGCGTCGGCCCCCCTCATCAGCCTCTCCACGAAGTTCGATTCGTTCTGGCCATGGCATGTCGAGTGAACCGGACTCCAAGAGAAAGGAAGGAGCAGACCACCGGTCCTCCGATAGCGGTATGCCAGATACAAAGTCGTTAGCGACAAGGGCGACGAGTCGTGTTGTGCGACCGGCTCAGCTTCCGCTGGTGGAGCACTACGCTGATTTGCCACATTACGTTGCCGTTTTGACGCATGGCCCAGATGCGGTTTATCCCCTCCCCAACGAGCTTCGCGGGCAAGTCGCGGCTTTGGACCACGGAGGTCGCAATGCCTCGATCTTGATGTCTGCGGAAGCGACCTCGGGCAGTACGCAACAGCACTTGATTGCGCTTAAAGGAGCGCTGCTTTCGCGCGGACTTCGTGTTGTGAGCGAGAGTCTGGCTCATCCAAATGTCATTGCCGATGTGGCCCGCAATGCAGGAAAGATCGCGAGAGCGGCGGGCAGCAAGGGCGAGCCACTCAAGCTCTTCGAGCGCTGGATCGAGTTAGGCGTTCTGGCTGGTGCGACGGATGTGCACATTGATGTCAACGGCAATGTGGCCCAGATCCGCACGCGTGTTGACGGAAGCTTGGAGCCGCTGAACGACGGCAATGGGGGACGCTATCCCCGAAAGGATGCCATTGACGCGATTGCTGCGGGATATAACAGCACCAGGAAGGGCAACAACAATAGCCAGTTTGACGAGGACCGCTTCGTGGATTGCATGCTGGATATGAATGTCCGCGGCGTGGCAGGCCAAATTCGTTACCAGAGCCAGAAAGGCCGATTGGGGCCGAAGGTGGTGTTGAGGCTTCTTCGGTGCGGGGAGGAGAGCCGGATTACCTTTGAGCGTGCGGGCTACGCCAACAGTCACTTGAAGCTGTTGCGCGAGGCCGCACGCGCAGGCAAGGGCATGGTGCTGATTGCCGGCGAGACCGGGTCGGGAAAGTCAACGAGTTTGAAGTGCTTCATCGAGACCTTGCCGCAGCTGTCTCGAAAGGCCATCTACACGGTCGAAGACCCCATCGAGTACGAAATCCGAGGTGCCCACCAGATCGAAGTCAAACGCGTGATCGACGATGAGGCCGAGACAAACCGACGGTACGCCGAGGTGATGCGGTCCATTTTGCGCTCCGATCCGGACGGCGTGATGATGGGCGAGATGCGGGACAAGCTGACCTCGATGTTCTGCTTGCAGATCGCTGAGACTGGTCACTTGGCCATGGGCACACTTCACGCCCACCTGATCAGCAACATCGTCCCGCGTCTCACGAACGACCAGATTGGTCTCTCACGGCAGGCGTTGACCGGGCCCAACATCCTGAACCTGCTGGTCTATCAAGCGCTCGTCCCGGTGCTTTGCCCTGCGTGCGCAATGTCGACCGAAAAGGCTGTCGAGGCCGATCCCGAGGTGGCAGAGATCGAGCAGCTGCTGCGGAACAAGTTCAAGATCCCCACCAGTCGCCTTCGCTGGGAAGCGCCGGGTGGGTGCCGCGCCTGCAGCGGCCGAGGAACCAACGGGAAAACCATCGTCGCCGAGATGTTTCAGCCGGACCGGAAGTGGCTGTCCGCAGTTCGTGACAACGACGACCACGGGGCGCTGCTGCACTACCGCAGCTTCTCCGACGGGAGCTTCTTGAGCGATGACATGACTGGCAAGACGGTGTTTGAGCACACCATGTGGAAGGCCCTGCAGGGCCTGGTCGATGTTCGCCGGTGCGAGGAATTCGAAGCCTTCACCCGGTATGAGTTTCTGCACCCGCCAGAGGTGCTGAGAAGGGTTGTGAAATGCTGAGCGTTCAGCGCTTTTTCAGAAACCTGAGCCTCTTTGCATTTCGTCTCGAGAGGGCAGAGTTCTACAGAGACTTGGCGGAAATGTTCAAGCGGTCCGAGCCGTTGCTGAGCTTCCTTGAAGGTGAGATTGTCAACGCCAAGGTGACCCGTCAGAGGTCGAAAGTCAGCGCGTTGCGGATCATTCTGAGCCGGCTCCAGTCTGGAGAAAACGCCGGGCGGATTGGCTACCTGCTCGAGGGCGTGATGCCCAGAAGCGATGCGATGATGCTGATGGCAGTCGATCGTGCCTCCGACAAGGTCGCGGCCTTGTCCGCTCTCGCAACGGCGGTGGATCAGCAGTCTGCGATGAAGGGGTTGGCACTCCAGTATGCGGCGGTGCCTCTTGCCATGCTCCCATTGAGCTATGGCCTGATCGTCATCCTGAGCGGTGTGATCGTGTCGATCAGTAAGACGACGCCGATCTTCGTTCAAGACGAACTCTGGGGGGGCTTCAACGGCTTTGCCAAGGTAATTGCTGAGTTCACGGTTGACCAGGGGCCGATCGCCCTTGTGACCTTCTTGATCGCGGTGGTCGCTGTCTTTTGGTCGCTGCCGCGCTGGCGTGGGCTGACACGCCTGAAGTTCGAGAGCTGGCCCGTCTTCAGCCTCTACCGCGACTATCAAGCGGGGCTCCTGTTCACCTCGCTTGCCATGCTCCTGAAGACTGGCGGGACGTTGAAGGGGGCCATCGAGGACATCTCGCAAGCTTCGTCGGCATGGTTGAGGTGGCATCTGCGTCGCGTGCTCGGTTCTCTTGACGACGACCCCAATGCAACGATCGAGGCCTTCAGCCGCGGGTTGCTCTCGCCGCACCTTCTGTCGCGGGCCGCCACCTTGAAGAGATCTGCGCCGACGTTTTCCGACGTCCTCATCGAACTGGGCACGAAGGAGGGTCCGCGTGTCCTCAGCCGAGTGAAGGTCGCCGCCATTTCGGCCAACTTCGCGCTCGTAGGTGCCTTGGCGGTTGTGGCCGCCATCATGGGCATGGCCTCGCTGACCGTACCTGGAAAGTTCGCAACGCTGATGGAGCCCACGAGCCGCATGACCCTCAAGGCCGTCTATGACGCAAAGCAAAGGAAGCCGCGGTACTCCGCTCCCAAGGCAGCCACAAATTCCCAATAGCAAGCAGTTCCCCTCAAAGCACTGAACGGAAGGATGACAATGAACAAAGAATCTTCGAGCCTGCCCTTGACTGGTGAACTTTCGAGAGCCCACCACATCCGGCGTCAACGCGGGAATTCGTTGCTCTACACAATGCTGGCGCTGGTCGTTGGTGGCATCGGCCTCGCGGTCGGCATTTCTCAATACCAAGATGCTGAACGCTCGACATCTGTACAGACGACGGTTGGGGAAATCAACTCGATCATCGGGGCTGCAAAGCAGAACTTCGGCCAGTACAACTACAACGGATTGACCACCGCGGCTGCAGTCGGAAGCCAGGTCATTCCCAAGGCCTTGGCTCCAGCAGCGAACGCCACAACAGCGACCAACAAGTTTGGTGGCCAGGTCACCCTGGTCGACAACAACGCAAACACCGCAGGCACGGCCTTGTTGACCTATCAGGCTGTGCCGGCAGACGTCTGCACCAACATCGTCAACGGAACCCAGGGCCTCGCGCGTCGTGTGCAGGTGGGCAACACGGATGTGAAGCCGCTTGATGGCATCGTGACCATTGCCACCCTCGCTGCTCAGTGCAATACCGCCGGCGCCGGAGGCATCGCCATCTCCTGGACCATCGGGAGGACCTGATGATCCGGTTCCAGCTGCGCCGCACTCAGCAGGGCAACGCACTGATCTTCGTGCTGATGGCCCTGGTCATCTCGTCTTTGGGCATCGCTGGCTACATGTCCAGCAAGGAAGTCGAGATGAAGACGCAGGCTGGCCAGGCCGAAGCGACTGTGCTCGACACGCTCCGAAATGCCGCCAACAGCGCCATTTCGGACAACGTGCCTACGATTCAACGGGGCCTGCCCTTCTCGAAGGTCGTTGCGGGCGTGACCTACACCATCAACACCCGTGTTTTGAACGGAGAGATTGTGTGGGAGCCGACGCCGGCGCAGCTGACCCAGATGGGATACCTTCCCACTGGGTGGAACACGGCCACTTCGAGTCTCAATGGGGCACCGTACACCATTCGGTTTCAGCGGTCGCCGGCAGGGTGTGCACCCATCGACTGCAACATCGACGGTGCGGTCGTCATTCGTGACCCCATCCGTGACCCGGGAAGCAATCGAAGCGACGGCGTGCTGATCGGCCCAATCTTGACGAAGATCGGCGCTGACAGCGCTGTCTCGTTGACCACGTCGCCCGGAGTGCTCACCGGCTTTGGGCCTGGTGGAACCTGGACCATGCCCAATCCAGCAGGCAACGTGGCGGGCGTGGTGGCAGTGCGCATCGGCACGTCATCCAGCCCCTTCGCATCATTTGTTCGCCGAGGAGATCTGCGGGACCCGAATCTGGCCGGGAACCTCACAGCCGGCGGCAACCTGGCCATTCGAGGCACATCGCAACTGGACGGCGCAGTGACCACCAACGGAACTATCACCGCGAACGGCGCCGTCTCCGTCAACAACGCACCGCTGACAGTGCGAAATGGGGCGGGCGCCTGTACGACGATCGAGCCAAATGGGGTCGTCCGTGTGCAGTGTGCCGGCTCGGTCAATGCTGCAACTGGTGTGTTCAGTGATCACGTTGAAGCAAACAACATCCAGGTCAACGCGGGTGATTTCCTCATCCGTGGGCCTGGGGGCGACCTTATGCGCATTAACAACGTAGGCGACGTGACAGCGTCGGGCAACGTCTCTGCGCCGCAGGTGCATCTGAACCAGCCCGTGGCCGAGGGAACTCCCTGCAACATCGGCTCTATGGCCTCACTCGTGGGTGGTGGAATCGCCGTCTGCTCCCCTCAGGGGACCTTTGTGAGCGCGGTGCGCTATGGGACGAACAAGGGACTATGTACAGGTGACGGGACCCATGCGACTGAGCCTACAACTCTCGAGGGGCTCACATGTCGTAATGGGCATTGGGCCGCTACCGTTACGAGCCCTAGCGACGCTGTGTTCATGGGAAGTTACGCAGTCTTCCATGGAACCATCTTGGACATGCCAGCTTGCCGGGACACTGGCTCAGTGCCACCAACTCCGCTGATATATTTGGTACCGGCAAATGAGAATGCTAGACTTATTATTAATCGAATGGCCATTCCCAGTGGAACAAGAGCAGTCAATGGTGCCGGTTATTATGAGGGTGGATCATGGACCGTTTCATTGCTGGATGGGGCAAATACTGCGATCCCAGGTAACTCCATGGTGGCTATGACTTATTGTCAGTACATTTACTAGCATGAAAAAATTCACTGTTGCATTTCTCGCGATTTTTGCGGTTAATTCAATTGCGCTTGCTCAGCAACGCCAGCGTACTCCGAACTTTTCGGACTCTTCTACTGCACGTCTCCATCAGATAACCTCGAACGATGTAGATAGCTGGTCGGTATCTGGAAAGCAAAACGCCGCCTATTATAATGATGAGAGTACATTTAACTGGGTAAGCTGTAATGCTGGATACCAGAATCGTTCTACAGTACCCATTTTTGTAAACATTGAGGCTATGTATGGTCATAGGTCTATGACCGGACTTCTTGTTAAAAGATCATTCACAGCCCCTTGGGTGAATAGTGGATTTGTTCGGGATGCAGGTATCTCGACAATTATGGTTCCTCCAGGTGCAGTTTATTGCCCCATCACAAACCATCACTGGGGGTTGTGGTGGATTTCTGTTCCAACGGTCGGTCAGGGGGACTATGCTTTTCCTGTTAAGCTATATGACTACCGGGAAGTTCGGGGGCCAACGATTACTGTTAATGGGACGTGTTATTTGCTTACCCAGTACCATGTAAACTATAGGCAGGATGGTACGGTCTTCAGCTACACTTATTATGGAGTTGACTTTAGTTCGGGAGTTAATCCAATTGAGGTAGATGTAAGCGACCCTAGAGTGGTAAATTCGAACACGTGTATCCCATCTTCCTCTCCAACAGATCCAGGTGGCGGTGCACAATGATTTCCCTAGATTTATTAGGCGGAGCTGACCGTTTCAGCAATTTAGAAAGCGTCCAATGTTGAAAAAATATGGCTCTCTTGCAGCACTCTGCGTTGTGCTTGCCAGTTGCGGTGGTGGCGGTGGCGACGGAGGAAATACACAAGGGCAACAAGACCCACCTCCAACAATTGCTCCACCAGCTCAGGTTGTTCCTACTCCTTCTTATGCGGATGCGCACCGGCTGGAGGCTTTCCAACGAACTAACGAGATTCGTAAAAATTTAGGGTTGGGTCTTTTTGCGCAAAATGAGAAGGTTGATATCGCCGCGCAGGCTCATGCCAAGTACCTGGCTCAAAATGGAGGAAGTCATACTGAAGACCCTTCTAAGCCAGGTTTTACTGGTGTGAGATCAAGCGATCGGGTCGAGGCTGCGGGTTATTCAGCTTCTGCGGGCAGTGAGGTGCTTACCTATGCACCAGGAACAGGGGCTGACCAGGTCGATGTGCTGATGAACACTCTTTATCATAGGCTTCCATTTGTTGCGTATGATTTGGTTCATGTTGGTGTTGGATCAGCAGTATCGATGAATGATCGGGCGAATTATGTATCCGTTCTCGTCTTCACTAGGCCTTTGGGAAGCTTAGGGCAAGAGGCTCCCACCGTTCCTTACGTTGTGTGGCCTATGCGAAATTCAGTAATTAGTCGTGGCACTACTGAGAACGAAAACCCTCCACCACCCGGAGCTGGTTATCCTATTACTATCAACTTTGATCCTCGTAAAGTGATATCAGTCTCTAAGTTCGAGATTCGAGAGAATGGAACTTCGGTTCTTCCGGCGTCTGTACTGACCGCCGAAAATGATCCGTTCTCTCTGATTCCGCGATCGACGGTGGCATTGTCTCCGAGAGACCCGCTCAAGGCAGCGACTGGCTTTGCTGTGCTGTGGGAGGGAACAGTTGATGGGGTGCCATTGTCTGTTACCTGGGGATTTAGCACAAAGTAATAGTCGATCTATTTGCGGATTGGGCCTCATGCCAAAACTCAATCTCCAAGCTGCGTGCGCTCGCCGGCAAGGCCGCAGGTGAAGAGGGCAGGCTCGCTGGTTTAAGTGGTCATGGTTCGTCTGCCGGCGGTGTGAAAGAACAGGTGGCGATGGCCAGCGGGAACTGAAGGGCAAGGCCGCGGAGGCTGCGTTCAGCGAAGGCTGCCTGGCCAGTCGTTCATGCCAAAGCGCCAGCGGGCTGCCCGTCCGAAGGCAGGAAGCGAAATATAGAGGCGCGCGAACGCGTGCAGAGCAGGAAAAGCAAAGCCGCTGTCGGAGTCATGATTATGCCCCTGGAAGCGGGGATTGATCGCTTTCTGCAGAGTGCTAAAACTCCTCACCTTTCAAGGAGTTTTCATGTTGTTCAAGAAAGTTGTGCATTTTATGGTGGGGAGTACGGTTGCGCTTACTGCGTCATCGGGTTGGGCGCAGGGGTACATGGGCGCCTCGGGGGGGGGGCGCGAACTGGGATGCTCGATGTGATTTCTCTCTGTCGTGTGACAAAACCGGAGCGACCTACAAGCTCTTTGGTGGCTATAATCTCAACCAAAATTTCGGCGTTGAAGCGGCTTACGTGTCACTTGGAAAGAACCAGGCCACATATCGCGCCATCGTTGACGGTCAGGCCGCCGTGACGCACCGAACGGAGAAGGCGTCTGGCTGGGAATTGACTGGCGTCTACCGCGTGCCCTTCGGTCAGCAATGGAATGTCTTCGGAAAATTGGGACTGTCGTCGATGAAGAGCGAATCAGCCTTTGTTTTCGACACTTCGTCCACACTCATCCCAACCGTACCGGAGAAGCGTAACGGCGTGCGGCCCTTGGTTGGTTTGGGCGCAAGCTACAACCTGAATGCAAGGTTGACGGCTCGGGCTGAATGGGAGACCCGCAAAGTTGAGCGGGCCGATCCATTTCCCTTTGCAACGGGAAAAGACCGAGTCAACAGCTTCACGGCCGGGTTGCAATACAACTTTTGAAGCAAAGTCTGGGTGGGGCGGCATGCGGTGTTCATGTGCCCAACCCGGCGCTCAAGCGGACCAACAACGGCGGGGCTGACTGGCTTGCTCCTTCAATATCGGCGGCGCCGTTGTCGGCCGCTTAGCTAAAACGTTAGAAGGGGTGGCAATGTCACCCCTTTTTTCTCTACTCATCCGATGTATGTCTTCCTGCGCTTATCGAAATACGTCCAGCCGAGTTGTGCTCGTCATACGCGCGCATCGACATTCGCATGGATTTCAGAGGACATATTATGAATAAGACACTTTTGTGCGCATCGCTTGCCTTGGTTATTGCGGGATGCGGCGGTGGTGGTGGCGAAGCTGGTGCTGGAGGTGGCAACTTTGAACAAGGGCCCCCTCCGGTATCAGGTCCAATTCAGAGTACACCAAATGGGACTTACGCCGATGCAAGGCGCACAGAGGCATTTCAAAGAGTAAATGATTTGAGGCGCATGATGGGATTGGGTCTGCTTAAGCAAAATTCCATGATTGATGTCGCGGCTCAATCTCATGCTGCTTATATAGCCAAAAATCGGATTACTGGGCACGTAGAGGAGCCGGGAAAGCCAGGATATACAGGGGCCACAATCGTACAACGCATGCTTGCAGCAGGATACGATCCTGCAGTTGGCGGTGAGGTTGCTACAAACAAGCCTGCGTCCGCTACTGATCAGGTTAATGCGTATATTAACTCGTTATACCATAGAATTCCTTTCGTTGCGTACAACTATACTGATATAGGAGTTGGATCTGCTCAATCTACGACTGATTCAACTGCGTATATCTCTGTGTTGGATTTTGCGTATCCATTTGGCACCCTTGGGCAAGAGTCACCGTCGACTCCTTATGTCGTTTGGCCATTACGCAATGCAACTATTGACAAAGGAACGATGGAACCAGAAGTTCCAGCTCCGCCTGGAGTGGGCTATCCTGTAACAATTAGTTTTGATCCAAGAATGACAGTCTCAACGAGTCGCTTTGAGTTGCGCGAGGCTGGGACAAGTCTGATTCCCGGTGCGGTGTTGACTTCGAGTAATGACCCTAATAAGTTGATTCCTGCTTCAATGATCGCCCTGATGCCTAGAGATGGATTAAATCCTGCCTCAAGTTTTACTGCCATTTGGGAAGGAACGGTGGATGGAGTTCCTGTAACTGTAAATTGGGGATTTACGACCAAATAGGTAGACATTTTTAATGTCTCCTCTGCGGGGATGGCAATGCCATCCCTTTTTTCGTGTCTTAAATGCGCTTGTTGGGCACTGAAGGTATGCGTCCGGCCAAGTCATATTGAACCTCTTGGCGGAAGCGGGAAGGATGGTG
>CBINPE010000086.1:0-21335 GCA_966252435.1 uncultured Burkholderiales bacterium | reverse complement strand
CCGAGGTGCCCTACGACCAGGTGTTCGAGATGGAGGACATCAACGGCGAGTTCGGGCAGGCCGACGTGGCGATCATCCTTGGCGCCAACGACGTGGTGAACCCGGCCGCGCACGTCAAGGGCAGCCCGATCTATGGCATGCCGATCCTGGAGGCCTACAAGGCCAAGACCGTGATCGTCAACAAGCGCAGCATGGCCGCCGGCTACGCCGGGCTCGACAACGAGCTGTTCTACATGGACAAGACCATGATGGTGTTCGGCGACGCGAAGAAGGTCGTGGAGGACATGGTCAAGGCCGTGGAGTAGGGCCCAGGGCCGCGGCCAGCGCGTCGCGCATGTCCTGCGGCAGGCTGGCCACGCCCTTGACCACCCCGGGCCCGCCGTTGTTCCAGTGCACCTGGAAGCCATGGCTGGCGCCGCCCGGCGCGAGGTCGTGGGCACCGATGTCGAGCACCACCTCCGTGCCGCCCTCCACGAGGGCCAGCGAAGACCCCAGCTTCAGCACCGGCCCCAGCTCGCGCACGGTGACCTGCAGCACCCGCCCCACCCCGGGCACGGACGCGTGCGCCAGGGACTCGGCCTGGGCGCGCGTCAGGGGGGCCGGGTCGTCCAGACGCCGCAGCTCGGCCGTGGCATGGCAGCCGGCGTGCGCGAGGAAGTCCTGCAAGCCCTGTTCTGCGGCACGCTCGCGCAGCGGCACGTCCTTCTGGTCGGGCCGCCACCGCACCCCCCACAGCACCAGCGCGTGGACGGGCGCCTCGCCGGGCCGCTGGCACAGCACGCCCGGGGGCGGCGCCGTCTCCGACAGCACGACCGAGGTGCTCGCGCAGCCCAGCGCCAGCAGCGTCACCCCCGCCGTCAGCAGCAGGCCCGCGGCGCGGGCCGTGGCCGTTCCCCGCGTGCTCACTGGGGCGCCTTGGTGTTGAACTCGATGAGCAGTTCGCCGGGCATCGGTGCGTCGTAGCCGGGCAGGCGGACATCGACACGGCCGCTCACGCTGTCCCGGTCCTTGGCCCAGTGGACCTTGTCGTAGCTGACCCAGTTCTTGTACAGGTAGACGTCGCGCTTGAGCGTGACCGAGAGGGTCTTGCTGTCGGTTTTCTCGAACAGGTTGCCCTGCACCTTGGCTTCGGCCGTGACGGGCTCGCTGGCAGGCAGGTAGACGATGTACTCGCCCTGCGGCTTGGGCTGGCCGAGCTTGATCACGGGCAACGCGCTCAGGACCTCGGGCGCAGGCAGGCTGCCGGTGGTGCGCTGCAGGCCGCCGGCGCAGCCGGTCAGGGCCGCGGCCAGCACCAGGGAAGCGACCAGCACGGCACGGGAACGGGCCGCCGGGGCGCGGGACAGCAGGGATGAGAAACGAACGGGCATGGCAAAGACTCCTTCGAGAAATAAAAGGGAAACAACGAACCAACAAAAAATGGAGGGCGAAGACAGGCCTGCGGATGGCCGGCCATCCGCCGCTTGCACCTCCTGGGACTCCGGTGTCAGGCTAAGTGCGGCCTGCCGGGCTCATCCGCCGGGGAGGCCCCCGGCTGGGCGAGACTGAAGAGCTTCTGCAAATGCAGCAGGTAGCTCGAGAACGCTGCGTGGCCCTCGCGGGTCAGCACATAGGTGGTCTGGGTGCGGGCACCGCCGCTGCTGCGCTCGGGCGCGACATAGGCCGCGGCGATCAACTTCTTGAGGTGGGCATCGAGGTTGCCGTCGGTGCACTGCAGCACGCGCTTGAGCTCACTGAAGGTGGCCTCGCCGCGGCCCACCAGGTAGGCCGCGATCTGTGTGCGCAGCGGCTGGTGCAGCAAGGGGTCGAGCGCGTCGGCAAGAACGTCGCCGGGCGGGGTGGGCGTCATTGCAGGCCTCCAAGAGTGACGTGGGCCCGGCCGCGCACGAGCAGCCCGGCAGCGCGAGTCAGGTCAGGTGTGAAGTCGAGTTGGGTGATGCGCAGCCAGCCCTTGTTTTCCTCCCAGGGCCCACCGCCCCAGCGGACGTAGTGGCTGGGTTGGCCGTCAACGAGCAGGACGTCTATGTCCTGCATCACGGTGTAGCTGAGCCGGGCCGCGCCGGGGCGGGTCTTCAGGACTTCCCCCTGCATCTCCAGCTCGAAGTCCACCGTGGTGCCGGCCTGCAGGTGCAGCCCGAGGTGATGCGGCCACTGGCTGGGCGGGCCCAGGCGTGCCAGCTCGGCCTGGGTGTAGATGGGGATGTCGTCGGGCAGCGCCCAGCGCGCCTGGCACTGCACCACGACCAGCGCTGGCAGCACGCTGGCCAGCATGAAGGCGCTCACCCGGGCCATCAGCGGCCCGGTCGCCTGCCGGGCCTGCGGCCAGCGGTGCAGCATCCAGCCCAGCAGCGGCAGGCCCACGCCGCTGATGTTGATGATGATGGGGCGGTGCCAGGCCAGGGGCAGCCCGCTGGTCAGGGCCAGCAGCGCCAGCAGGAAGATGCTGGCGCCGGCCCACTCCACCAGCTCCTGCGAGAACAGGCCATGGATGAACAGGCCCAGCCCGATCAGCGCCACCCACACCATGTAGGTCTGGTAGGCCCCCCCGAAGAAGAAGGTGCTGCCCGTGTAGAGAACGCCCGCCGCCAGCAGCAGCCACCACACCTTGGTGACCTGGCCTTGCACGAAGGGCAGCGTCTCCTGCGCGCGGGAGGCCGCACGCTGGTTGGCGCGCCAGTCCATCACCGCCGCCGTCCCCAGGCCAATGCCCAGCCACAGCATGGCCACCAGGGCCTGGAGGTCATTGCGCCCCTCCCATTGCGGCAGCCGCAGCAGCGGCACCGTCGTCATCGCAAGGAAGGCAAAGGCCAGGCCCCAATGCACCAGGGAGCGGGGGCGCAGGCGGATGGGCCGGTGCCCGGCCTGCAGCAGGCTCTGCAGGACCAGCAGCTGGGACGGCGACGCAGGGGAAGGGAACGGAGGCTGGGACATCATCGGCATGCGGTTCACTCTGAGATTCAGAGTAGGTCGGACTCTAGACTCTGAAATTCAGAGTGTCAAGCTTTGCACAAGCTTTACGCAGCGCCCGAGTACGGAACGGCCGGGCCCGCGGATAATGCGCGCCTCTCCATCCTCTGCCCCTGCCATGAGTCCCGGCCCCAGTCCCTTGCCTTCGCCGTCCGCGCGCTCATAGCCTTCCGGCTGGCGACGCTCGGGCGGCAAGGCACCCCTCCTTTCCCACGCCCAGCGAGCCGGCTGCTCTTCCTGCTCCGCTCCTGGCCATCCATCCTCCGTGCGTCACCGCACGGATGCAGCACGCGTCCGCCGCCGTCCACCGCGGCGGCGCGAGGAGTCAGTCAGCATGAACACCCCCCACGTCAACGACCTCGCCCGCCGCCTGGGCCCTGGCCTCATCACCGGTGCTGCGGATGACGACCCGAGCGGCATCGCCACCTACTCGCAGGCCGGCGCGCAGTTCCGCTTCGGGCTGGCCTGGACGCTGCTGCTGACCACCCCCCTGATGATCGGCATCCAGATGCTGTCGGCGCGCATCGGCTGGGTCACCGGGGCCGGCCTGAGTGCCAACATCGCCAAGATGTGCCCACGCTGGGTCACGCTGCTGCTGGTGGGGCTGCTGGTGGCGGCGAACACGCTCAACATCGCGGCCGACCTCGGCGCCATGGCCGAAGCCATGCGGCTGCTGGCCGGCGGGCACGTGGTGCCGTACGTGCTGGGTTTCGGCCTGGTGTCGATCGTCGGTCAGGTGGGGTTGTCGTACGAGCGCACGGTGCGCGTCCTGAAATGGCTGACGCTGAGCCTGTTCTCGTATGTTGCGGTCATCCTGTCGGTGTCGGTGCCCTGGCGCGACTTCTTTGGTGAGGCGCTGGCGCCCTGGCGGGCCTTTCCGCCGGGAACGACGCCGAACGAATATGCCTCGATGGTCGTTGCCGTGCTGGGCACCACCATCAGCCCCTACCTGTTCTTCTGGCAGGCCTCGCAGGAAGTGGAGGAAAGCTGGCGGCGGCCCGAGGCGGCCGAGCTGCGCGGCCACCCCGCCTACACCGCCGAGCACCTGTCGCGCATCAAGCAGGACACCTACGTGGGGATGATCTTCTCCAACGTCATCGCCGTGTGCATCGTGATCTCGACGGCGGTGACGCTGAACGCGCACGGCATCACCCAGATCCAGACCTCGGCGCAGGCGGCCGAGGCCCTGCGTCCGGTGGCCGGCGAGTTTGCATTTGCCTTGTTCGCGCTCGGCATCATCGGCACGGGTTTGCTTGCCGTGCCGGTGCTGGCCGGCTCGGCCGCCTACGCCGTCAGCGAGGTGTTCGGCTGGAAGACCGGCCTGTCGCACGGCTTCCATGAAGCTCGCGGCTTCTACGGAATCATCGTCGCGGCCACACTGATGGGCACGGCGATGGGCGCGGTCGAGGTCGATCCCATCCGGGCCCTGGTGTGGAGCGCCATCGTCAACGGCGTGATCTCGGTGCCGATCATGGTGGTGATGATGTGGATCGGGCAGTCGCCCAAGCTCATGGGCACCCTGACCATCAGCCGCCGGCACCGCTTCTTCGGCTGGGCCGCGACGGCGGTGATGATGCTGGCGGTGGGGTTCATGCTTTTGACGAGTTTTTAGTTTGAAGACCCCCTTGCTTGGCGAACCGCTACCACCCATAACACCTGGTCCCCATATGGGGACTCAGCGATTCGGGAACAGCTAGTCCATCCCCAAAAAACTCACCCTATTTCCACGAGCTGCCTTTCTGGACAGGAACAGGCAGAGGACTTTCCTCGCCAGAAAAGTAAAAAGTTGCCACTGTTTTCATCTTGGCAATATCAAATTCAGGGAACTTACCCCGTGAACTGGATTGGACATCAGGCGTATCAAGCAAAGGCCTGGTTCCCCATTTCGACGTCGCAGTATCAGACCCTAATCTGTAATAAGCAAAGATACGATCTGCCTCCTCCAGCTCAGGATCGGGATCGTAAACCCAAATTTCATCACCGGATTTAGAAACCATGATCTTCATCGTTAACTTTGGAAGCCCACGGTAGACACTCAAGATGAGAGGAATGTACCTTTGCCTCGATCCTTCTTTCGAAACAAAGGCACCCATAAATGCCGAGTCCGCCTTAAAATCAATGAAAAGGCCAAATGTAGTGTCATTGACCAGCACAGACCCCAGTTCCTGCCTTGTGTCTTTAAAATGAAATAGATTCTGCGCCCATGAAAGCTTTGGAAACATCGCAATAAATGCAATGTAGAAACAAATCACCATTAGCTTTCTGATTTTCAACATCATCACCGCCATCCCTTCGTAGTTCGTACAAAGCCAGTGTTCCAGCTGATGGACTCAGCCCAATTCCACCACATGTACTGCGACTGCATACCACACCTCGCTCTCACAACCAAGGGTTCATTAGCATAACGCCCAAAAGAGCTTCTGGTCATCGCATTGAACATTCAGAAATTTAGAGTTGCACTCTTGGCCGCTCCATCATAATTATCAACGGTGGTGAATATGGTAAAAGATCCAACTGCCCCCCTGAATAATCCATCTGTTTGTGAATTAGTTAGGAGCACACGGCTGCGTGAGGAAAAAGCACTCGAAGCAAGAGCTCCCAGAAAAATTGACAACTCTCTTAAGCAGTCTGCCGGATCAGTCCCCGGGGGACTCTGTACAAATTGCCTATGACCTGATTTCCCCGAAGTTTCCGCCAACCTACTATTCGATAGATTTGGCTTCCACATTGGATCAGTATAATCCCAAGGAGAATCGACCGGGAACTTGCCCGTTCTCCCTAGCTCATCAGCAAAATCAAACCAATCGCTCTTTATTTTTCTTATCGCCTCTTTTACGACAAACCAATCTCTTATCGTTTTTGTATAGCCATCCCCCTCACTCATAACCCACAACTTCTCTTTTGAAAACGGACTGAAGAATTCTTTGAGAATATCTACAATATCTGTCATGGTGCACTTACATTGAGACCGCGCTGATTCAACAGCGCGGTTGAGTGATTTCAGGCCGCTGCCTTGTTCCCCGACAGATCCCAGCCAGCCGCATCATTCCCTACGTTGGCGCTGCCATCGACGTGGGAACCCCGGTGGGTCCAGACGATCTTGGCGTACTTGAGCGAGAAGGTTTCAGTGGGCAGTCCCTCGGAGGCCACATGGGTCTGCACGCTGCTGATGATGGCGTTGCTGAGCTTGATGGTCAGGTAGTTGGTACGCACTGTTCCGGAAGCGCGGAAGAATTGGATCTCCACATCATAGGCATACGCGGCCGAGCAGGCTTCCCACAGGTAGACGCTGGCCTTGTCGACGTCCTTGGTGAACATCATGGGCACATGCTCGCAGCGCTCTGCCGCATGCCCCCCTGACGTGGACGCCACCGCGGACGAAGGCTGGTGGATACCTTGCGCCCAGGAGGTCACCTCCACCCACCCTTTGTGGTCTGAGTCCGTGGACTCGCCAGGGATGTCTTTGGAATTGGTCTTCTTGGTGAATTTGAGGTAGATGTCTTTCATTTTTTCTCCAGGTTATCGTGAGAGATTCCACTTACCGGATCGGCGAGCGGAAATTTCAATCCACTGTTTTCAGCATGCCAATTAAAGCCAGGAACGCTATTCAAATTGAAAACAGAAGCGAATCATTTTGACTGAAGGGCTCCATCGTCCACCTCGGCGGAAATGACTGTTAGCCCACTAAAACGCAAGGCAGGCAATTCATTCGCACGCGAATTTCGCTTGACAAAACAGGTTGCTTATCGAAGGCCGACATTCGGCCATTCGTCCCCTTGTCCTACCCCCCTTCCCCTGGCGTCCGATAGGAACGAGTCGTCCCAGGCGCCAAGATCGTTTTCATACCGACCGCATCCCTCGCGAAGAGCCTCAGTGATGAACAACGACGCCACCCCCTCGCATAAAGGGCCAAGTGCGCGCAAGCACGCGGCGCAGTGGCCCTGCGGCCTCGCCTTCGGGCTGTGCCTCACCCTGATGGCCTGTGCCGAGACAGCCACACTGCCCGTCGAGGCAGGCACCGGACCCACCCCCACCCTGCCCGCCCCCGTCCACAGCACCGTGCCCACCGTGAACATCGCCCCCGCGCGCGGCTGGTCCGAGGGTGCGGCGCCGATCGGCGCGCCGGGCACCCGTGTCACCGCGTGGGCCCGGGGGTTGGACCACCCTCGCTGGTTGTTCGTGCTGCCCAATGGGGACGTGCTGGTCGCGGAAAGCAATGCACCGCCCAAGCCGGAAGACCAGAAGGGCGTCAAGGGCTGGGCCATGAAGCACGTGATGAAACGCGCCGGCGCGGGCACGCCCAGCGCCAACCGCATTTCGCTGCTGCGTGACGCCGATGGCGACGGCGTGGCCGAGTTTCGAACGGCCTTCATCGAAGGGCTGAATTCGCCCTTCGGCATGGCCCTCATCGGCAACGACCTGTACGTGGCCAACACCGATGCCGTCCTGCGCTTTCCCTACAGGACGGGCGACACACACATCGCGGCACCCGGGCAGCGCCTCACCGCACTGCCCGCGGGCCCCATCAACCACCACTGGACCAAGAACCTGATCGCCAGCCCCGACGGCACCCACCTGTACGCGACCGTGGGTTCCCACAGCAACGTGGCCGAGCGCGGCATGGCGGTGGAAGCGCAGCGCGCCGCGATCTGGGAGATCGACGTGGCCACGGGCCGACACCGGATCTTCGCCGACGGCCTGCGCAACCCGAACGGCATGGCCTGGGAGCCGGACAGCGGCGCGCTGTGGACCGTGGTCAACGAACGCGACGAACTGGGCAGCGACCTGGTCCCCGACTACCTGACCTCGGTCAAGCGCGGCGGCTTCTACGGCTGGCCTTACAGCTACTTCGGCTCGCACGTGGATGAACGCGTCTCGCCGGCACGTCCCGAGCGGGTGGCGCAGGCGCTCGTGCCGGACTACGCCCTGGGGCCCCACACGGCCTCGCTGGGGCTGGCGTGGTCTGGTCGCACCACCCTGCCCGCCCCCTTCACCCATGGCGTCTTCATCGGGCAGCACGGCTCGTGGAACCGCCAGCCGCACAGCGGCTACAAGGTGATCTTCGTTCCTTTCGACAAAGGCCGGCCCAGCGGCCCGCCGCAGGACGTGCTGACCGGCTTTCTCAATGCAGACGGCGAAGCGCTGGGGCGGCCCGTCGGCGTGGCCATGGACGCCCGGGGCGGGCTGCTGGTGGCGGACGACGTGGGCAATGCGGTGTGGCGCGTCGGCCCCGCGCCTTGAGGCCTCCTGGATCGCGCTGGCTAGCGCGCAGCCTGCTGGACGATCGCGTCCGAGATGGCCGCCACCTGCTTGGTCGTCATGGCCGCGAAAATCCCCTGCCAGGCGTTCGAGCTGGTGTCGTAGCGCGTGCTCTGCCGGACCTTGCGGTGGGGCAGCTCGTAGAAGGTGGCCTGCGCGTCCAGGGAGGCCTTGCCGACCAGCACGCCCATCGTGTAGCGGGCCCCAGGGGAGACGAAGCGGAAATCCCGGACGTTCACCACCACCCAGGCCCCGGTCTCGGAACCCTTCGGGGGGGCCGTGTGCGTGACCAGCCGCCAACCGTGCGCGGCGGCGGCCTCGGCCATGTGTTCCTGCCACTCGGTGCGCAGCTTGCCCCAGTCCGGCGAGGCACAGGCCTCGGGGCTGCACGTCAGTTGCCAGTGCAACTGACGTGGCGCAGGGGGCGCCGCCCACGCGGACGCCGCGCTGCCTGCCAATCCGCATGCCAGGCTGCACAGCCAGCCCAGCCGAAACCATCGACGCATGTGAACTCCAAGGATCGGAAGGAACGAGAGGGCCGCCAGGGCCCTCTCTCGTTCCTCTTCTCTTCAATGGCGGGGATTATGTCGCAGCGACAGGCGTCGGACTGTCTTCACCGTTGCCTCAACCGGCGCAGTGCCCACAGCAGCGCAGCAGCCGCCAGGGCCGGGGCCCAGACCCAGCGCAGCTCTGACTGCAGCACCATCCAGCCGCGCCCGCTGAGCAGCTGGCGCACGCTGATGGGCGAGACCTCGATCGGATGCCAGGGGAAGAAATGGCGCTGCGTCGACAGCGGCCACCACAGCGCCACACCCAGGCCGCCGTTGGTGCACATGTCCAGCAGGCCGTGCGAGGCGGCGCACACGCCCACGAAGGCAAAGGCCGCCCCGCGGGTACAACGCAGCCAGGGCGCGGCGCAAAGCGCCAGGACGGCCAGCACCAGCGCCGCCAGCAGGGAGTGGCTCAATCCGCGGTGCCCCATCTCGGCGGCATAGGGAATGTGGAAATGGAAGGCCAGCACATCGAGGTCCGGCAGCACCGCCGCCACGCCGCCGGCCGCCCACAGCCGCACCGGCACATGCCGTCGCCCCAGACCGAGGCCCAGCGCAAGCGGCACTGCCAGGTGGGAAATGAGGGTGGGCACGAGAAAGGGTCAGTGGGAAGCGGGCGGGCGCTTCCAGACTTTACCCGTCGGCTTGCGGTGTGTGGCCAGGACCACCGCTTCCTTGCTGTGCGACAGATGGGCCAGCAAGGGGAGCTTGCCGGCGGGGCAGGACGAGGTCCCGGCCCAGGCCGGCGCGGCGGCGGCACCCAGCGCCAGCACCGCTGGCAGCAGCAGGGACATCGACAGAGGGGCGAAGGTCAGGCGCATGGCAGGCTCCAGCACGGCGGACGGCAGAAGAAGGAGCCACCAGTGTGGCGCGTGCAGCCGCCTGGAAAGGCCGGAACAGCGCGGGTTTTCGGGCGTTCTGCGCCTCAGGCGCCGCGCGCCGCGCCGGCCCGGCGCGACAAGCCGACGCCCACGACATGCACCAGCACCCCCACCAGCGCCAGGATCGTGGCCCAGGCCCCCAGCGGGCGCATCAGGCTCGGGCCATAGGGCTCGAAGATGAAGGACACCCCCAGCAGCACCGGCGCGGCCAGCACCAGCAGCGACGCCAGGGCTTGCACCGCGCGCCAGGGGCGCGAGGCCGGCCAGCTGAAGTAGCAGCCCAGAACGAGGTTCAGCGAGGATGACCACATCAGGTAGATGTGGGCCGAGCGCATGAACAGGCGCGGGCCATCCGGCACGCCACGCAGGTGGCCGTGCACCCAGTGCATGTACTGGCCGCTCAGGATGAAGGCCATCAGGCCCAGCACGCCAATGGCCAGGTGAAGCCGGCGCAGGAGGACGGCCTTGCCCTCCTTGCTCACGGTCACCGCCTGCGCTGTTGTCCTCGGCGCGCTTGCCATCTCGTCCACCTTCCCGTTCACTGCCCAGGCGGTCGATTGTGCCTGGACGGCTCGGGGTTCAGAACGCGTAGGCCAGCGCAAGCACGCCCAGGACGGTGCTGCGCTTGCGCACCAGGGGACTGTCCTGGGCGTCACCCTGCAGGCGAACCCCGGCCACGGAGGCGGTCATGAAGGTGCGCGGGCCCAGCGAGAGCGTGCCTGCCACGCTGCCGTGCAGGTCGCGGGTGCCGCCCTGCGGGGTGTAGACCGCGTAGTGGCTGATGGCGGCCTGGGCGGTCGTCACGCCGAAGTCTGACTGCAGGCTGGCCGCGTTGGCGAAGCCCGCGCCCACACTCGCGCTCAGGCGCCAGGACGGCGAGACCTGCCGCGAGTACATCGTGCCCAGGTCCAGCACGGCACCCCGGCTGTCGGCCCCGCCGCCATAGCGCAGCGACGAGGTCACGGCCATGTTCGGCGACAGGTACAGGTTGAAGAAGCCACCAGCCTCCAGCCGCGAGGGGATGTCGCCCATCCCGGCCAGGTCGGTGGAGCGGCTCTCCTTGCGGCCCAGGTTGGGCGTGAGGCGCAGGCCGTACTGCAGTTGCTGGCTGCGCGAGAACTGGTAGCCCACGCCGTTGCTCATGCCCGCGAACCAGCCGTTGGCCCACTGGTAGTCGATCAGCGGAAGCACCGCGTTGCGGGTGTCGTCGGAGCCCAGGTAGGCGCGACCGGCGATCGCCACCACGCCACCCATGCCGCCGCTGTGGCCCGGGGGCGCGGCGTTCAGCCGCACGGCGTCGAAGCTCTGCGCGTGGGCCGCCGGGGCCGCCAGGCAGCAGGCCGCCAGGGCCAACAGGGTCGCGGCCGCAGCGGACCGTGAAAGTCGTGGTTCGTCGTCATCAAACAGCATGTTCATCGCGGGTCCCGCTCAGCAAAAGAAGAAGGCGCCATCTGACCAGCGGACGGCGGCGCGTGCACACGGCATGCGATGAACGAACACCCCGGCGGCGTCAAGCGCATGGTGCCGCCGCGAACGCCGCGGGCACGGCGGCGGACCCCTGCCCTGGGCGCGCTGCGACGTGGCGCCGCTGGCGCCGCCTGCTGGCATCTCGGGGCGCCGGGACGCAGCCTCGTCGCATTCGGATCGCGCCAGCCAGGAGCGCTCCCTAGACTTTTTTGCACGCCCTCCAACGGGCGATTTCCTCCGCTTCGTTTCTTTCCTCCCTTTTTCTTTTGTCTGGACTGCCCATGCTGAACCGTCGCCATTTCCTGACCGGCCTGGCCGCCGCCGCGCCCCTGAGCCTTCAAATGACCCCCGCCCTGGCCCATCCCTTCCCCGGGGCGCCGCATTGGCCGCCCCGCCGCGACCACGGCGACGAGGGCACGGCGACGGCCTGGCAGGATGCCTTCCGCGAGGTGCGCCCCGCCTACGACACCACCCTGCCGATGCGCGTGCCCGAGGGCCTGCGCGGCACCCTGTTCCGCAATGGCCCCGGCCTCATGACGCTGGGCGGCACACCCTACCGCCACTGGCTGGACGGCGACGGCATGGTGCATGCGTTCAAGTTCTCCGAGGGACGGCTGCACCACCGCGCCAAGCTGGTGGCCACGCGCAAGCTGCAGGCCGAACTGGCGGCGGGCCGGCGCCTGTCGCCGGGCTTCGGCACGTCCATCCCCGGCACCTCGTTCAGCGGGCCGGATGACCTCAACGTCGCCAACATCAACACCCTGACACTGGGCAACGGCGAGCTGCTGGCGATGGGTGAAGGCGCCGCACCGTACGTGATCGACCCCGAGTCGCTGCAGACGGTGGGCCAGAAAGTCTGGTCGGAGCCGACACGGATGCTGCCGTTCTCGGCCCACCCCCGCACCGACCCCCAGGGCAACGTCTGGATGTTCGGCTACATCGTGGGCCAGAACCTGCTGTCGGTGTGCCAGCTGGACGCCCACGGCGCGCTGGTGCGCCAGGCCTTCGTGCCGGCGCCCTACTCCGACATGGTCCACGACTTCGCCATCACCGAGAAATACCTGGTGTTCGTGCTGATGCCCTACCGCTACACGCAGGACATGACGAACCCGTCGCTGTCCTTCGTCGATCACTTCAGCTGGCAGGCCGGGCAGCCCGGCTACGTGCTGGTGGTGGATAAGGCCAGCCTGGGGGTGGTGCAGCAGATCGAGTGCCCACCGACCGCCCTGTTCCACCTGGGCAATGCCTGGGAGGTGGGCAACACGCTGCGTTTCGGCGTGGTCGGCTACACCAGCTTCCCCGAATTCATGCGCAAGGCCGGCACCGTGTTCGACAATGCCGCCATGCCCTACCCGGAGACCCGCTGGATGGAGTTCGAAGTCGACCTGTCGCGCCGCAGCGTGCGCATCGACACGCCGCTGGCGGAGACGGTGGAGTTCCCGCGCTTCGACATGCGCCGCACCGGCGTGGAGACCCGCTTCCTCTACCTGATGGCCAGCCGGCGCCCGGCGAACAACCCGCTGTTCGGCTTCAACACCGTGCAGTGCCTGGACCAGCGCAGTGGCCGCTGCCAGTCCTTCCACTACGGGCGCGAGTTCGTGGCGGAGGAGCACGTGTTCGTGCCGCATCCGGACAAGGACCACGAGCGTCGCGGCTGGCTCGTCGGCACGGCCTTCGACTGGGTGCGCGAGCGCTCGCTGGTGTCCATCTTCGACGCTGCCCACGTCGACCACGGCCCGATCGAGCAGCTCATGCTGCCGTATGCCCTGCCGCTGGGCATTCACGGCCATTTCCACGCCGAGGCCTGAGCGGAAGCGCCCATGGCCATGCTGAACCCCGCCTCCCCGCCCAGCCGCTGGCGGGTGTTCGTGCGCGATGCGCTCGTCGTGGGCTTGCTCAACGCCTGCGTGGCCCTGGTGCTGTCGATGTTCTCGCCCCTGGGCCTAACCGAACCGGTGGGCGAGCGGCACATGTGGGTGTTGAGCACCAACATGGTCTACGCCCAGTCCATCGGGATGGCGATCTTCGGCCTGATCGAGAGCCAGCGCCTGACGCGCTGGTGGCAGCGCAAGCCGGGGCTGGCGGGCCTGTCGCTATGGGTGGCCGCAGCCATCCCGGCGGGCTTCGTGCTGGGCAGCACGCTGGCCAGCCTGACGCTCACCGGCGAGCTGCACATGCAACACCTCTTCACGGCCACACCCTTCATGGCCGGGGTTTACCTGGTCACGGTGGCCTGTTCCCTGTTCACGGTCTACTTCCTGACGCAGCGCGAGCGCCTGGCCGAGGAACGGCTGCGCGCCGAGACGGCCGAGCTGCGGGCCCGCGCGGCGCAGCTGCAGCTGCTGCAGGCGCAGATCGAGCCGCACATGCTGTTCAACACCCTGGCCAACGTGCACGCCCTGGTGGAGGTCGACGGGACGCGGGCCCAGCGCATGCTGGAGTGCCTGTCGGAGCTGCTGCGCGCCAGCATGCAGATGAATGCCCTGGCGGAGGTGGCACTGCGCCAGGAGTTCACGCTGCTGCAGCACTACCTCCAGCTGATGGCCATGCGCATGGGCGAGCGCCTGAGCTACCGCCTGAGCCTGCCGGAGACGCTGGCCGGCGTGCGGGTGCCGCCGCTGCTGGTCCAGCCGCTGGTGGAGAACGCGGTCAAGCATGGGGTGGAGCCCAGCCCGCGCGGTGGCACCATCGAGATCGTGGCGCGCTGCGTGGACGGGCAGCTGGTCATCGAGGTGAGCGACGACGGCCTGGGCCTGTCGTCGGACGCGCCGGACCCGCAGCGCATCGGCCTGGCCAACGTGCGCCAGCGGCTGCTCGGCGCCTTCGGCGCTTCGTCGCGGCTCGAGGTGCATGCGCGTGAGCCGCGGGGGACTGTGTCGCGCCTGACACTGCCCCTGCCGCCCGGCCTGGCGCCATGAATGAACAAACGTTGATTGGTTAAACGTTGATTGGTTGAATGAACATGACGAACGACACCGCTCCCGCAGCCACCGCCGCGCCCCGGATCCTGATCGTCGAGGACGAACCCGCCCTGGCCTTGCACCTGGCCCAGCAACTCAAGGCCCATTGGCCCCAGGCAGCGCTGCTGCCCCATGCGCACAACGGTGCGCAGGGCATCAATGCGGCGCTGGCCGAGCTGCCGCAGGTGATCTTCCTGGACATCCAGATGCCGACCTGCTCGGGCCTGGATGCGGCCGAAGCCATCATCGAGGACTGGCCGAGCGGCCAGCGCCTGCCCTGCTTCGTGTTCGTGACCGCGTTCGCGCAGTACGCAGTGCAGGCCTTCGACCACGCGGCCATCGACTACCTGCTCAAGCCGGTGAGTGCGGAGCGGCTGCGCAAGACGATCGCGCGGCTGCAGGACCACCTCGCCCCCGGGGCCACGCCGCCGCTGGCCGAGCACCTGGGCGAGGAGCTGCGCGGCCTGGCCGGCGCGGCCACCCCGCACGAGGTCGCGGCCCCGGCGCCTGAGCGCCTGAGCGTGGTCAATGCCGCGGTCGGCAACGTCACCCACGTGATTCCGGTGGGCGAGGTGGTCTACTTCGAGGCCGCCGACAAGTACCTGTGCGTGCACACCGTGCAGCGCGAGGCGCTGATCCGGCTCTCGCTGCGCGACCTGCTGGCCCGGCTCGACCCGGCGCAGTTCTGGCAGATCCACCGCAGCCTGGTGGTGCAGGTGGCGCAGATCTCGCACGTGGAGCGCACCGACGAGGGCCGGCTGCTGCTGAGCCTGCGCGGCCATCCGCGCAAGCTGCCGATCAGCCGGCTGTATGCACACCGGTTCAAGGCGATGTGAGGTGGCCGCGGGCCGTGTCCACGCGGCAGCACCTCAGGCATCCCGGGATTCGACGCGCTCCGCCAGGACCCGGGCGTCCCGCTCCAGCTCCCGGCGCAGGACTTCCTCGCTGGGCAGCACCAGGCGGTACTTGCTGGCGAACAATTGCTCGCTCTCATGGAGCACGGAATAGCGCGCCACTGACTGGTCCTTGCTGCCGCACAGCAGCATGCCCACCGTGGGGCTGTCACCGTCGCCGCGGCGCAGGTCGTCGTACAGGCGCACGTACATGTCCATCTGCCCGATGTCCTGGGGCGTGAGCGGCCCCGTCTTCAGATCGATCAGCACGAAGCACTTGAGCACGTAGTTGTAGAACACCAGGTCGACGTAGAAATCCTGGGTCTCGGTGCTGATGCGCTGCTGGCGGCCCACGAACGCGAAGCCGTTGCCCAGCTCCAGCAGGAACTGTTGCAGCTTGTCCATCAGGGCACGCTCGAGGTCGGACTCGAGGAGCCGCCCGGTGTCTGGCAGGCCCAGGAACTCCAGCATCACCGGGTCGCGCACGAAGTCGCGTGGCGATTCGCCTTGCGGCGCCTCCGCGGCCGGGCCGGGCGCCGCCTCACTGCGCCGGCCCTGGCTGGACAGCAGGCGTTCGTGGTACAGCGTGCCGATGTGGCGCTCCAGCGTGCGCGTGCTCCAGTTCTGCGCCGCAGCCTCCCGCATGTACCACTGGCGGGCGGCCTCGCTGTCCACCCTCAGCAGCAGGCGGTAGTGGGTCCAGCTCAATTCGTGACGCAGTGCGTCACGAATTGGGAACGCTTGGTAGAACAAGCGCATGTAACGCAGATTGGAGGCATCAAAGCCTTTGCCGAATTCCTGCGCCAAGGCCTGCCCGAGCTGCGGCAACAAGCGCTTACCGTAAACCGCTCTCGCCTGACCACCCTGCTCGAACTCCACGATGTGCCTGCCGATCTGCCAATAGGTCTGGACCTGCACCACGTCCACGTGGCGCAGCACCTGCCGGCGAGCCTCCACGATCAGGCCGCGCAGGGCCTCGAGCAGATGCAGCGGTGGCCGCTGATCAGCGGGCTCCAGGGGGTTCGGATCGGTCATGGTCGTGTCGGTCTGGCGATGGGGTTTCACGATGCTAGGAAGCATCGCGCGCATTGCACACCCGCTGTCGGGGGCCCCACCAACGGGCGATCACGCCGTGCTGCGCGCCGCCTTCAGCCCCTGCAACCAGCGGAAGATCTCCGCCACCGGCTCGATGTGGTCCTCGCCGATGTACTGGCGCAGCCCCACCTCGCGGAACAGGGTGCGGGTCAGGGGCGGGTTCTCCATGATGGGGATGCCCAGCCGCTGGGCCTCGCGGCGCAGGGCCAGGGCCTCGGCGTCGGCCCCCTTGGCCACCAGCACCGGCAGCTCGACCACGCCCGCCGCATAGAACAGGGCCACCGCGTAGTGGGTGGGGTTGGTCAGCAGCACGCTGGCGCCTGCCAGGCCAGCCCCGGGCAGCGCCGGGGCCTGCAGCATGGCGCGGCGCTGGGCCTTGAGTTCGGCGCGCACCTGCGGGTCGCCCTCCAGGTCGCGCAGCTCGCGCTGGCGCTCCACGTCGGTCATGCGGTTGAGTTTGATGTGCTCGAAATGCTGGTGCCCGAAGTCGATCGCGCCGAACACGAGGAACAGCACCGCCGCGGCGCCGAACAGCACCTCCAGCAGCCCGAGCATCGGCCGGCCCGCCGCGTCCGCCGGCGCGTACACCCCCTTGACCAGCGGCGCCACACCCGCCCGTGCCACCCACCACAGCACGCCCAGCAGCACCACCGCTTTGAGCAGCAGCTTGAGCAGCTCGATCAGCTGGCGGGTGGAGAAGATGCGCTGCAGGCCCTCGGCCGGGTTCATGCGCTCGAACTTGAACTTGAGGGGATCGCCCGACATCACGCCGCGCGCCTGCAGCATCGCCATCAGCAGGGCCCCCGCCGCGCCCGCCGCCAGGCTGGGGCCGACCAGCCACAGCGCATGCTGGGCCATCTCGCCGCAGTGCGCCAGCAGGTCCGTGGCGCTGCCCCAGACCCGCTGCGGCGCGAGGGCCAGCGCCCACAGGGCATCCAGGTGCGCGCGCCACGGTGTGACCCAGGCGGCCACCCAGGCGCACAGGAAGCCCGCCGCCGCCGACAGCTCGCGGCTGTAGGCGATCTCGCCGCGCTTCTTGGCCTCGCTCAGCTTGTGCCGGCTCGGCAGGTGTCGCTTGTGTTCGGCCATCGCTGCGCTGCCCGTCGCGGCTCAGCGGCGCCAGGCGGCGTCGAGGGACTGCAGCAGGCCGGCCGCGCTGAGGCCGAACTGCGGGATCACCACGTCCATCAGGTGCGACATCAGCAGCACCAGGACCAGCGTGGCCGCCAGGCCCTTCAGCGGCATGGCGAAGAAGTAGGTGTTGAGCTGGGGCGCCAGCTTGTTGAGCAGGCCCACGCCCAGCTCCACCACCAGCAGCATCCCGATCACCGGCGCGCCCAGCCGCGTAGCCAGGGACAGCAGCGTCGTCGAGGACTGGATCGCCAGGTCGCGGAACGCCGCCCCCAGCGAAGGGGTGAACGCGCTCACCGGCCACAGCGCCAGCGACTCGTACAGCAGCTGCAGGAACACCTGCAGGCCGCCGAAGCACATGAAGAGGAAGACCCCGAACTGCATCAGCAGGATCGACAAGGGCCCCTGGGTGTGGCCGCCGAAGGGATCGAAGATCTGCGCGTTGTTGTAGCCGGCCTGGGTGTCGATCCACGCACCCACCGCGCCCAGCGCCCACAGCAGCAGGCCGGTCGCGTAGCCGATCATCCCACCGATGAAGCCCTCCTTGAGGATGAAGCCGAGCCACTGCGCGGCGTTCCAGCCCAGGGCCGCGGTGTCCTGCGCCAGCAGGGGATAGGCCGCCAGCACGAACACCATGGCCAGCGCGGAGCGCAGCAGGCGCGGCGCCACCGCGGTGGGCATCAGGGGCAGCACCAGCAGGGCCGCGCCAACGCGCGGCAGGCCCATCAGCACCGGATGGGCCTGGCCGAAAAGCAGCGCCACGTCGAGGGCCATGGGCCTCGGGCTGTCCACCTAGGGCGTGGCCGGGCAGCCCGTGCCGGTGCTGCGCGCCACGCTGTCGCCGGGGGCCACGTCGGCCAGGCGCAGCCAGACACGGGGCGAGGCCAGGCTGCGGCCCGGCTCGCCCGGAGCAGGGCCGCCCGCCGGTGCGCTGCCAGCGGCCCCGCAGGCGCGCCACAGGGTGGCGGTCTGGTCGACCGCGAACAGACGGCAGGGCCGCTTGGGCGAGAGCTTGGCGCACTCCTGCATGGCGCGCTCCACCACGCCGCGGCTGCCGCTGGCCATGCTGAACACGCCATCCTCGCTGACCGCGAAGGCGCGCGGGCTGCGCAGCTTCATGTAGCGCGCGAAGCCGGCACGCGCCGCCGGCGGCAGGTGCACGGCCAGCGCCTCGGACACCGGCACCACCTCCATGCTGCTGCCGGCCGCGGCATCCGCCGGGCGCTCCTGGCGCAGCGTGCCCATGCGCAGGTGGATGTCGGCCATGCGCAGCGAGGCGATGGCGTCGCGGAACATCGGCATGTCGTCGGCGAAGCGCTCTTCCAGGGCCGGCGCGCGGCTGCGGTCCTGCGGCACCAGCAGGCGGCCGACATAGACGGGCGGGCCGGCCGGGACCTCGATGGCCAGCTGGAAGGCCGCCATGCTGGCGGCGCTGCCGCCCTCGGGCGCCACGACGTAGCGGCCCGCGGGCAGCGGGATGGCCACCAGGTAGTCGGCCGAGCGGCCGCCAATGCGCGAGTAGAGCAGGCCGTTGACGGCGGCCATGGGCTCGGCCTGGCCTTCACGGGTGACCTGCAGGACCAGGCTGTCGGGCGGCTCCTGCCGGGTCAGCAGGCGCACCACCACCATGGCACCGGTGGGCGAGACCGGCGGTGGCGTGGCGCAGCCCCACATCGCCATCAGCACGGTCAACCAGCCGGTCCAGAAAAAGAAGCGATGCAACATACAGCCAATCTTCCAGGCAAAACGAATGGTGGGCACCGCACAGCGCACCCGCGCCCGGAACCATAGCGGCGAAGCGCCGCGTCCGCACATGAAGACTCTCTGAATTTTCCTTCAGGCTTGCACCGGCGGCGACCGCCCGCACGACACTCCTCCTCGCTGTTCCGGATGGCTCCAAAGCCGAGTGCAGGATGGGTCTCATGTCCACTGACGTTGTCGTTGCCACCACTGTCGCACCCCCCTCTTCTTCCCTCTTCGAAGCGCTGCCGCCGAGCTTGTACCTCGTGGCCCAGCGCTTCGTGGGCCTGGCCCTGCAGCACGACTACCTCTCCAACGGACGGGGCCACCTGCAGTCCCACCGTGCCCTGGCCGCACGCCCCATGGCGCTGGTGGCCCCACCGCGTCCCGCGGCCGGCGCAGCGCGCCCGCGCGTTCGCTCATTCAGCGACGCGGAGCAGCAGTACTTGGCCCGGATCAGCAGCCAGCCGCGCCTGAGCAGCGCCGAGGAGTACGGCCTGGCCAGGCGGATGCGCGCTGGCGACACCCGCGCCCGCAATGCCCTGATCGAGGCCAACCTGGGCCTGGTGGTGATGTTCGCGCGTCGCCATGTCCGGCCCGGCCTGCCGCTGCTGGACCTGATCGCCGAAGGCAACCTGGGCCTGTTCGCCTCGGCCGACCGGTTCGACCCGGAGATGGGCTTCCGCTTCGCCACCTACGCCAAGTGGTGGGTGCTGCATGGCATCCGCGCGGCGGTGAAGCGCTTCCTCCTCAGCGAGGGCCAGGCCGTCGAGACCCTGGCGGCATCGGAGCCGGCCTCCCCAGAGGCACCCGAGGCCGCCGAACCTGCCAGCCCCGTGCAGGGAGGGCGCAGCGGCGCCGCCGAGACCTCGGCGCAAGCCGCGCCGAGCGACACCGAGCCACCCCATGTCACCCTGCACAACCAGCGCAGCGCACTGCTGCGACGCGCCCTGGACGGCCTTTCGCCGCGTGACCGCGCCATCGTCTCGGCGCGTTTCGCCCTGACCGAGAACGAGGAGCAGACCCTGGCCGCGCTGGCTCAGCGCTACGCGCTGTCGATCGAACGGGTGCGCCAGATCGAGCGCGCCGCCCTCCTCAAGCTGGCCCGCACCCTGGCGCACTGGGGCGTGACGGCGGATGCCCTGTTCTGAGCCCCCCTGCGGTGACCTCAGCGCGACGCCGCCCAGCGCGAGGTCTTGTGATCGGCATCCACCTCGGCGTGCTCGGCATCGACCCAGGGACGCCGGCCAGCCAGCGCCCGGGACAGGCCGCACAGCAGCCGCGCGCCCTCGGCCCGGTGCTGAAGCGGCGCGCCGTCCTCGGCCTGCTGGCCCAGCGCCAATTGCAGATAGACCATCGCCGCGCCCAGGCAGGGCCCCACCGTCGCGCTTCGATGCCCGCCGCCGTCACATCCGCGCGGACGGACCCGGGCCGCGCTGCGGCCTGTTGCTCGATGAATTGCCATGTCGTGCCCTTCGCGTCATTCCCCGGCCTTACATGGCCAGGGGCGCGGCCGATTTCAAGCGGCGAGGCTCACCGGTTACACGACAGCAACAGGAAACGCTGGCTGTCAGCGCCGACCCGGTAGTCGGCCAGCCCGAACACGTCGACCTGCTCGACGGCATGCAGGCGCTCCAGCACCTGCCCGGTGGCCTGGTGTTGAAGCACCGACATGGGAATCGTCGCGTCGGGAAGAGGTGCCTTCCATTGCCACTGCTGGGTGAGGTCCCGGGGATCGCAGCTGCGGAACACGACATCCACCACCGAGTGGGGGGAACTGGCCAGACAGCTGCCGTCCAGCGGGTGCAGCAGCTGTCCGGTCACCCAGCCGTAGCTGCTGGCCGCGCGGGGCACGAGGATCACTTCCTGGGGCAGCCGGTCGCTGGCACCTTCGGCCCCGACCAGGGGCTGGGGCAGCTGGGCCCGCAGGCAGCCCGGCAAGGCCTCGTTGGCGTCGGGGGCGTGCCCCTGGGTGGACGACATCGAGGCAAATAGTACGAAGACAAAAGCGGCGAGGCCCTTGCGCCGGCTCGAGGAGTGCCTCACGACGTCTACTGCTTTGAATCGCGCTACCACAATGCCTTGCCTCTCGCCGCCCTCTGGCCGTGACCGGGCGAACTGTAAAAAATCGATTCTTATGGATCAGGTTGTCCTATCCATTGGTGATTACCCGGGAGAGCACCCAGGTGAGTGCCGCCGCGGAGCGTGACGATACATCGTCGGCCATCCACTTCCTGCGCACGGGGCATGCCGGGACGATGCAAGAATCGATCCCATCAGGGCCCGGCCCCGGTCCGCGGGCGGGTGTCGATACCCCCTCAAGAAACAGCACCTCGGTACGCAGCAGCCCCCACCCCAGCCCTCCCCCAACGGGGAGGGAGTCCGCCCCTT
>CBINPE010000085.1:0-21449 GCA_966252435.1 uncultured Burkholderiales bacterium | reverse complement strand
TCGGTGAAAGGGAAGAACGACGGCCGGAAACGCAACTGCAGCGCCTCGGTCTCGAAGAACAGCTTGAAGAAGCGGGTGAACACCACCTTCAGGTCCTTGAAGCTGACGTTCTCGCCGATCCACAGGCCCTCGCACTGGTGGAACATGGGCGAGTGCGTGGCGTCGCTGTCGACGCGGAAGGTGCGGCCCGGTGCGATGACACGGATCTCAGGCATGGCCTGGCCCTGCGCCGCCAGGGCGGCATGCTTGTGCGCATGTGCCCGTGCGTAGCGCACCTGCATCGGCGAGGTGTGGGGACGCAGGTTGAGCCAGCGCCCCTGCGCATCCTTCATGTCGACGTAGAAAGTGTCCTGCATCGAGCGCGCAGGATGGTTCTCGGGGTTGTTGAGCGCCGTGAAGCTGTACCAGTCGGTCTCGATCTCGGGACCGTCAGCGACGTCGAAACCCATCGAGCCGAAGATGGCCTCGATGCGCTCCAGGGTGCGCGACACCGGATGCAGTCCGCCCATGCCGGCGCCGCGACCCGGCAAGGTCACGTCCAGCGCCTCGGCCTGGAGCTGGGCCTGCATCTCCTGCTCGGCCAAGGCCTGACGCCGTGCCTGCAAGGCCGCTTCGACCTGGCCCTTGGCCGCGTTGATCTGGCCGCCGCGGGCTTTCTTTTCGTCGGGCGGCAGGCTGGCCAGCCCCTTGAGGAGTTCGGTGATCCGGCCGGCCTTGCCCAGGTAGCGGGCCTTGGCATTCTCCAGTTCCGCGGGCAGGTGCGCCTGCGCGAAATCGGCCTGCGCCGCTTGAACCAATTGATCGAGGTCAGTCATGAACGGAGAGGCGGTTGAAGAAGAAGGAAAGAGAAGAAATCGACACGGCGATCAAATAAAAAAGGCCGAACGCGAGGTCGGCCTTGGAAGACTTGCACCGCAGGCCGGGAGTGGACTGCGGACGAACCGTCCCGTCCGCCGCGATGGATGCCACGCGCCGGACGAGAATGGCATTCAAGCGAGTTGGGCCTTCACCTTCTCGACAATGCTGTTGAAAGCGGCGGGATCATGGATGGCCATGTCCGAGAGGACCTTGCGGTCGATCTCGATCTGCGCTTTCTTCAGCCCGGCCATGAAACGGCTGTAGGTGACGCCCAGGCTGCGGCTGGCGGCGTTGATGCGCGCAATCCACAGCTGACGGAACACCCGCTTCTTGGTCCGGCGGTCACGGTAGGCATATTGCCCGGCACGCATGACAGCTTGCTTGGCAATGCGGAAGACATTCTTGCGACGGCCACGGTAACCCTTGGCGAGTGCGAGAACTTTTTTAT
This sequence comes from uncultured Burkholderiales bacterium, assembly GCA_966252435.1. GTDB lineage: Bacteria > Pseudomonadota > Gammaproteobacteria > Burkholderiales > Burkholderiaceae_C > CANHBY01. The sequence goes on along the minus strand of CBINPE010000085.1, from coordinate 20,143 downwards.
GGCGTGCGCGAGCGGTGACACCACGTTTGACGCGAGGCATGTGTTTTCTCCTTCGAAATCAGTTGGGAAGCCGTGCCATCACAGACCAGCGAAAGGCATCATCTGCTTGATGTGCCCCATGTTGGTCTCATGGACGTTGACGGCGCCACGCAGATGGCGCTTGTTCTTCGTGGACTTCTTCGTCAGGATGTGGCGCTTGAACGCCTGGCCCCGCTTGACGGTGCCACCCGGCCGAACGCGGAACCGCTTGGCCGCGCTTTTCTTGGTCTTCATCTTGGGCATGACTGCTCCTTTTAGTGACTCCTGCAGGCGCCGGCAACCTTGCCGTCTTGTTGGCCTGCAGCAGCTTCTTTTCAGCACCCTGGTGACCAGACCAGGGCACTGAATCCTCTTTGTTCTTGACCGGCGATCAGGACTTGCGCTTGGGCGCCAGCACCATGATCATCTGCCGGCCTTCCAGCTTGGGCATGTGCTCCACCACCGAAACGTCGGACAGCTCGTCACGGATGCGCTCCAGCAGCCGCATGCCGATGTCCTGGTGGGTGATTTCACGGCCTCGGTAGCGCAAGGTGACTTTGCCCTTGTCGCCATCCTCGGCAATGAAACGCCGCAGATTCCGCATTTTGATCAGGTAGTCGCCTTCGTCCGTGCCGGGACGGAACTTGACTTCCTTGACCTCGATCACCTTTTGCTTGGCCTTGGCCTCGGCAGCGCGCTTCTGCTCCTGGTACCGGAACTTGCCGTAATCCATCAGGCGGCAGACCGGGGGATCGGCCGCCGCAGCGATTTCGACCAGATCAACGTCCAGGTCGCCCGCCATTCGCAGGGCTTCCTGCGTGCTGACGATGCCCAGCGGCTCGTTGTCAACCCCGTTCAGACGGACTTCGGGGGCCGTGATTTCCCGATTGAGTCGGTGTTTGCGCTCCACGTTGGGAAGACGGCGGTCAGCAAAAGTAGCGATGGTTCAACCTTTCTTTCAACCCCAAGCCCAGGGTTCCTCGATTCAGAATGTGCAAGCCGGGAAGCCCGGCAGACACTGCTCAGACCTTCTGGGCAATGTCGCCGAGTATCCGTTGGGAGAACTCACCAAGCGGCATGACGCCGAGATCCTGGTTGCCTCTGGCTCGCACGGCCAGGGTCCCGTCGGCTTTCTCCTTGTCACCCACGACGAGGATGTACGGGACCTTTTGGACTGCATGCTCCCGTATTTTACGGTTTATTTTTTCGTTCCGTAAATCGATGGAAACTCTAAGTCCTTGTTTCTGCAACGAATTCGCGACCTCCTGCGCATATTCGGCCTGAGCGTCGGTGATGCAGGCCACCACGGCCTGCACCGGAGATAGCCAAACAGGCAAGGCGCCGGCATGCTGCTCGATCAAAATGCCGATGAAGCGCTCCATGCTGCCGACGATGGCACGGTGCAGCATCATGGGAGTGCGGCGGGCCCCCTGCTCGTCCACGTACTCGGCCTCCAGGCGCTCCGGCATGTTGGGGTCGACCTGCACAGTGCCACACTGCCAGTGGCGGCCCAAGGCGTCCTTCAAGGTGTATTCGATCTTGGGGCCGTAGAAGGCACCCTCGCCGGCTGCCACCTCGAAGGTGCAACCGGACTGGCGCAGGCTCTCCATCAAGGCGAACTCGGCGCGGTCCCAGGCCTCATCGGTTCCGATGCGGGCCTCGGGCCGGGTGGCGACCTTGTAGATGATGTCGGTGAAGCCAAAGTCCTTGTAGACCTTCTGCAGCAGGGTGGTGAAGGCCGCGCATTCGGCCAGGATCTGGTCTTCGGTGCAGAAGATGTGCCCGTCGTCCTGGGTGAAGGCTCGCACACGCATGATGCCGTGCAGGCCGCCGGTGGGTTCGTTGCGGTGGCACTGGCCGAACTCGCCGAAGCGCAGCGGCAGGTCGCGGTAGCTCTTGATGCCCTGCTTGAAGATCAGCAGGTGGCCGGGGCAGTTCATCGGCTTGAGCGCGTAGTCGCGCTTCTCCGATTCGGTGGTGAACATGTTCTCGCGGTACTTGCCCCAGTGGCCAGTCTTCTCCCACAAGCCCTGGTCGAGGATTTGCGGGCCCTTGACCTCGAGGTAGCCGTTCTCGCGGTAGACGCGGCGCATGTACTGCTCCACCTCTTGCCACACGGTCCAGCCCTTGGGATGCCAGAACACGGTCCCCGGCGAGTGTTCGTCGAGGTGGAACAGGTCAAGTTCGCGGCCCAGGCGGCGGTGGTCGCGCCGCTCAGCCTCCTCCAGCATGTGCAGGTACTGCTGCAGGGCCTCCTTGCTGGCCCAGGCCGTGCCATAGATGCGCTGGAGCATCTCGTTGCGATGGTCGCCGCGCCAGTAGGCCCCGGCCACTTTCATCAGCTTGAAATGCTTGAGCTTGCCGGTGCTGGGCACGTGCGGACCGCGGCACAGGTCCTCGAAGGCCCCCTCGCGGTACAGGGAGACATCCTCGTCGCTGGGAATGCTGGCGATCAGCTCGGCCTTGTAGGCCTCACCCATCTCCTTGAAGTACGCCACCGCCTCGTCACGCGGCAGCACGCGGCGCACGACCGGCTCATCCTTGCGGGCCAGCTCGGTCATCTTGGCCTCGATGGCGGTCAGGTCCTCGGGGGTGAAGGGACGCTTGTAGGCAAAGTCGTAATAGAAGCCGTTCTCGATCACCGGCCCGATGGTGACCTGGGCCTCGGGAAACAGGCTCTTCACGGCATAGGCCAACAGGTGGGCGGTGGAGTGGCGGATGACCTCCAGCCCCTCCGGGTCCTTGTCGGTGATGATGGCCAGCGAGGTGTTGTCATTCAACACGAAGCTGGTGTCCACCACGCGGGCCTGGGCGCCCTCCCCGATGCGGCCGGCCAGTGCGGATTTGGCCAGGCCGGGACCGATCGAGGCAGCCACTTCGGCAACGCTCACTGGGGCAGCGAACTCGCGCTGCGAACCATCGGGCAATCGGATTGAAATCATGTTTTGGCTTCCAAAAAAACAAAGGCGCGGTCGTTACCGCGCCTGATCGTTCACAAGAAAAGGTCTAGCAACGGCAACCCGGAGGCAGGCGCAACACGCTCCGAGAGAAGCCGGTGGAGGCAGTCGATCTCGTTCGCGGTGTCATAACCAGGGTGCCTTTCTCGTCCTTGTGAATGGGTTGACGGGCTGCAGCCAGAACTGCAGCACAGAAGCGTGTCTCGGGTGTTGCCGGCTGCCACTCTTCAGGTGGATTGGCAGTCGGAGAAAGATCCATTGTAATGACGGGTTGTGCCTCTGAACAGGGCATGCCTCGCCTGATTGAGATAATCCCCTCCATGAGCTTTCCGGATTTCCGATTCAATCCCCGCAGCCCCGGGCCTTCAGAGACACTCGACCGTGAGTACATCCGCTGACCCCGCAGGCACGGACGGCCTGCTGCACTTTCGATGTGCCCCCCTCGCCCTTCCCTCCCCAGGTGCCGGCCTGATGGGGGGCTTGTGCTATGGCCCAGTTCCCAACGATCACACCGCGCCACAGGGTGAGGGCGCCTTGTGGGCCCCCCTGGATGCCCGGCTGCTGCTGAGCACCGCTCCCTGCATCGATGCCTGGCAGGGCACGGGGCCTGTCCATGCAGGCAGGCACGGTCGCGTGGCCTGGCGGCACAGCGGCCCATGGATGTTCGGCATGCTGCGGCTGGACGAAGCCGATGCACCAGGGACAGACCTGACCACTTTCTCCCACATGGCCTACCGCGAGGTGTTCTCGGCCCTGGATGCCGCCGGGGGGTGGCACCTCCTGCGCGTCTGGAATTACCTGCCTCGCATCAATGCCGTGGAAGGTCCCCTGGAACGTTACCGCCAGTTCAACGCCGGCCGGCAGCAGGCATTCCAGGACCATGGACGGGATGCATTGTCCGGCTCGCCGGCGGCGTGCGGCATCGGCACCCACCAAGGCCCCCTGTGCATCTATTTCCTGGCAGGCCGCGTGCCCTCCACCCCCCTCGAGAATCCGCGCCAAGTCCCGGCCTATCACTACCCCAGCGAATTCGGCCCGCGCAGCCCGACATTCTCACGGGCGTGCCTCGTCACCCCCCGCCAGGGTGAGAGCCTGCTCCTGATCTCAGGCACTGCCAGCATCGTGGGACATGAGTCCCGGCACCTCGGGGACGTGCGCGCCCAGACCCTGGAGACCCTGCGCAACCTGCAGGCCGTGATCGATGCGGCCCACGTGCAAACCACGGCCCGCTTCGCGTTGTCAGAGCTGGCCTGCACGGCCTATGTGAGGCACGCCGCGGACGCGCCACTGGTGCTGGCGACGCTGCAGGAAGCGCTGGGGGCCGAGTCCCCCGCGCTGCGCCACCTCGTGTTGCTCGAAGCAGACATCTGCCGTGCGGAACTGCTGGTCGAGATCGAGGCCCAGGCTTGCGCAAAGGGAGCCATGATCCGATGAGCCACTTTCTTCGGCGCGGCCGTCCCGCCCTCGGCCTGCTGCTCGGCATGGGGGCGCTGGTGCGTCCAAGCTTTGCCCAGGAGCTGCCGGCGCAACCCATGGTGGAGCGGCCTCTGTGGGAGGCCGGTCTCGGCGTGGGTGCGCTGCGCCTGCCCCACTACCGCGGCTCGGACCAGATGCACAACTGGCTCCTGCCGGTGCCTTACCTGGTGTACCGCGGCGACATCTTCAAGGCCGACCGCGACGGTGCGCGCGCCCTGCTGTTCGAGTCCGAGCGGGTGCACTTCGACCTCAGCGCAGCCGCCAGTGCGCCCACCCGCAGCAGGGATGACCGCGCCCGGCAGGGCATGCCCGACCTCGCGCCCACCATGGAGATCGGGCCCAATTTCAACCTGACGCTCGGACGTGGCAGGCTGGGCAGCGCGCAGGGTACCGATTGGGAGCTCGAACTGCGCGCGCCACTGCGGGCCGCCGTGACACTGGAGCGCCACCCCCAGCACATCGGCTGGAGCAGCACGCCCCACATCAACCTCGACCTGCACGATGCGCAAGGCTGGAACTGGGGCCTGCAGGCCGGCCCGGTGTTCTCCAGCCGCTCCCTGAACGGCTATTTCTACGACGTCACGCCCGCCCAGGCCACGCCCACGCGGCCCGCCTACAGCGCGCCCGGCGGTTATGGCGGCTGGCAGGCCATCGGGGCGCTGTCGCGCCGCTTCGAGAAGCAGTGGTTCGGGATGTTCATCAAGTTCGACAGCCTGCATGGCGCCAACTTCGGGGACAGCCCACTGGTGCGGCAACGCCAGCAGGTGTCCGTGGGCATCGCGACCTCCTGGATCCTGTCGACCTCCGAGCGCCGCGTGCAAGCGCCTGAATGACCTGGGACCGTATCGAGGCATCGCGGTGAAGCTCTCCCGGTTCTTGTCCTTGCCGGTCCTGCACGGCCTGTTGCTGCTGCTGGGCGTGTTGTCGCTCGCATGGAACGCGATCGCCCTGCTACTGTACCCGTTCCTGTCGCGCCGCCAAGGGCTGCGCCTGGGGCGGGCCGTGATCGCGGGGGCTTACCGCTGGTTCTGGATGGTGGCGGGCAAGACAGGCATCCTGCGCACCGATCTGCAGGCCCTGGACTGCCTGCGCAACGAGCCGGGGCTCATCGTCGTGGCCAATCACCCCAGCATGCTCGACGCGCTGATGCTGGTCTCGCGGCTGCCGCGCAGCGCCTGCGTCATGAAGGCCAGCCTGATGCGCAACGTCTTCCTGGGGCCGGGGGCACGGCTGGCCCGCTACATCCCCAACGACCAGCCGCGCACCATGATCCGCAGCGCCGTGGCCGACCTGCAGCAAGGTGGGCAATTGGTGTTGTTCCCCGAAGGCACGCGGACCACCGGCGGGGTCCTCAACCGCTTTCGCCCCGGCTTCACGCTGATGGCCAAGATGGCCCAGGCCCCCATCCAGACGGTGTTCATCGACACCGACTCCCCCTACCTCGGCAAGGGCTGGCCGCTGTGGCGGCTGCCCCCCCTGCCGATCGTTTTCTCCGTGCGGCTGGGCAAGCGCTTCGCCCCGTCCGACGATCCAGCCGCCCAGCTGGCCCTCATTGAAGCCTATTTCAAGACCGAAGTCTCCCGGCTTCGGCCCGCGTCCCCATGATGATGACCCTCCACGCCGATCCCCTCCCCCGCTGTGCCGTGCGCTCCAGCACCCACCTGGTGCTGATCCCGAGCTACAACACCGGGGACAAGCTGTTTGAAACGGTGGCCTCGGCACGCGCCCAGTGGAATCCGGTCTGGGTGGTGATCGACGGCAGCACCGACGGCACTGCCGAACGCATGCAAGCCATGGCCCGCGATGACGACGGCTTGCGCGTCTGGGTGCTGCCCCGCAACCAGGGCAAGGGTGCGGCCGTGCTGCACGGTCTGCACGAGGCCCGCTCAGCGGGCTTCACCCACGTGCTGGCGATGGACTCCGATGGGCAGCACCCCGCCCATCTGATCCCCCAGTTCATGCAGCGCTCCATGGACCGGCCGGACTGCATGGTGTTGGGACAGCCCGTGTTCGACGCCAGCGCCCCGCTGCTGCGCGTGCGCGGCCGGCGCATCTCCAACGTCTGGACCCACCTGGAAACGCTCTGGGCAGGCATCGGCGACTCGCTCTACGGCTTTCGCATCTACCCGGTAGCGGCGCTGGCCGAGGTGATGCAGCGCCAGCCCTGGATGCGGCGCTTCGACTTCGACACCGAAGCCGTGGTGCGCCTGGTCTGGCGTGGCGTCAAGCCCCTCAACATCGACGCGCCTGTGAAATACCTGCGGGCCGAGGAAGGCGGCGTCTCGCATTTCCACTATGGGCGGGACAACGTGCTGCTGACCTGGATGCACACCCGGCTGGTGCTCGAGTTCGTGCTGCGGCTGCCCTGGCTGCTGTGGCGGCGCATCACCCGCCAGGCACCGTTCCAGCCCTGATGCCCCGGGCGTCGGTGCCCAGCCCTTGCGCCCTTCAGGGCCGCACGCGCAACTGCAGGCTGGTGTGGCCCGACAGGGGCAGGCAGACCGCCTGAAGCCCGCGCTGGGCCTCGGCCAAGGCCTCGAACAGCGGCAGGGCATCGGCCATGGCATTGCCCGCCAGGGATTGCGCCGCGGCGGAACGCAGCGGGGTGCGCTGCGGCTGCGGCCTTGCATCCAGCGCCCAAGCCAGGGCGAACTGGCTGTGTGCGCTGCGTTGCGGGGCGATCACCAGGGCAACGCCCAGCAGGCCTTCACTGCGCGTCACCGCGGCCAGCGGTCCGCAGGACTGCGTGTCACACCCAACCAGCAGCACCGCACGCTGCTCCGCGACGCACAGACTCAAGGCCTCCAGAAGGCCGGCCGCGAAGCTGAACTCGAACGCCGCCACGGCCGTGCTGCTCTGCATGCAGCCGGTGCCCATCGTCCAGTAGCCGGCCGCCGCGTTGTGGACCGAGTTGTGGAACTTGGTGGGCGACAGCAGGACCGGGGTCTCGGCCAGGGTCCGGCACATGAGGTCGCTGATCGCCAGGTCGCCGTGGGCCGAGGTGAAGACGCAAGGCAGCTCGGCCGCGGCCAGTCCCGAGGCCTGGACGGCCTGCGAGGCGACCTCGAGCGCCAATGCCACGCTGTCGGGCGCGCGGCGGCGCTCCGTCGGGGGCAGCATCAAGGGTGCGGGCCGCTTGGCCGGCGGGTCCTGCGCCACGTCCTCACCCCGCAAGGCGGCCTGTGCCTGGGCCCAGCCGGGCCAGCGCGGCGCCCACAGCGCCACGCCGTCCAGGTACACGGCAGGCATCTCGGAAATCATGGAGGACTCGTCTTTCACATTGCTCTCCCGCGGCCCAGCACCAGCACGCAGTTGTTGCCACCAAAACCAAACGAATGACTCACGGCGCAGCGCACCTCGCCTTGCGCCCCCTCGCGCCGGATCTGTGGACCGCACAAGGGATCGAGCTGCTCGGTGTGCAGGATGCCGGGCATCCAGCCGGTCTCCACCGCCAGCAGGCTGATGGCCGCCTCGAGGATGCCCGCCGCCCCCAGCGTGTGGCCGGCCCAGCCCTTGGTGGAGCTGGCATGCGTGCGCGGGCTGTACTTGCGCGCCACCAGGGCCGCTTCGACCTCGTCGTTCTTCTGGCTGGCGGTGCCATGCAGGTTGACGTAGTCGACCTCGGCCACGTCCAGCGCAGCGCGGGCCAGAGCCTCGTCCAGCGCCCGTTCGGCCCCCAGGCCCTGCGGATGCGGTGTGGACATGTGGTGGGCATCGCTCGATTCCCCGTAGCCCCACAGCTGCAGCGGGCCGGGCGTCTTCTCCAGCAGGGCGAAGCCGCCGGCCTCGCCCAGGCTGAGCCCGTTGCGCTGCGTGTCGAAAGGCCTGCAGGGCCGGGACGACACCAGGGCCAGGGAATTGAAGCCGAACAGGATGCTGCCGCACAGGGTGTCGACCCCACCCACCACGGCCGCATCCGCCAGCCCCAGGCGCAGCATGCGCTCGGCCTGGGCAAACACCTTGGCGCTGGAAGAACAGGCCGTGGCCACCGTGACCGCCGGGCCGCTCAGGCCCAGCGCAGCCTGCACGAAGAGGCCCAGCGAATGCGGCGTGTGCACCTGCGCCTCGCGGGTGCTGGACGGGAAGCGGCCCTCGGCGTCGAGCGCGGCATACGCGTCCTCGGTTTCCCCCATGCTGGAGGTGGACGTGCCGACCACCACCGCGACGCGGTGCGCGCCGTAGCGCTCGCGCGCCGCGAGCGCCGCCTCAATGAAGCCATCGGCGTTGAGCGCCAGCCAGGCAAGGCGGTTGTTGCGGCAGGACAGGCGCGCCAGGTGCGGCGGCAGCTGCAATGACTCGAGCCCTTCGACGCGGCCGATCCAGGTGTCCAGCGGCGTGGCGCTGAAGTCATTGGGGCGCAGGCCGCTGCGCCCGGTCTTCAAGGCGTCCAGCAGGGCCGCCTTGCCCGTGCCCACGGCACAGGTGGCCGTGTAGGCGCTGATGTTCAGCGGGCGCATCGGCGCCACACCGGTAGAAGGTGAAGGTGAATGCATGGGATGTGGATCTCCTGCTGCGGGCTGGCTGGTTTTCATGGGGAACCTCAGGCCATGCCGCCGTTGATCGAGATCACCTGACCGGTGATGTAGGCCGCCTGCGGGCTGGCCAGGAAGGCCACCAGGTCAGCCACTTCCTCCGGCTTGCCAGCCCGCTTGGCCGGCACCAGCTGCTGGATGAGCTGGGTGTCGAAGACACTGTCGGCCATGGGCGACTGGATGATGCCGGGCGCGATCGCGTTGACCGTCACGCCCCGGCTGGCCACTTCCATCGACAGGGCCTTGGTGGCACTGTTCAGTGCTCCCTTGGCCGCTGCGTAGTTGACTTGGCCGCGGTTGCCCGTGAGGGAGGCCACCGACGACATGTTGATGACCCGCCCCCAGCGGGTGCGCAGCATCGGCAGCATCAAGGGCTGCGTGACACGGAAGAAGCCGTTCAGCGACACGTCCATCACGCGGTGCCACTGCGTCGCCCGCATGCCGGGGAACACGGCATCGTCATGGACGCCGGCATTGTTCACAATGATCTGGACGGGGCCGTCGCGCAGCATCGCCTCGCAGGCTTGATGGGCCGCCTCATCGCTGGTGATGTCGAAAGGCCAGGCCTCGGCCTGCGCGCCCTCCCCGCGCAGCGTGGCGGCCAGGTCTTCCACCACCTGGGGCCGCGAATTGGCGTGCAGCAGCACATGCGCGCCATCGCGCGCCAGGCGCCGTGCGATGGCTGAACCGAGGGCGCCGCTGGCACCCGTGACCAAGGCGCGCCGGCCCGCCAAGGGGCCGGGTGCGGACGAGGAAGCGGAATGGGAAAGCGTGTCTGTGCTCATGAAGTGCTCGTGGAAGGTTTGTCTTGCCTGTCGGGATGGCTGGGACGGCGCTGTCTTTCAGCGCAACCCGGGAAGCGGGGTGTTGAGGACCACGCTGGCGCGTCCCTCCACCAGAAGCCGCCCCGTCGCATCGGACAAGCTGAAGCGGTAGAGCGCCTGCCCCCCGTCACCGGCCGCCCTCAGGGCATGGATGCGCAGCGCGCCCTCGATCTCGTCAAGGCGCAGGACGTGGCAGCGCACGCTGCGTGCGCTGGCCAGATAGCCTGCCGACACCTCGGCACGCGCCTGCTGCGCGGTGGACGGCGCAAGGCCGCCGGCCAGCAGGCCGCCATGCAGGGCCATGGCCTGGGCGGCGTACTCGATGGCACAGGGTGCCAGCAGGCCGCTCGCGGTACGCAACGGGTGGTCGCGATCTTGGTGGTTGACGGCGCGGCAAACAAGCTCATCGGCCGACCACGACAGCAGGGCATCCAGCCAGCACATGGCGCCGCTGTGGGGGATCAGGCCGGCGATGCCCGCGCGGTCCAGCAGCACGGGTTCGGGCCCTTCGGTGGGCAAAGAAAGCGTCATGCCACGGCGTCCTCGATCGACAGGGTGAGCTGGGAAGCCACCCGAGCCACCAGCATCACGTTGGTAAAAGGCGTGCCCTGGCTCATCGGCATGGCGTCGACCTGGAAGCCCAGGCTGTCCAGCAGGGCGATCCAGCTCGACAAGGGGCGGCCGAAGCGTGGCTGGGCGCGCTGTCCGCGAACCCGCACCACCATGCGGTCGACCCACTGGCTGAAGGCGTGGCGTTGCATGTTGGCTGCATCGCCCACGCGCATCAACAGCTGCCCCCGGGGCGACAGCGACTCGCGAATGTGCTGCAGCAGCACCTGTTGCACCGGCAGGTCGACATAGTGGAGCACGTCGAGCAGCAGCACGACGTCGCTCGGCGGCAGCACGGCCTGCGCCGCATCGGCGCAGACAAACCGGGGCGCACCCGGCAGCGTGCCCAGCGTGCGCCCTGCAAGGGCAACGAGGTCCGGCATCAGTTCAATGCCGTGGTAGCTGCAGCGCAGCGGTGCAGGCGGTGCATCGGCGGGCCATTCGCCATCACCGTGCACCCGCTCCACCGCATGCAGCAGGGCCGCGATCAGCCCCTGACCGCAGCCGAGGTCCAGCACCCGTGAGCCCGCGGCGATGTACCTGCGCTCCAGCAGGGCACGGAACACCGGGTCATGCCGCAGCTTGCCGCGGGCGAAGTAGTAGGCCACGCGGCCGTCACGCAGGAAGGGACGGCTGGCCTCGCGCCGCAGCTGGCGCCACAGGGCATCGCTCAGCGACATGGCGGCGCTGCCCGTCATGCCGCCCCCTCCCCGCCGCCCGCGCGCGCGGGCAGGGCCTCGCTCAGGCCGACCCAGCGCAGGTCGAGGGCGGCCGCCTGTTGGGCCAACGCCGGCAGCACGTCCAGGATGACCGGCCGCCCCTGCGGGCCACGCGCCGCATGACGGTCATGCAACAGCAGGATGTCACCCGCCGCCAGGCCTCGCGTCAGGCGCTGCAACACACGCGGTGCGGCGGGCTCGCGGGTGTCGAAGCCGCGCCGGGTCCAGCTCACGAGGTGCAGGCCAAGGCGATGCAGCACCGGGTCGAGGAAGGGGTTGCGCAGCCCAGCTGGGGCTCGGAAACAGGTGGGACGCCGCCCGGTCAGGGACAACAGCACCTCCTGCGCTCGCTCGACCTCGCGGCGCAGGGCCGCCGGGCCATACAGCGAGAACGTGTGCGGATGCCGGAAGCTGTGGTTCTGGATGTCATGGCCGCGTGCGACGATCTGCCGCGTCAGCGCGGGGTGCCGCTCGGCCTGCTGCGCGATGCAGAAAAAAGTGGCACGCAGCCCCAGCTGGTCCAGCATGTCCAGCACGGCGGGGGTGACCTCCGGGTCAGGACCGTCATCGATCGTCAGGGCCAGCACTCGCTGCTCGCCGGGAAGGCGCGTCACGTTGGGGCCCAGCCACTGGCTGCGCGGCCACAGGCCGGCGGCAGCGATGGCCAGGTGGTTCACGACCATCCCCCCCAACGCCCACGGTGCCATGTGCGGCTGCGCAAAGGCCCACCCCGCCGCCGCGACATGACACGCCGCGCTCAGCTGGATGAAGCGCGGCACAGGCCATGAGGCCGCCGCAGACGACTGAAATGGGGAGCGAGTCAACGAAGGGACCTGATTTTGCGAGGGCGGAATTTTCACACAGCCCGCGGTGCAGGCAGGAAACTGGCCGACAGCATGAAGGCGAGCAAGGCCCCGGGCGCCACCACCACACCCAGGGCCGACAACACCGGGATGCTGGAAAACGCGATAAGCCCGAACGACAGCACGGCGGTCAGGTTGGCCAGCAGCAGCGAGGCCATCGTGCCTTCGTTGTGCGCCATCGCCGGCGCATGGGCCAGGGCGTCGAAGAACAGCACGTAGTTGGAGCCCACCGCCACCACCAGCAGCAAACCCACGAGGTGCAGCACACCCAGGTCGACCTGGCACCACCACAGTCCCGCCAGGGTCAGCACCACCGCGCCGACCAGCGGCCCGCACACGCGCAGCAGGCGCGCCGGACTGCGCAGCCACGCAGCCATCAGCAGCACCACGCCGCCCGCTCCCAGCATGACCTGCCACAGCGCCTGGTGCATGTAGCCGGCATACAGGTCATCGAGGGCGCCCTGGACCGACAGCACCTGGACACGCGCGCCAGGGAAACCGGCCTGCACGGTGCCGAGCAGTTCGCGCAGCGCAGCGGGCGCCAGCGGCTCGGCAGCCATCTGCAGGGGCAGCAGCGCCGTCACCGTGCCATCCGCACGCTGCCACAGCAGGGCATTGAGCAAGGGCGCCGGTGGCGCATCCCGCAAAGCCTCGCGGGTCAATGGCGCCTGCGAGCGCGCCTGCGCCACCGCGTCGACGAAAGGCGCCAGGCGTTCGGCGTGCAAGGGCCCCCCTTGGGTGGCGCGGAGCAGGCGAGCCCGCAGCTCGGCCTCGTCGGGCAGGCTGGCCTGGCGACGCGCCTGGGTGGCCAGGCTGGGCAGCCAGCGGGTGGGCGACTCGAAGCCACCGAGGCGCCCCTGCGCGACCAGCTCGTCGAGGCGCGTTGCGACCGCCTCGGTGGCCTGCAGCACGGACTCGTCATCGGTCGCCTGCACGATCACCAGGGTGCTGGCGTCCGAGGCGGACAGGTCGGCCCGCAGCGAGGCGTCCAACGCCAGCGCGGCGGGCGACACCGGATTCAGGGATTGCAGGTTGCCGCGCCACAGGCTGCGCTGCTGGCCCCAGGTCTGCCACACCAGCACGGCCAGCGCCACCCCGATGAGGCCCAACCAGACCACACGCCAGCGCGGCATCGCCTGGCTCCATGCCAGGGCGGCACGCGCCAGCATGCGGCGTGCACCCTGCCCGGGCGTGCCGTCCGGCATGAGCAGCGGCAGCACATGGCGGGTGGTCAGGGCGGCGCCGGTGAGGCCGGCCAGGGAGAACACACCCAGCTGCGCCAAACCCGGGAAACCGGAGAACACCAGCGCCGCGAACCCACACACCGAGGTCAGCAGGCCGAGACGCACGGTCGGCCAGCCCTCGCCCAGCCACTGGCGCCAGCCCTGGCCCCGGGCCGTGCCGACGCCCGGCCGTGCCTGGATCAGGTAGTAGATGGCATAGTCGACCGACTCGCCGATGAGCGTGGTGCCGAAGCCCAGGGTGATCCCATGGACGTGCCCGAAGGCCAGGCTCACCGCGACGATGCCGCACATGACGCCGGTGGCGACCGGCAGGAAGGCCGTCGCCACCGCCTTCACCGAACCAAAGGCCAGGCACAGCAGCAGCACCATCAGCAGCGTGCCGGCCAGCGCAAAGATGTGCACCTCGCGCTCGATGCGGGCGCGGCTGTCAACGCCAAACACGGGCGCGCCACTGAGCTGCAGGCGCAGGGCTGGCACGGCGGCAGCCTGCGCCTGGAACAGCGCACGGACCCGCTCGATGGCCACCGCCTGGGCATCGAGGTCACCGCCAGCCGCGCGCGTGCTGGCCAGCAGCAGGGCACGGGGCTCGTTGCGGCCCATCCACACGCCCTGCTCGGTGCGCGGCGCCTGGCTGGGAATCAGCATTTCGGCGATGCGCTGCATCTCTCCGGTGGGATCGCGCGCCAGCAACGGCTTGACAGCCGCCCCGGCCGGCGTGCCGAGCAGCGACAAAGTCTCGCTGATGGCCGCTTTCAGCCCCGCCTCGGTGAAGCGCTCGGAATCCACGCCCGGGCTGAGCTGGTAGCGATGTGCCAACAGCCACTCTCCCACCGGGCGCCAGGCTGCGATGTCGCCGTTTTGCACCTGTTCGAACAGACCGCTCTCGCGCAGCCCCTGGGCCAGCGCCCGCGAGGCATCCGCCCGCTGCACCGCGGTCCCGCCCTCGATGCCAATGAGCAGGGTGCGCGCTGGCATGCCGCTCTGGATCTGCTCCAGCAGCACCTGTTGCTGGAGATCGGGGTCGCGCGGCAGAAATGCCGACAGGTCGGCCTGGAACGGCGTGCGCGCGATCCACATGGCTCCCAGCACCAGGCACGCCAGCCACAGGCCCAGCACCCATGCGCCATGGCGCGGCCCCAGGGACAACGCCGGCTTCATGGCGCAGATGTCAGTGTCTCGATGCGCATCAGCGAGCGGTCACCGTCGGCCAGCGTGATCTCGACGGTGCGCAACTCGCGCTGCACACCAGTGATGCGCACCCGGCTCACCTGGGCGGACAGCCGGGCCTCGATGGGCTCCAGCACCAGCGCCCACTGCCCGACCGTGCCCTGGAGGCTGGCATTGAAATACTTCTGCAAGACCGTCAGGTTGCCGGTCAGGGTGCCGCGCACGGCCTCGACGATGGCGACCACCTCGGGCACCGAATCGAGCGGCAAGGTGCGTGAGCGCCCTCCGCGCTGCATCACCACGTTGGCACCCTGCACCGACAGGGTCTCCTGGGTGGGCTCCAGCGTGGTCCGCGTGAAGCGGTCGGGTGCCGTGAAGCTCAGCGTGCCGCTGGACTGCAGCGGCTGACCCAGGCCGCTGACCCAGCGCTGCTCGACGAAGCGGGCCTCGGCGCGCTGGTTCTTGGCCAGCAGCGCCATCAGCTCGGGCAGCTCCACGCCCCAGGCGGCGGGCAGGCCCAGGAGCCACAGCCCAGCGCCCAGCCACAGGGCCTTATGCAGGATCTTCTTCATGCCAGAAATCGAAGTAATTGAACCAGTTGGTGGGCGATTCGCGGCACAGCCCTTCCAGCCGTGCGACATAGGTGGTCAGGGCTTCGCGGATGCGTGCTTCCTGCCGCACCGGATCGGCCTCCCGCTCGGAGAAATCGGCCAGGATGTCGAAGCGCACGTCATAGCGGCCCCTGCCATCGTGCTCACCCTGGTAGAGCCCGACCATGAACACGACCCGCCGACGCAGCAAGGCTGCCAGGCGGAAGGGACCATCGGTGAAGCGCGCGGTGTGGCCCAGGAAAGGCAGTTCCACGACGCCGCTGCTGCCGCGTGCAGATTCGGTGGGCAGCATGCGGTCGGCCAGGATGCCGGCAAGGCCACCTTTGTCCAACCAGTCGCGGATGGCCAGCGTCGATCCGGGCCGGCCCAGGGCGATGATCTGCAGCGGCTGGTCAGGCACCAACGCCTGCAGCGCCTTGTTGATCTTGCGGGCGTTGTCGGGGTACATGACCATCGCCACCTGCATGCCGGGCAGTTCGCGCCCTACGGCGCTCAGCACTTCAAAGCTGCCGATGTGCGCGCCCACCAGGAAGGCGCCCCGACCCTCGGCCAACACGGCATCCAGCGAAGCCTGGGCGGTGATTTGCAGGTCGAACACGTCCATCTGGCCACGCAGCAGGTAGACACGGTCGAGTACCGTGGTTGCGAAAGTGTGGAAATGCCGGTAGACGTCCATCCAGCCCGCGGGGCGCCCGAGCACGCGTGCAAGGAAGCGCCGGGCATGGCGCCGCGGTGTCGGGGCCAGCAGCACGAAATAGAGCGTGATGGGGTGCAGCAGGCAGCGCGCCAGGCGCCGCCCCAGCCAGACGGCCAGGTTGCACATCAGCCGCAGCGTGAAGACGTTGCTGCGTTCGCTCGCATGGATCCAGCCCTGGGCCGCCGGCGGGGGGCCCGCCGTTTTGGAAGAGGGTTTCATGGCCGCTCAATCCGCCCGGACCGTCAGCTGGCCCCTTGCCACCACGGCGCCAGCCTGGGTGATCTCGAGGGCATGGCCTCGCGCGACGGGCTGCCAGACCACGCGAAGCACCGCCCCTGGCCCCACCGGCGCCAGGAACTTGACGTTTTCCCAAACCCACGCGGCCACCGCCAGGCCGGGACGGTGCGCCAGCAGCACTTCCATCGCCTCAGCCAGGAGGGCCACACCTGGCAGGATCGGCTGCCCTGGGAAATGCCCGGCGAAGGCCGGATGCGTCGGGCTGATCTGGCACCGGCCCTCGATGGCCTGGAGGCTCGCATCACCGCTCATCAGGCACCACTCCCCAGCGTCCGCACCGCGAAATCACGCAGGGCCTGGGCCGTCAGCTTGCCAGTGGCCTCGCGCGGCAGTGCAGCCACGTGCACCACGCGGCGCGGAAGGAACGCCGACTCGACCCGCTGCCGCAGGCCGGCGACGACCTGCTCCGCGCTCAGCGTGGGTGCCACCACGAACACCACCGTGCGCACGACCTCGTCGGGCCGATCGTCGGGCAGCCAGAAACACCCGTCCTCGACCCCCTCGATGCGCTGCAACTGCATGTTGAGATGCGACAGCGAGTTGCGCTTGCCGGCCACATTGATCAGGTCGTTGGCGCGTCCACGCAGGTAGAAGTGCCGCTCGTCCACGAGCTGCAGGGCATCGGCCAGCGGCCATGCCCGTGTCAGATAGCCGCCCTGCACATGGAAGGACTCATCCCCGTCGGGACCCTGGCTGCGGCTGAGCCGCAGGCCGTCCAGGGCCGTCCAGCGCTCCCCTTCCACAGTGCGCCGGGTGGCGATCTGGCCAGCCTCGGTGCAGCCGTAGATCTCGACCAGGGGGCCACCCAGCATGCGCTCGGCCTGCTGTGCCAAGGGCAGCGACAAAGGTGCCGTGGCGCACAGCACCACGTCCACTGGCGGCAGCGTCAGTCCCGAGCGAAGCAGGTGGTTGAGATGCAAGGGCGTGGTGACCAGGGCACGGGGCCGCGGCAGCTGTTGCAGGGCCTCGACGATGTCCGCCGGGAAAAACGGGCGACCGTCGTGCAGCACGGCACCAGCCGCCAGGCTCAACAGCACACTCGACTCCAGTCCATAGCTGTGCTGGGGCGGCACCGTCGCCACAAGGTGGAGGCCGGCCAAGCTGGGCCAGCCCAGCGTCTCGGCGATGCGCTGCGCGGCCGCCTGGGCGCTGTCGACCAGCAGGGGCCAGGGCTTGAGGTGGGGCTGGGGCCTGTCGGTGGAGCCAGAGGTCAAGAGGCACACCGCAGGCCGTCCAGGATCGATCGGCTCATCGGGGCCCTCCGGTGCCTCCGCGGCCGGCACCCCTGTGCGCACCGTCAACACGGTCATCGACAGCTGAGCGGCCAGCTCGGCATCCAGGCCCTGCTCGTCGCAGAGCACGTAGGTGCCGGCATGGGTTTCCTGGAGCTGCCGCAGCGTCGCCGGAAGTGGATTGGGGGGCATCAGGCTGGTCTGGCCGCGCCACCGTGCGGCCATCCAGGCCACAGCGAAGGCGTAGCGGTCAACGCAGAGGTTGATGGGCGTGCCCTGGGCTGGCAACGTCCCGGCAAGCTGCCACACATCGGAAAGAAATTGCCGGCAGCGGATGGGCGCACCACGATGCCAGGCCAATTGGGCCTCGGGACCCAGGCTCTTCAAAAACGGAAACACGAAGAATCACTCGCGAAAACGGAAACAAGGAGGAGAAGATCGGGGGATGGGAAAACGACAGCCCAGGTGGAAGAAACCTCCTCAGAACCGCATCCAGCGTTGTGCCGCCCGGAACCCTTGCCACACCGGCCACACCCAGCGCAGGGCACGCACGACGCTGCCAGGGCGGCGCACCAAGGCCACCAGCAGCAACGGAACAGCCACGGCCGCGGCAGGCCGCACCCAGGGACCCAGGTTCGCAGCGAGAAGCGCCACCGGCGACACAGGCGCCGGACCGCTGTCTCGCCGGGACCAGTGGGCCATGAGGCGGTACCGTTGCTCGGCCGAACGCTGGATCAGTTGTTCGCGGCGCTGGATCAGCACCATCAGGTGGTCATTCATGATGGGATTGTCCACGCAAAGCCTGCAGGTCGAGGTTGATCTCGGCCAGGGTGGCGGCCAGGAAGCGGGGCTTGCGGCGTGCCTTGTCGCGCCAGCGCCAGGTGCTCCAGGCGCACAGCACGATGAACAGCCCTGCCAACACGCCGATCGTGAGCAGGCGCTGAACGTCCCACATCGCCACGATCACGAACAAAAGGCAGAGCACGACCGCCAGCCCGCCAAGGAACAAGGTGAGGCCTGCGCAGAGTGCGAGCTCGGCAAGCCGCACACGCTCTTCCTCCAGTTCGGTGGCGGCGAGCTCGAAACGGGTCGCCCCCAGGTCGACCAGCAGCGAGAGGACGTTCTTGATCGACTGGAACACGATGGATCAGCGACGCGAGATGAGCAGGCCCAGCAGGAAACCCACGCCTGCGGCCACGCCCATGGCGGCATAGGGGTGCTCATGGACAGCGCGGTCGGTGGCACGCGCGGCCTGCCGGGCATGCAGCAGTGCCTCTTCCTCGACACGCAGAAATTCGGCCTTAGCGCGGCGCAACTGCTGGGTTGCGCGCCTCAAGGCCGAATCGTATTCCTGGCTAGCGCTCTGGCTGGCCCGCTTGAGCAATTGCTCCGCGTCGCCGACCATGTGCTTCAGGCTGGCTGCCAAGTCTTCGCGTGAATGGTTGTCCGGGGTGGCTTGTTCCATGACGTCCTCCAATGAAGTGAAAGCATGTCCGCGGCTGCAGGACAGCCTGAAGGTATCACACCCATCCGCGAATCGTGACAGGAGGGCTCATCGCTGAAGAGGCGCCACCCGCAGCATGCGCCCCAATTGCAGCCGTGGGTGATGAGCAGACTGGGCATTCTGACCCAGGCCCCGCACGCAAGACATGCATGCGCCAAGGGGCTTACGCGGTTGCCGGATACGGCTTGGAGTCTGTAGATCAGACTGCCAGCCCGACTCTAAGTCCAAAAGAGAAAAGGCACCAAGCGGTGCCCTTTCCCTCTGAACCCACCTGAACTCTTAGGAGGCCGTGGCAGGCTCCGAGCGCGGCTTGTCACTCTTTCGGGGCGGCTGGATGTCCAGCAAAGCCTTGCCTTCAGCGTCGATGTCCACCGTGAGACGTCCCCCATCCACCAGCCGGCCGAACAGCAGTTCGTCCGCCAGGGCTCGGCGGATGGTGTCCTGGATGATCCGCTGCAGGGGCCGTGCGCCCATGAGCGGATCGAACCCTTTGGCCGCCAAGTACTTGCGCAAGCCATCGGTGAAGGTGGCCTCGACCTTCTTCTCGGCCAACTGCCCCTCGAGCTGCAGCAGGAACTTGTCCACCACCCGCAGCACGATCTCTTCGTCCAGCGCGCGGAAGCTCACCACCGCGTCGAGGCGGTTGCGGAACTCCGGCGTGAACAGCCGCTTGATGTCGGCCATCTCGTCGCCTTGCTCACGGGCATTGGTGAAGCCGATCGTCGCCTTCTGCATGGTCTCGGCACCCGCGTTGGTGGTCATGATGATGATCACGTTGCGGAAATCGGCCTTGCGCCCGTTGTTGTCGGTCAGCGTGCCGTGGTCCATGACCTGCAGCAGCACGTTGAAAACGTCGGGATGCGACTTCTCGATCTCGTCCAGCAGCAGCACCGCATGCGGCTTCTTGGTGATGGCCTCGGTGAGCAGGCCACCCTGGTCGAAGCCCACGTACCCAGGAGGCGCCCCGATCAGGCGGCTGACGGCATGGCGCTCCATGTATTCGCTCATGTCGAAGCGGATCAGCTCGATGCCCAGGATGAAAGCCAGCTGCTTGGCCACCTCGGTCTTGCCAACCCCGGTGGGGCCGCTGAAGAGGAAGGAGCCGATCGGCTTGTCCGCCTTGCCCAGGCCCGAGCGCGCCATCTTGATGGCGGCCGACAGGGCCTCGATGGCAGGCGACTGGCCGAACACCACGCTGTTCAGGTCGCGCTCCAGGCTCTTGAGCTTGGAGCGGTCATCGTTCGAGACGCTGGTGGGTGGGATGCGGGCGATCTTGGCCACGATCTCCTCCACCTCGGTGCGGGTGATGGTCTTCTTCTGCTTGCTCTTGGGCAGCACGCGCTGCGCCGCGCCAGCCTCGTCGATCACATCGATGGCCTGGTCGGGCAGGTGG
>CBINPE010000084.1:0-21512 GCA_966252435.1 uncultured Burkholderiales bacterium | reverse complement strand
CCTGCGCGATGTCGGCCGCGTCCCAGTTGAACTCGCACATCTGCTGCATCAGGCGATAGGGGTCGGCCTCGTGGTACGTGTTCCACGTGCCCGCGATGCGCGTCCACTCCTCGCTCGTGCGCTCATGCGGCGTCGCCGCACCCGTCGACGATGCCAGCGCCTGGCCGGACGGGCTGGCGCTGGCTGCTGGCGCAGGCGCCGCGTCCAGGAACCTCGAACGAGTGGCCGACTGGCCATTCAGCACGCCGTCCTCGTCCTGGATCCACTGCCCGCTGCCGTCCAGGTGCGTCGAGGCCCAGGGGGACTGCCGAAAGGCGCTGATGGCTGCCATGTCTACTCCTACTTCATCGTCTCTCTGAATTCTTCAGAAGCGCGTGGCCACGACGCGCGCAAGCTCATTCGTGTCAGCGGGACGCAAAGGGCCCGCGGGTGGCACCGCAGTGCAGCCGGGTGCAAGCGCGCTGGCAGGCTACCCACGCCGGGCGGCATGGGTCGGTACCTGCAAGGCCATGCTCGGTACTCTGTGTCATCCCCCCGGGGCTTTGTCCCCTGCGTGGGGTAAAGGCCAGGGATGGGAAGGTGCTGACTGACGAACGGGAGATGCTAGTCAGCCCCCCCGGATGTGCCATTTCAAATATTTCCTGGGGAATTCAGCGAACAAATTGTTTCTTCATCCGCACGGGCCTGGCCCGCTCACCCGTGCGCATGCGCGCGCAGCACCCGGCGGTACTGGACGGCCTCGGCCAGGTGCTCGGTGTCGATGGCCTCGCAGCCCTGCAGGTCGGCCACGCTGCGGGCGATGCGCAGCACGCGCTGGTGGCCGCGGGCCGACCAGCCCAGGCGCGTGCTGGCGGCCTCCAGGAACGCCGCGGCCGGCGGCGCCAGGGCGCAGTGGGCATCGAGCCGCGCCCCGGCCAGCCCGGCGTTGAGGCCGCCCTGACGCGCCCACTGGCGCTCGCGCGCCTGCGCCACCCGCCGGGCCACCGCGGCGCTGTCGTCGCCTTCGGGTGCCGCCGCCAGGGTGGCCGCGGGCACGGCGGGCACCTCGACCTGCAGGTCGATGCGGTCCAGCAAGGGGCCACTGAGGCGCCCCTGGTAGCGGGCGACGGCCTGCGGCGTGCAGCGGCACGCCAGCTGCGGGTGGCCCAGGTGGCCGCAGGGACAGGGGTTCATCGCCGCCAGCAGCTGGAAGCGCGCCGGGAACTCGGCCTGCCGCGCCGCGCGGGAGATGGTGATGCGCCCGTTCTCGAGCGGCTCGCGCAGGGCCTCCAGCGCCGCGCGCGGGTACTCGGGCAACTCGTCGAGGAACAACACGCCCTCGTGCGCCAGCGAGATCTCGCCCGGCCGCGGCGGCGAGCCGCCCCCGACCAGGGCGGTGGCCGTCGCGCTGTGGTGCGGCGCACGCAGGGGCCGCCGCGCCCAGCAGGCCGGGTCGAAGCGGCCCGCCAGGCTCAGCACCGCGGCCGAGTCCAGCGCCTGCTCGTCCGTCAGGCGCGGCAGCACGTCGGCGAAGCGCTGCGCCAGCATGGACTTGCCAGTGCCCGGCGGCCCGACCATCAAGGCGCTGTGCCCGCCGGCGGCGGCGACTTCCAGCGCCCGCTTGGCCCCAGCCTGCCCCTTCACATCCCGCCAGTCGGGTGCCGCCTCGCCCGGCACGGCCCCGCCGCGCGCCTGCGGCGCGGACAGCGGCTGCGCCCGCGGCAGGGGCTGGCCCAGCGGGTTGTCCCCCGGCAGCAGGGCGCGCACCACATCGAGCAGGTGGTCGGCCTGGTGCACCACCAGCTGCGGCACCAGGGCCGCTTCGCGCGCACTGGCCGTGGGCAGCACCAGCGCACGCGGCGCGGCACCGCTGCGGCGCAGGCCCAGGGCCAGCGGCAGGGCCGCACGCACGGGCCGCACGTCGCCCGCCAGCGACAGCTCACCCACGAACTCGTACGCGTCCAGGCGGGCCCGGTCGATCTGACCGCTGGCGGCCAGGATGCCCAGCGCGATCGGCAGGTCGAAGCGGCCGGACTCCTTGGGCAGCTCGGCCGGCGCCAGGTTGACGGTGATGCGCTGGTTGGCGGGGAAGTCCAGCCCGCTGTTGTGCAGCGCCGAGCGCACCCGCTCGCGCGCCTCCTTGACCTCGGTCTCCGCCAGCCCCACGAGGGTGAAGCCCGGCAGGCCGTTGCTCAGGTGAACCTCGACCGTGATGGCGGGAGCCTGCAGCCCGTCCAGGCCGCGGCTGTGCAGGACGGCAAGTGACATGCGGATGACGTGTGCGAGAAGTGGAAGACGCTGAGTGTGCCCCGCCCCTGCCAGCCTCCTCCCCCTCAAAACCCGGCTTCACCGCCCCTGCCCGCGACCCAGAGAAAGCGGGCCACACCGCAGGCCCGGCGCACCAGAGCAAGGCAAACCCGGCAAATCGTTGCAAATGCGCCCCAAAAAAGGGCAATCACGCACTCGGTTTGCGCCTGGATGCGCCGTTCCTGGGAGGCTCGGCGAGATACTCATTCAGCTGTTGCATGGCACAGAAGCTGCTCTGGTCTCTCGACAATTTGTTTCACCACCCACACGAGGAGAGATTCGCAATGATGAAGCACACGCTGTTGGCCCTCGCGGCACTGACCACCCTGGGAGGCCTGCCCGCCCTGGCGCATGCCGAAGGCAGCCCGCTGACATTCAACGCGGCCGTGAGCAGCGACTACCGCTACCGCGGCATCTCCCAGTCCCGCCTGAAGCCGGCCGTCTCCGCTGGCGCCGACTATGCCGCCGCGAACGGCTTCTACGTCGGCACCTGGGCCTCCACCATCAAGTGGATCAAGGACTTCAACGGCGACGCCGACCTCGAACTCGATGTCTACGGCGGCTACAAGGGCGAGATCACCAAGGGCCTCGGCTTCGACGTGGGTGCGCTGCAGTACCTCTACCCCAGCGCCAAGACCGCCGCCTGGGACAGCATCTACAAGAACCCCAACACCACCGAGGTCTACGGCGCGCTGACCTTCGGGCCGGCCACCGCCAAGCTCTCCTATTCCCTGAGCAACCTGTTCGGCAACTACGACTTCGCACGCGGCAAGGACAGCAAGGGCAGCTACTACTTCGACCTGTCCGCACCCTACGAGGTGGGCGGCGGCGTGACGCTGACCCCGCACATCGGCTACCAGAAGGTCCACAACATCGCCAACGCCTCCTACACCGACTACGCCCTGACGGTGAGCAAGGACATCAGCGGCTTCACGCTGAGCGCCGCGCTGGTGGGCACCGACGCCGACAAGACCTTCTACGGCTCGCCAGCCAACGGCAAGTTCCTGGGCAAGTCGGGCCTGGTGGTCGCGGCCAAGTACAGCTTCTGATGCACCGCCGCTTCCGGCGCCCGGCGCCGGGGGCTTTTCTTTCTTCCTTCCCACTCCCAGGAGATGACCATGAAGATGGTGACTGCCATCGTCAAGCCCTTCAAGCTCGACGAAGTGCGTGAAGCCCTGAGCGCCATCGGCGTGCAGGGCGTGACGGTGACCGAAGTCAAGGGCTTCGGACGCCAGAAGGGCCACACGGAGCTGTACCGCGGCGCCGAGTACGTGGTCGACTTTCTGCCCAAGGTGAAGATCGAGGCGGCCGTCGACGACGCCATCGTCGAGCAGGTGATCGATGCCGTCGAGACGGCCGCGCGCACCGGCAAGATCGGCGACGGCAAGATCTTCGTGACCTCCCTGGAGCAGGTGATCCGCATCCGCACCGGCGAGACCGGCAAGGATGCCCTGTGAAGTCAAACCAAGAGGTTTCCCTCATGCTTAAGAAACTGATCACGTTCCTCTTCGTGGCCCTGTTCGCCACGCTCGGCGGCGCGGCCTGGGCCCAGTCGGCGGCCTCCGCCCCCGAGGCTGCAGCCTCCGTCTCCGCGGCCCCGCAAGCCGCCGCGGCGGCCACCGAGGCCGCCAGCGCCGCGGCCACCCCGGCGCCCAACAAGGGTGACACCGCCTTCATGATGAGCTCCACCGTGCTGGTCATCCTGATGACCATCCCCGGCCTGGCACTGTTCTACGGCGGCCTGGTGCGCAGCAAGAACATGCTCTCGATCCTGATGCAGGTGTTCGTGGTGTTCGCGCTGATCTCGGTGCTGTGGGTGATCTACGGCTACTCGGTCGCGTTCACGCCAGGCAACCCGTTCTTCGGTGGTCTGAGCAAGCTGCTGCTCGGCGGCGTCACGCCCGATTCGGCAGCGGCCACCTTCAGCAAGGGGGTCTACATCCCCGAGCTGACCTTCGTCGCCTTCCAGGGCACGTTCGCGGCCATCACCACCGCCCTGATCGTCGGCGCCTTCGCCGAGCGCATCAAGTTCTCCGCGGTGCTGGCGTTCTCGGTGCTGTGGTTCACCTTCAGCTACCTGCCGATCGCGCACATGGTCTGGTACTGGGACGGCCCGGACGCCATCACCAGTGAAGAGACCCTGAAGACGGTCACGGCCGCGGCCGGCTTCATGTGGGCCAAGGGCGCGCTGGACTTCGCCGGCGGCACCGTGGTGCACATCAACGCCGCCGTCGCGGGCCTGGTGGGCGCCTACATGGTGGGCAAGCGCATCGGCTACGGCAAGGAATCGATGCCCCCGCACAGCCTGGCGCTGACGATGGTGGGTGCCTCGCTGCTGTGGGTGGGCTGGTTCGGCTTCAACGCCGGCTCCAACCTCGAAGCCAACGGCGTGGCCGCGCTGGCCTTCATCAACACGGTGGTCGCCACGGCCGCCGCCACGCTGAGCTGGTCGCTGGGCGAGACCCTGATGAAGGGCAAGGCCTCGATGCTGGGCGCAGTGTCCGGCGCGGTGGCGGGCCTGGTGGCAGTGACGCCGGCCTGCGGCTTCGTCGGCGTGGGCGGTGCCCTGGCCATCGGCCTGATCTCCGGCCTGGTCTGCCTGTGGGGCGTGCATGGCCTCAAGCGCATGCTCGGCGCGGACGACTCGCTGGACGTGTTCGGCGTGCACGGCGTGGGCGGCATCCTGGGCGCCCTGCTGACCGGCGTGTTCTCCTCGCCCTCCCTGGGCGGCACCGGCACCTGCAACTACGTGACCAACAAGTGCGGCGACTTCCCCGGCATCGGCGAGCAGCTGATGATCCAGGGCACGGGCGTGCTGTGCACGGTCGTGATCTCCGCGGTCGTGGCCTTCATCGCCTTCAAGCTGGTGGACCTGGTGATCGGCCTGCGTGTCTCGGAAGAAGCCGAGCGCGAGGGTCTGGACATCTCCTCCCACGGCGAGACCGCCTACAACCGCTGACCGTTTGTCGTTGCTGTACCGCCCGCCCGCCCGGTTCGCCGGGGGGCGGGTCTGTCGATGTTTTTCCCTGTTCTCCAGCAGAGCGACTTGGGCCACCGCGAGGTGGCCTTTTTTTGTGCCCGGGCAGAAGATCGGGAAACACCGGGCCCGCCCGGCAGCAAGCACTTGCTCGCCGGGTCCACCTGCGAGCAAGTGCCCCTGCGGGGCAGCTCGCTCGTCATCCGGTGCTATCGTCCGATGCCTAGAATCGATTGCCGCAGATCGATCGACGCTTTTCTTCCATCCCCTTCCATTCGGACGCACCCATGGTTCCCCATCTCATCACCGCCCTGACCGGACCGATCAACGAGCTGGAGCAGCGCATCCTCGAGTCCCTGCCCGCCATCGAGCGCTGGTTCCGCCTGGAGTGGATGGAGCACACGCCGCCGTTCTACAGCTCGGTCGACCTGCGCAATGCCGGCTTCAAGCTGGCGCCGGTCGACACCAACCTGTTCCCCGGGGGCTTCAACAACCTGTCCAACGAGATGGTGCCGCTGGCCGTGCAGGCGGCGATGGCGGCCATCGAGAAGATCTGCCCCGAGGCCAAGAACCTGCTGCTGATCCCCGAGAAGCACACCCGCAACCTGCACTACCTCTCGAACGTCTCGCGGCTGCTGCAGATCTTCCACCAGGCGGGCATGAACGTGCGCCTGGGCACGCTGGACGAGAACATCACCGAGCCCACCCCCATCACCCTGGCCGACGGCGGCACCCTCACGGTGGAGCCCCTGGTGCGCCGGCGCGGCCGGCTCGGCCTCAAGGACTTCGACCCCTGCACCATCCTGCTCAACAACGACCTCTCGGCCGGCATCCCCAGCGTGCTGGAAGGCCTGCACGAGCAGTACCTGCTGCCGCCGCTGCACGCCGGCTGGGCGGTGCGGCGCAAGACCAAGCACTTCGCCGCCTATGAAGAGGTGGCCAAGAAGTTCGCCAAGCTTCTGGGCATGGACCCCTGGCTCATCAACCCGCTGTTCGCGCGCTGCGACCAGGTCAACTTCAGCAGCGGCGACGGCATGGAAGGCCTGATGAGCCAGGCCGACGCCCTGCTCGGCCAGATCCGCCGCAAGTACAAGGAGTACGGCGTCCAGGACAAGCCCTTCCTGATCGTCAAGGCCGACGCCGGCACCTACGGCATGGGCATCATGACCGTGCGCGACCCGCAGGACCTGGCCGACCTCAACCGCCGCACACGCAACAAGATGAGCGTGATCAAGGACGGCCAGGAGGTCAGCGAGGTGATCCTGCAGGAAGGCGTGCCCACCTTCGAGCAGATCGGCGACGCCGTCGCCGAGCCGGTGGTCTACATGATCGACCGCTACGTGGTGGGCGGCTTCTACCGCGTCAACGCCGAGCGCGGCATCGACGAGAACCTCAACTCCCCCGGCGCGAGCTTCGTGCCCATGGCCTCGGTCGAGCCGAGCAGCCTGCCCAAGCCGGGCGCGCGTCCGGTGGCCACGGCGCCGAACCGCTTCTACATGTACGGCGTGATCGCACGCCTGGCGATGCTGGCCGCCAGCTACGAACTCGAAGCGACCGACCCGGCCGCCGAAGCCAACGAGTGAGTGAGTGCCCTGCTCCGTGACGATGTACGCGCATGGCCCGGCGTCTTGACCTGACGCTGGCCTTCTTCGAGCTGGGCAGCCCCAGCGGCCACACGGTGCTGACCTCGCTGGCCTGCCCCGACGCGGTCGCGCTGCAGGGCTCGGCCCAGCGCATGGCGCAGCGCCTGGCCGACGCCGTCCAGACCCACCTGATCGACGAGGGCCGGGCCCTCGAGGCCCTGCAGTGGCTCGACGCCCCGCCGCTCGAGCGCTGCGAGATCGTGGTGGACTACCCCGAGGGCAAGGACCCCCTGCTGCAACCCGCGCTGCGCTGCCGCCACGTGGCCTTCACCACCCCGGCGGACGCGCCGCGCGGCCTGGCCTTCGTGCCGGCGCTGGGCGTGGTGGCGATCGCCCCGCCGGAGCGGCTGCAGGCCGCCCTGGTCGAAGCGGTGCGGCTGGAGTCGCGCCGCAAGGGCCGCCGCGCCTCGGCCCGGCTGCAGGTGGCGGCGCAGTGGTTCGACCAGGTCGAGCAGTCGCCCCAGCCGCTGGTCCTGGCCTTCCACAGCGCCGAAGAGCTGCGCCGCCTGCAGGCCGAGCGCACCGTGCCCCTGCTGCGCAGCGTGGCCGCCGAGCTGCGCAGCAAGGGCGAGGTGGTCGGCCTTGAGGGCCCGCTGGAGGCCCTGCGCCATGCCACCCAGGGCCGCTTTACCCGCAGCGTGCTGCTGGTGGGTGAGCAGGGCAGCGGCAAGACCGCGCTGGTCCACCACCACGTGCGCGAGCGGCTGCGGCGCCAGGTGCCGGGGGACGTGTGGGAGACCAGCGCCGCCCGGCTGATCCAGGGCCTCACGGGCGACGGCGGCTGGCAGCACGCGCTGGCGCGCCTGTGCGGCGAATTGCACGAGCAGCAGGTGACCTTGTACGTGGGGCACCTGGTGGAGCTGTTCGAGGTCGGCCAGTACGAAGGCAACGCGGTCAGCCTGGGCGACGCGCTGCGCGAGCCCCTGGCGCGCGGCCGCGTGCAGCTGCTCGCCGAGGCCACGCCGGCCGAGCTGGCCACGCTGGAGCTGCGCAGCCCGGGGCTGGCCGCGCTGTTCGAGACCGTGCGCCTGCCCGAGACCAGCCCCGCCGAGCAGGAGCGCGTCGTGGTGCAGGCGGTGGCCGCCCTGGCGCAGACGCACAAGGTGCGCGTGGCCGAGGGCGTGGTGGCCGAGATCCTGGCCCTGCAGCGCCGCTTCTCGCCGTACTCCGGCTTTCCCGGCAAGGGCATCCGCTTCTTCGAGGAGCTGATCCTGCACGTGCGCGGCAGCGCGCTGGTGCCCGAGCCCGTGCTCACGCGCGACGCCGCCTGGGCCGCCTTCTGCACCGAGACCGGCATGCCGCGCCGCCTGCTGGACCCTGCCCTGCCGCTGGACCTGGCCGAGGTGCGCGCCTTCTTCGCCTCGCGGCTGTTCGGCCAGCCCGAGGCCATCGACGTGGTGCTGGGCGTGCTGGCCGCCACCAAGACCGGCCTGGCGCGCACCGGCAAGCCGATCGCCTCGCTGCTGCTGATCGGCCCCACCGGCGTGGGCAAGACCGAGACCGCCAAGGCGCTGGCCGAGTTCATGTTCGGCGACGCGCGGCGCATGATCCGCCTCGACATGAGCGAGTACGCCGACCCGGTGGCGGTGCTGCGCCTGCTTGGCGACCTGGGCGGTGAGGAAGGCGTGCTGGTGGGCGAGGTGCGCCGCCAGCCCTTCTCGGTGCTGCTGCTCGACGAGCTGGAGAAGGCCGACCCCGCCTTCTTCGACCTGCTGCTGCAGGTGCTGGGCGAAGGCCGGCTGACCGGCGGCGACGGGCTGACCGCCAACTTCTGCGGGACCATCGTGCTGATGACGTCCAACCTCGGCGCGCAGGCCCTGCAGCGTCCTCCCATGGCGATGGCGGCCCCGTCCGCGGGCGCCGCGGCGCAGGACGCCCGGCGCCATTTCGAGCAAGCCGTGCAGGGCGCGCTGCGGCCCGAGCTGTTCAACCGCATCGACCACGTGGTGCCCTACGCCGTGCTGGACGGGGCGCAGCGGGTACCGATCTTCGAGCGCGAGATCGGCCTCATGACCCGGCGCGAGGGCCTGCGCGAACGCCAGATCGAGCTGGCGCTGGACCCCGCCAGCGCCGCCGCGCTGGCCGCCCTGCCGGCCGACCCGCGCTACGGCGCGCGCGACGTGCAGCGCGTGCTGCGCCGCCGGCTGCTGCTGCCGCTGGCGCATGCGCTGGCGCCGCACCCTGGCGCGCAGCCGGTGGCGGTGCAAGTGGGGCCGGGTGCCGAGCCCTCGCAAGGCCTGGCCGTGCGAGCCGAGCCGCTGCAGCGCGCGCTGGACGGCACGCCGCTGCGCGTGGCCGAGGCGGCCGCCGAGGCGCGCCGCCGCTGGCAGCGCATGGTCGATGGCCCGCTCTACGTGCACCTGACCAACCAGGCCTTCCGCTTCGGCAACGAGCACCGGCGCCACGACAAGCTGCGGCGCAAGAATGCCCGGCTGCCGCATTGGGACGAGACCGCCTCGGCGGCGCGCGAGCGCGTCCTGAGGGGCCTGCAGCGTGCCGTCGAGGCGATGCAGGGCGAGATCGTCGCGCTCGAGGACGCAGCCCTGCAGGCCCTGCTGGGCGAGGCCGCCGCCCCGCCGGACCTGGCGCCCTGGGAGGCACGCTTCCTGAGCCTGCAGCGCGAGGTGTTCCATGCCATGCGGCCGGACAGCGGCCTGTGCACCGTGGGCGTGTACGCCCCCATGATGCTGCTGGACGGCCTGCGCGACGCCTGGCAGGAACTGGCGGCCCTGGCGGGCTGGAGCCTGTGCACCCGCGTGGTCTGGCTGCGCGACGCGGCCGCACCGGCGCCCGAGCTGGAATCCGTCGAGCCCGAGGAAGACGAAGACGGGGACGACGAGGAGCGCCGCAAGAAGCCCGAACCCGTGCCCTACGACCGCGAGGTCTGGCCATTGCCGCCGGGCCGGGCCCTGGCGCGCTCCACCGTGATCGTCGGCTACGAGCTGGAACTGCGCGGCCCGGCCGTGTTCGACCAGCTGCGCGCCGAAGGCGGCATGTGGCGGCTGTGGCAGGGCGAGCGCAAATCCGACGCCTGGGTCGTGGTGCACAACCAGAAGGGGGAGGACTTCGTCACGCCCCGCGGCGTGCACCGGCGCCTGTTCTTCAACGCCCAGCCGGTGCACCGCCAGGTCAAGGAAGGCCAGCTCAGCGACGCCGACGGCACCTGGCGGGTCGACTGGCCTCATGCGCCACTGTGGAAAGCCCTGCTCGACCGCCACTTCGGGCGCGTCATCGAGCGCATGCTGCAGGGGGACGCGGAGGAGCCGGCATGAAGCCAGCCAAGCCCGCCGGTAGCCGCAGCCTCCCGCTCGCCACTCCGTTTCTACTGAGAAAGGGCGCCCGGCGCCAGGGGATGGGCACCCGGTGCGCAGCAGCCCCCACCCCAGCCCTCCCCCAGCGGGGGAGGGAGTCCGCGCCTTCCCCCGCTGGGGGAAGGTTGGGATGGGGGCGCAGCCTTCGCAGATCGCCACCTCTTTCTTGTCCACGCCTTTCGCCAACCGTGGTGAATTCCAGAAAAGAAGCGGCCCCTGTCTTGCCCCGCCTCGCACGCCACCCCTCCCCATGAGCCTGCCCCTGCAGATCCCCATCCTGGTTGCCTACCGCAAGGCCATCGGCTACCGGCTGAGCAGCGTCTTCCTGCCGGGCCTGTGGGCCAGCGCCGAGCGCTTCGAGAAAGCGCAGGCCCGCCTGCGCCAGGCCATCGTGCACCGCTTCCGCGACGAGCGGCCCGACCGCGACAACCTCGACGACTACCTGTGGCTGAGCTTCGCCCCGCCGATGCGCTTCGAGCGCGTGCCGCTGGGCTTCGACTCGGGCCAACGCTGGGTGGAGGGAAGCTTCGCCACGGTGTTCTTCAGCGTGGGCGAGCGCCACTACGCCTGCCTGCCAATGCTCGACGGGCTGGTGGCCGACCTCGGCCCGGGCGGGCTGACCTCCGCGCAGCGCACCGAGCGCCTGGTGGCGCACCTGCAGGCCGACTTCCGCGAGCGGCGCAAGCGGCTCGGCGATAACTTCCAGCCGTCCGACCACTTCGCCGCCGTCACCGACGAGCTCAGCGAGCTGGAGCTCAGCCTGCCGGTGCAGAACGCGCGCTTCCCCTTCGAGCCCGGCGGATCACGGCGCGCCCGCCTGCACGGGCCGCAGCTCGACGGCGCGGTCGAGGTGCGCCGCGTCGCCACCAACCTGAACGACCTCTACCCCGACGAGCTGAGCCCCGCGCTGGAGCGCGACGCGCTGGTCGAGGAGCTGCGCCACGCCCTGTACCGCGGCGAGCCGGCCGCCTTCGTGCTGGTCGGCCCGCGCGGCGCCGGCAAGACGGCCCTGGTGCACGGCGCGGTGCACCGCTACCTGGCGGCCGAGGTCGGGCGCGACCCCGACAAGCTGGCCAAGCTGTGGCACCTCGACCCGCTGCGCGTGATCTCGGGCATGAGCGTGGTCGGCGAGTGGCAGCGCCGCATGGAGGCGGTGCTGCAGCACGTGCGCATGCGCCACGACCACCTCTACTGCGACAACCTGGTGGCGCTGCTGTCGGTGGGCCGCAGCGCGCAGAACCGGCTCACCCTGGCCGACGTGCTGCGCCCGCACCTGGAGTCGCGCGCCCTGACCCTGGTCGGCGAGGCCACCCCGCAGGCTTGGCAGAAGCTGCAGCAGCGTGACCGCCGCTTCGCCGACCTGTTCCGCGTCATCCGGGTCGACGCGCCGCCGCGCGCCACTGCGCTGCGCATCATCGGCTGGCGCCGCGCGGTGCTGGAGCAGCGCTTCGCGTGCCGCATCGCCCCCGAGGCGCTGGCCGAGCTGCTGAAGATGGAGGGGCGTTTCAAGGGCGACGAGGTGCTGCCCGGCTCGGCCCTGCGCGTGCTGGAGCGGCTGGCCACGCGCCACGCGAAGCGCGACATCGGGCGCGCCGAGGTGCTGGCCGCCTTCACCGCCAGCCACCACTTCCGCGAGGCCATCTTCTCGCGCCACCTCGGGCTCGACCTGCGCCGCGTGGCCGAGCAGGTGGCGCAGCGCCTGATCGGGCAGCCCCAGGTGCGCGCCAGCCTGGTCGACGTGGTGGCCCTGGCCAAGTCCGGCCTGGCCGCGCCGCACAAGCCGCTGGCCTCGCTGCTGTTCATCGGCCCCACCGGCGTGGGCAAGAGCGAGGCCGCCAAGCTGCTGGCCGAGCTGCTGTTCGAGGACGAGGGCGGCCTGCTGCGCTTCGACATGAACGAGTACGTCGACGCCGACGCGGTGGACCGCCTGATCGGCGACGCGCGCCGTCCCGAGGGCCAGCTGACCGGCGCGGTGCGCCAGCGCCGCGCCTGCGTGCTGCTGCTCGACGAGATCGAGAAGGCCCACCCCGCCGTGCACGACCTGCTGCTGCAGGTGCTGGGCGAAGGCCGCCTGACCGACGCGCAGGGCCGCACCACCGACTTCACGCAGTGCGTGGTCGTGCTCACCTCCAACCTGGGGGCGGTGGCGGCCAGCCGCCACACCGGCTTCGCACCCGGCGCCTCGGACGCGGCGCACACCTACCGCGAGGCGGTGGAGCGCTTCTTCCGCCCCGAGTTCTTCAACCGGCTGGACGAGGTCGTGAACTTCGAACCACTGGGCGCACCGGAGCTGGCCGCGATCGCCGCCCTGCAGCTCGACCGGGTGCTGGCGCGCGAGGGCTTCGTGCGCCGCATGACCTTCTTGAACCTGCGGACCGAGGCGCTGACCCACCTGTCGGGCCTGGGGCGCGACGAGGCGCTGGGCGCGCGGGCGCTCAAGCGCGGCATCGAGCGCGTGCTGACTGCCCCGATCGCGCGCCGCCTGGCGTCCTCCCCGGCCGGCCAGCCCATGCTGCTGGACGTTCAGCTCACGCCCGACGGCCGGCTGCACAGCGAGGCGGCCCTGCTGACCCAGGCCGCGGCCCGGCCCGTGGCGCCGCCCCCGCACAGCGACCGTCCCGCGGACTACCTCCAGCTGTCGGCCCAGGCCGAGGCGCTGCACGAACGGCTGCGCGAGGCCCTGGACCAACCTACCCTGGCCGAGCCGTCGGTGCTGGCGCTACGGGCCATCCAGGTGCGGCTCGACCCGCTGCGCGACGTGCTGGCGCGGCGCTGCTGGGACCTGGGCGAGCGCCGCGGCCCGCGCACCGTGAGCACGCCCCGCCCCTCGCGCAGCCTCGGCGCCAAGCTGCGCAACTGGGGCCACGGCCGCCAGGCCCTGCTGCAGGAGCTGAGCGTGCAGCAGGACATGCGCGACTTCCTCGAGCAGGTGCACGCCAGCGCCGAGCCGCTGCGCGGCGTCGACAGCGAGACCGCCGACTGGTGCCTGCAGCTGGCCCTGCTGCAGCGCCGCTTCGAGGCCGTGCAGGCGCGTGGCGTCGACCGCATCCGCCTGGCGATCGCCCCGTTGCAGGACCAGCGACCCGCCCCCTGCGTGGCCACCGCCTGGGCCGACTACCAGGTGCTGCTGGACGAACTCGACGCGCATGAGCTGCCGGGCCCGCGGCCCGCGCCCGGCACGCGCTGCTTCGAAGGCGCCGGACTGCTCGACCTGCTGGCCGGCGAACGCGGCGTGCACCTGTGGTCGGTCGGTGCCGATGCGCGCCCGCTGCCGCTGGGCCTGCGCCTGCAGTCGCTGGACGAGGCCGAGCCGGCCCCGCTGCCCACCGAGATCGTGCGCCTGCGCCGCGAACCCGCGCGCCGCGAGGACGGCTGCAGCCTCACCGACCTGCGCTCGACCCTGGTGCGCAAGTGGCCCAGCGGCCCCCTGGGCGCGGCGGACTGGGGCCTGCTGCTGTGGTGCGGCAGCGTTGAAGGACCTGCGCTGGTTGCCCAGCCCCAAGCCCCCGGTTGAACGAGTACGCCGTCTCGAGGATTTTGAAAGGTTGGAGGTGTGCCACCGTCGCGCCCCCATCCCAACCAACCTTCCCCAGCGGGGAAGGAGCGAACCCCCTCCCCCGCTGGGGGAGGGCTGGGGTAGGGGCGCTCCCAGCGCCAACCCTTCAAATTCCCTGAGACGAGATACCCGAGTGCCCAGCGTGCCAGGGCAGGCTCATCCAATTTTTCAAACGCGGTGGTTGGGTCCGTGCCCCTGGCCTTCGCTCGACAGCTTGAACACGGCCACGGCCTGCACCAGCTGGTGCGCCTGGCCCTTCAGGCTTTCTGCTGCTGCGGCGCTCTCCTCCACCAGGGCGGCGTTTTGCTGCGTCACCTGGTCCATCTGGGTGACCGCGTTGCCCACCTGCGAGATGCCCGAGCTCTGCTCGGAGCTGGCATGGGTGATTTCCGCCACGATGTCGCTGACACGCTGGATGGAGCCCACGATCTCGCCCATCGTCCTGCCGGCCTGGTCGACCAGCACCGTGCCCTGCTCGACCTGCTCCACGCTGCGTCCGATGAGGGACTTGATTTCCTTGGCCGCCTCGGCGCTGCGCTGCGCCAGGGTACGCACCTCACCCGCCACCACGGCGAAGCCCCGGCCCTGCTCGCCGGCGCGGGCGGCTTCCACCGCCGCATTCAGCGCAAGGATGTTGGTCTGGAAGGCGATGCCATCGATCACGCCGATGATGTCGCCGATCTTGCGGCTGCTCTCGCTGATGCCCCGCATCGTATCGACCACCTTGCCGACCACCTCACCGCCCTGGGCCGCCACGTCGGACGCACTCCGGGCCAATTGGTCGGCCTGCTTGGCGTTGTCGGCGTTGTTGCGCACCGTGGTGTTGAGCTGCTCCATCGTGGCGGCCGTCTGCTGCAACGCACTGGCCTGCTCTTCAGTGCGCTGGCTCAGGTCGTGGTTGCCTTGCGCAATCTGGGCACTGGCCGAGGCCACGCTCTCGGAGTTGACCCGCACGCTCGAGACCACACGGGTCAGGCTGGCCTGCATGCTCTGCATCGTGCGCAGCAGCTGGCCCACCTCGTCACCGTGGCCCGGGGGAATGGGCTGGCTCAAATCGCCGCGACGGATCGCGTCGGCGGCTTGCATGGCCAGGGCCATCGGCAAGCTGATGGAGCGTGTCACGAACCATCCGAACGACGCCCCCATGACCGCCATCAGGCCGGCCAGGCCCGACAACAGCAGCGCACCGAAAGACGCGGTCTCCTTGCTCGTCCTGGCCAAGTCGTTGGCAATATGCCCCTGCATCTCGATGGAGCTGTCGACCGCCTTGAAGACGACGCTTTGCAGGGGGCGGACCTTGTCGATCAGGTAGGCACCGGCAGCCTCCTTGTCGCCCTGGACGGCCAGTTCGATGACGTGGTCCAAGGCCTCGTTGTACGGGCCACGTCCCTCGTTGATCGTCTTGTAGAGTTCCCGCCCCTTGGGCAGCCTGACTGTCCGGTCCAGCTGGGCAAGCAGCTCGGCGTTCTTCGCCCTCAGCTCCGCGATCTTCTTTTTCTCTGCGCTGGCGAAGGCTGGCTCGTTGTTGATGATGATGTTGCGGGTGAAACGGCCGATGCTCTGGAGGTTGTCCTTCAGTTCATTGAACTGCGCAACCTTGACCATCCGGTTGGTGGCCAGCTCGTCAACGCTGGAGTTCAGGCTCTGCATGGTGAACACCGCACAGGCCACGATGCCCACGCTCAGCACGATGTTGGCGCCAAAACCCAGCGCCAGTCTTTTACCGATGGTCAAGTTCTTGAACATGTTCCCTCTTGCACGCATGTGTCGGGATCGGCGCTGTCCATGCGCCCCCTGCCGGGTTATCGGTTGGTGACCGCCGGAGGTTGAAGGCCAGATTTAACGAATCGAAGCCCCTGTTCGGGATGAGTACGATAGACCGGGTGAACGCTTGGAAGGCTGCGGCGCGCGGGACTGCCCGCTTCCTCCTGCGCAGGCGCACCCGACAACCTTCCCTGGACGAAAGCAAGCTGACGTGACCACCCGCAGCCTCACCTATCCCCTTCTGTGCTGGACGCTGTCCGACGAGGCGGTCTTCGGCTGCGTGCCGGGCACGCGCTTCCAGGCGGTGGATCGCAACGCCAAGCGCCTCAAGACCCACCTGGGCGAGGCCATGCAACGCGCCTGGGAGCGCGAGGAGTACGTGCCCGAGCCCGAGATGGACGAGCCGCGCCTGAAGCTCGCCAGCGTGCCGGTGCACCTGGCGCACCGCACCGACAAAGGCAGCTTCCCGGTGGCCACGCCCACGCCCTTCAAGGTGGCAGCCGTTTACGGCAGCCACGCCGAGACGGGCGACGCCGTGTGCCACCTGCCCTGGCTGGACCAGGGCTTCCACTACTTCGACGAAGGCCAGCTGGCGGTGCTGATCGAGCACTACACCCGCGAAACCCTCGACGGCCTGTCGCCCGAGGAGGCGCGACGCCACCTGATGCCCGGCACGCCGTGGCTGGAATCGCTGACCGTGCGTCGCCAGGTGCACCAGGGCGCGGCCTGGGTGCCGCGCCACCTGCGCGACGCCAGCGAGCAGCTGGCCACCCTGGCCGACGCCCTGCCCGAGGCGGGCCAGCGCCGTCCGTCGCATGGCTTCCCCGAGGTCGCCTGGGAGCAGGGTGCC
The DNA here is from genome assembly GCA_966252435.1 of uncultured Burkholderiales bacterium. Lineage (GTDB taxonomy): Bacteria > Pseudomonadota > Gammaproteobacteria > Burkholderiales > Burkholderiaceae_C > CANHBY01. Next base: position 5,125 of record CBINPE010000084.1, on the reverse strand, counting down.
CTGGTCGACGAGCTGGCCGCGCGCCTGGTGCGCGGCGGCCACCTGCTGCTGGTCGGCGAGGCCGGCGTGGGCAAGAGCGTGGTGATCCAGGAGGCGATCCGCAAGGCGCACCGCCAGCTGCAGGCCCAGGGCCGCGCCGACGACGAGCCTGCCGCCAGCTTCTGGCGCAGCAGCGCCGAGCGCCTGATTGGCCGCGCCAAGTACCTGGGCGAGTGGCAGGCCTGGTGCGACCAGGCGATCGAGTGGCTGGACATGGTGCACGGTGTGCTGTGGGTCACCGACTTCGTCAACCTGCTGCACGTGGGAGGCTCGTCGGCGGAGGACTCGATGGCCGCCTACCTGCTACCGGCGGTGCGCCGCGGCAGCCTGCGCCTGATCGGCGAGGCGCGCCCCGCCGAGCTGGAGGCCGCACGCCGCCTGCTGCCCGGTTTCATGGAATGCTTCGAGCCTGTCCTGATGGGCGAGATGGACCCGCCGCGCGTGCGCCGCGTGCTGAACACGCTGGCCCAGCACGCGCAGCAGAGCCTGGGCGTGACCATCGAGCCGCCGGCACTGGAGGCCGGCCACCGGCTGCTCAAACGCTACCTGCGCTACGAGCGCTTTCCCGGCAAGGCGGTGCGCTTCTTTGGCGACTGCGTGCGCCAGGCCCTGAGCGCGCCCCCGGCGGCGGACGGCTCCCCGCCCGCCGTCGCCGAGGCGCAGGTGCTGGCGCTGTTCGCGCAGCGCACCGGCCTGCCCGAGCTGTTCCTGCGCGACGACCGCCCGCTGGCGCTGGACGAGGTCGAGCGCTTCTTCGCCACCCGGGTGATGGGCCAGCCCGCGGCCCTGGAACACCTGAAGGACGTGGTCTGCACTTTCAAGGCCGGGCTGAACGACGATGCCAAGCCGATGGCCACGCTGCTGCTGGTCGGCCCCACCGGCGTGGGCAAGACGGCGGCGGCCAAGGCGCTGGCGGCCTTCTTCTTCGGCGCCGCGGGGGGCGAGCCACCCTTGCTGCGCCTGGACATGAGCGAGTTCCAGCACGCCTTCCAGGTGGCGCGCCTGATCGGGCAGGCGGACCGGCCGGGCCCGCTGATCGAGCAGGTGCGCAGCAAGCCCTTCTCCGTGATCCTGCTGGACGAGATCGAGAAGGCCGACCCGGCGGTGTTCGACGTGCTGCTGAGCCTGCTGGACGAGGGCCGGCTGCGCGACAGCCGCGGCCGCGAGACCGACTTCCGCAACACCATCGTGCTGATGACCAGCAACCTGGGCGTGCGCATGGGCGGCTCGCTGGGCTTCACCGAGCCGCAGGGCGACACGACGCTGCACGAGGTGCGGCGCTTCTTCCGGCCCGAGTTCTTCAACCGCATCGACCGCGTGGTGCCGTTCGCGCCGCTGGGCCAGGAGGCCATCCGGGCGATCGCCCGCCAGGAGCTGGCCGCGATCGCCGGGCGCGAAGGCCTGGCGCGGCGCGGCATCACGCTGGACTTCACCCCGGCGCTGGTCGACTGGGTGGCTGCGATCGGCTTCAGCCCCACCTTCGGGGCGCGTCCGCTGCAGCGCGCCGTGGAGCAACGCGTGGTGGCCGCCGTGGCCCAGGCCCTGTTCGGGCCGGTGGAGGACGGGGCCCGGCTGCAGGTGGACGTGGGGGCCAATGGTGGCGTGAGCGTGGTGGTGGTGCAGTGAGGTGGGCGTGGAAGATGGCGAGGCGGCACCAGCCGGTGCTGGGCATCGATGTCGTCTGCACGGCTTGTCTGCGTACCACCACCCGTTCGCCCTGAGCCCGTCGAAGGGTGCGCAGTCAGCGAGCGTTTCTCCCCCCGCCCACACCACTCCCCGTTCGGGCTCAGGTATCGAAGCCTGCGCCATCAATCAGTGAGCAGGCTTCGATACCTGAGCCCGAACGGGAGTGGTGTGGATGACACCAGGAAGAGGACGCTCACGGCCTGCGCGGTCCTTTGATTGCTCTGCACGAAAGGGAGGCCGAAAGAATCGAATGGGGGTGTTTGCACGCCGTCCCCAGCGGGGCGAGGACCAGGCCAGGCCGGTGCTCCACCCCGCCTGCCATCCTCACAGCATGCCCAGCTTGAGCATCATGGCGCGCTTGCGTGCCAGATCTTCCTCCACGTAGCGGGCGAAGTTGTCGCCGGTGAGCTGGACCGAGCGGAACCAGCGGTTCTGCTTCATCCCCTCGGTCCAGGCGTTGCTCTTGCTGGCCTGCAGGACCGCGTCGGTCAGTGCCTGCCGCTGTTCGGGGCTGAGGCCGGCGGCGCCGTACACCCCGCGCCAGTTGCCCACGATGACGTTGATGCCCTGCTCCGACAGCGAAGGGATGGTGCTGTCAGGCAGCTTGTTGGCGGCCGTCACCGCCAGCCCGCGCAGCTTGCCGGCCTTGATGGCCTCCTCCATCTCGGCCAGGCCGCTGATGGCCACGTTGATCTTGCCGCTCTGCAGCGCGCCCATGACGTCTGCGCCGCCGCTGAAGCCCGTGTAGCTGAGCTTGCCCGCGTCGACCCCGGTCTCGCGGGCCAGCATGGCCACGCCGATGTGGTCGATCGAGCCCAGCGAGCCACCGCCCCATTTCACGCTGCCCGGGTCCTTCTTCATCTGGTCGAGGACCTCCTTGACGGACTTGAACGGCGAGTCCTTGGGCACCACGATCACGTCGTACTCGGTCAGCAGGCGGGCCACCGGCGTGAGTCCCTCCAGCGTGACCGCCGGCTTGTCCTGCACGATGGCACCGATCATCACCGCCCCCACCACCAGCAGCGCGCCGGGATCGCCCTTGCTGGTCTTGGCAAACTGCGCCAGCGCCAGCGTGCCGCCCGCACCGCCCTTGTTCTCGAAGGAGACCGACTTGGCCGCGCCGGTCTCCTGCAGCGCCTTGCCCAGCAACCGGCCAGTCTGGTCGTAGCCGCCCCCCGCCGAGCCGCCGATCGTGATCTTGTAGGTGCTTTGCTCGGCGCGGGCCGCCGGCCCCCCGAACGACAGCACCGCCGCGACCGCGGCGGCCAGGATGAGGGGCAGGGTCCGGGAGCGGCACAGGGAAGGGCTCATTTTTCTTTCCTTGAGGAGTGGAGGGTTGCAAGCGCGGCGAACCGGTACGACAACACGCGGCACGAGGGAGCGAATGAATGAATGAATGAATGAACAGCAGCAGGGCAAAGAAGATGCGGTGGGAGCCTCCTGGCAAGGGAAGGAAGAAGCGGGCAGGCCTGGGCGGGCCCGCCCGGTGCGCCTCAGCGGCACAGGGCCTTGAGTTCGCGGTCCAGCAGCGCGGCGTCACCCATGTTGACGGACAGCAGGCGGCGCAGGTGGGTCACGCTGTCGAGGTCGATGCCACGGCACTGCAGGCCGGCATGCAGGCCGTCGACGTGCGCCACGTCGACCAGCATGGCGATGCACTCCTCGGGCTGGCGGCCCAGTTGCAGCAGCAGGGTGCCGGTGTCGCCGGGGGTGACGCTTCCCGCGGCGGTGTCCGGGGGCAGGTCGATGAGGGCGCCCTTGAAGGACAGGTCGACCAGGGTCACCGGCCAATCACTGGCTGCTGCGGCCAGCTGCAGGCTGGCCTGCCCCTGAAACGGAATGCGTGCAAAGAGACGCCGTTCGGTGTGCATGGTGGTCAACCCCCCGAGGGGCCGGTGACGGGATGCGGCCCATGCTACCCGAGGCCTGGCGCCCCCGAAAGGTCTCTGCCCCCACCAAAGGCACGCTCTCCCGATTTTCGCTACATTCTTCGCTCCGCCCCGCACCAACAATCAACCGAGCCGCACGGCCTTGTCCGTGGCTGGTGCCCCCGTGCCGGCTCTGACCAAGGATGTTTCTCATGGGTTTCAATGTGCTGACGACATGGCGATCGTCCCGCCCCCATCCCGCGACGCCGTCCCGCGCGCTGGCGACAGCGTTGCTGGCGATGGCCTTGTCGTCCCTGGGGGGATTGCAGGGCTGCGGCCCCTCCCAGGCCCAGGGCGGTCCGCCTCCGGCGCCGCCCGTCTCGGTGGCCCCCGCCGTTGCGCGCGACGTGGCCCAGTCCGATGAATTCACCGGCCGCCTGGAGGCCACCGAGACGGTCGATGTGCGCGCCCGCGTCGGCGGCACGCTCGAGAAGGTGCACTTCACCGAAGGCCAGCAGGTGCGCAAGGGCCAGCTGCTGTTCACGCTGGATGCACGGGGCTTCGGGGCCGAACTGACACGCGCCCAGGCCCAACTGGCCGCCGCGCGCACCGCGGCCGAACTGGCCGGCACCGAGGAAACGCGCGCCAACAAGCTCTTGGCCGAGAAGGCCATCTCGCAGCAGGAGGCCGAGCAGCTCACCGCCGGCCTGCGCAACGCCAAGGCCAACCTGCAGGCGGCGCAGGCGGCGGTGCAGGCCGCGGCGCTGAATGTCGAATACAGCCAGATCCGCGCTCCCATCACCGGGGTGGCGTCGCGCGCGCAGGTCACTGCGGGCAATTTGGTGGCGCCGGGCGAGACCGTGCTGACCACCCTGGTCTCGCAGGACAAGGTGTATGCCTACTTCGACGTGCCCGAGCAGGTCTACCTGCGCTATGCCCAGGCGGGTGCCCTCTCGCAGCCGCCGGTGCAGCTGGGCCTGGCCAACGAGACCGGCTACCCGCGCAAGGGCGTCATCGACTTCTTCGACAACCGCCTCAACCCCGCGACCGGCGGCATCCGGGCACGCGCCGTGTTCGACAACGCCGACCACCGGCTGATCCCCGGCCTGTTCGCCCGGCTCAAGCTCACCAGCGGCACCGTGAGCCAGGCGGTGCTGGTGCCCGAGCGAGCCATTGGCACCGACCAGAGCAAGCGCTTCGTGTGGGTGGTGGGCGAGGACAAGATGCCGCAGTTCCGGGCCGTGACGCTGGGCTCGCTGAACGACGGCATGCGCATCGTCACGCAGGGCCTCAAGCCGGGCGAGCACGTGGTCGTCAGCGGCCTGCAGCGGGTGCGGCCCGGCATGCCGCTGAACCCCGAGGTGCTGCAGGTCGACGAGCAGGGCCACCCGATCGAGAAGCCGCCGGCGCCGCCGCCCGGCGCCGCCCCCCCGAAGGCCGCCGCCGCGGCGCCGGCCAAGTCGTGAGGCAGGCAACGCAAGGGCGGGCGGACGGGGGCCGGCACGGGGGAGCGGCCCCCACCCCCCCCGCCC
>CBINPE010000083.1:0-21612 GCA_966252435.1 uncultured Burkholderiales bacterium | reverse complement strand
TCAGGATGCGCAGCACGTACCACAGCATCAGCGCGATGGAGGCGAACAGGTGCAGCGCGGCGCCGGCCGGGCGATCGGTGGGGTACTCGTGGATGATGCGTGAGGTGTCGAACAGCACGCAGGCCCCCGCGAAGCCGACCATCAGGACCGAGAACCACAGGCCCAGCGAGAAACCAAAGATCGCGCCGGCCACGATGGCGCCCAGGGCCAGGAAGCCGCCCATCTTCAGGAAGCCGCCCAGGAAAGAGAAATTGGTCGAGGAAGTGAAGGCGGTCCAGGTGAGGGCTGCCACCAGCACGAGGGTCAGGAAGGCCGCCGCGCCGATGGCGCCGGGCGCGACCAAATTGGCCAGGGCGAACATGGGCGCGAAGACCAGCGCCTCGGCCAGCACGTAGACACCCAGGCCGACGCGCTGCGTCTGTTCGCTGGCGGCGGTGTCGGCCAGGTGGGAGGCCAGCCAGCCGACGATCATGAACGCGCCCATCACGGCCAGCCACACGAAGCGGCCACCCATCACCACCTTCAGCATCGCCTGGCCCAGCCCCAGCGCATGCAGGGCGGCCGAGAGCACGGTGAAGGCCACGATGGCGCCCCCGAGGTGCATGTAGGCGGAACGGATGAATTGGGCCCGGCTGGGGGCCAACTGCGGCGAGGACGGGCCGCCGGAGATCACTTCTTGCATGCGAACAGCTTTCAGTGGTTGGGAACAGCCACCGCAGCGGCCAACGACGGGCGGCAGTCTAGCAGCGGTCAAGCGGCGGGCAGGCCCCCGTGATCGAGGGGAGCCCCCGGAGCAAGGGGACCTCGCAAATGTCTGAAAAGGTATTGAGTGTCCCGGCGTTGGGGGGAGGCAGGGGTGGGTGAGAGAAACGCTCACTGACTTCGCACCCTTCGACAAGCTCTCAAGAAACAGCGCCCAGCGCGACGGAATTGGCACTCGATGCGCCGCAGCCCCCACCCCGGCCCTCCCCCAGCGGGGGAGGGAGTCCGCTCCTTCCCCCGCTGGGGGAAGGTTGGGATGGGGACGCAGCCTTGGCAACTCGCCACCTGTTTCTTGTCCACGCCTTTCGCCGCCTCCCGGCGAATTTCTACCAACCCCCAATCCCGCATGCTCACTGACGATCAACTCAGCAGCAGCTCCCCCGCCCAGCCCCGTAGCGCGCACCCTGGCGGTCGCGGAAGAACTCTTCGTAGCTCATCGGGGCCACCCCGGGGTGGGTGGCCTCCATGTGCGTGAGGTAGTTGTCATAGTCCGGCAGGCCCACCATCAGGCGCAAGGCCTGCCCCAGGTAGCGGCCCGCCTTGCCCACCTCGCGCGACACAGCCGCTGTCAGGGAGGCCTGGGGCGGCGGCGAGGCCGCCTGGGTGTCGTCTGGCTGCGCCGTCGGCATCATCATCACGCCGCCCTCGTCAGGGCGTGGTCGCCGTGGCCAGGGCCTGGAACGGCGTTTCCTGGACGGTGGGCTGGCGGCTGGCACGCGCCGTCAGGATCGCCTTCACGCTGTAGACGAGCACGCTCACCACCACCAGCATGAACAGCACGCACAGGCCAGCGTCGAGGCGGTCGTTGAAGATGATGCGCGACATCGCCTCGGGCGTCTTGGCGGGCGCCAGCAGGGTGCCCTTGGCGAGCGCGTCGGCGTACTTGTCGGCGTGGGCCAGGAAGCCCACCCGCACGTCGGGCGAGAAGATCTTCAGCCAGCCCGCGCTCAGTGTGCAGGCCAGCAGCCAGCAGGCCGGCAGCGCCGTCACCCAGGCGAACTTCTGACGCTTCATCTTGCACAGCACCACCGTGCCCAGCAGCAGCGCCACCGCGGCCAGCATCTGGTTGGAGATGCCGAACAGCGGCCACAGCGTGTTGATGCCGCCCAGCGGATCTACCACCCCCTGGTACAGGAAGTAGCCCCAGGCCGCCACGCACAGGCCGGTGGCCGTCAGGTTGGCGGGCAGCGAGTCGGTGCGCTTGAAGGCAGGCACGAAGCTGCCCATCAGGTCCTGCAGCATGAAGCGCCCGGCGCGCGTGCCGGCATCCACCGCGGTCAGGATGAACAGGGCCTCGAACAGGATCGCGAAGTGGTACCAGAAGGCCATCATCGCCTTGCCGCCCACCACCTGGTGCAGGATCTGCGCCATGCCCACGGCCAGGGTCGGCGCACCGCCGGCGCGCGCCAGGATGGTGTTCTCGCCCACGTCCTTGGCGGTCTGCACGAGCACGTCGGGCGTGATCACGAAGCCCCAGGTCGACAGCGTCTGCGCCACCAGCTCGGGCGTGTTGCCCACCATCGCCGCGGGGCTGTTCATCGCAAAGTACACGCCAGGCTGGATGACCGAGGCGGCCACCAGCGCCATCACGGCCACGAACGACTCGGCCAGCATGCCGCCGTAGCCGATGAAGCGCGCGTGGGTCTCGTTCTCCAGCATCTTGGGCGTGGTGCCCGAGGAAATCAGGGCGTGGAAGCCCGACACCGCACCGCAGGCGATGGTGATGAAAAGGAAGGGGAACAGGCTGCCCGCCCACACCGGACCATTGCCTTGCGCGAACTGCGTGAGCGCGGGCATCTGCAGGTTGGGGGCGACGATCACGATGCCGATGGCCAGCGCGAGGATGGTGCCGATCTTCAGGAAGGTCGACAGGTAGTCGCGCGGCGCCAGCAGCAGCCACACCGGCAGCACCGAGGCGATGAAGCCGTAGCCGATCAGCATCCACACCAGCGTGGTGGCCTGGAAGGTGAACAGCGGCGCCAGGGTGGCGCTCTCGTGCACCCACTGGCCGCCGACGATGGACAGCATCAGCAGCACGAATCCGATGACGGAGACCTCGCCGATGCGCCCCGGACGGATGTAGCGCACGTACAGGCCCATGAACAGCGCCACGGGGATGGTCGCGCCGACCGTGAAGGTGCCCCAGGGCGAGTCGGCCAGCGCCTTGACCACGATCAGCGCCAGCACGGCGAGGATGATGATCATGATCATGAAGGCGCCGAACAGCGCGATCATCCCGGGCACCGTGCCCATCTCCTGCTTGACGAGGTCACCCAGCGAGCGGCCGTCGCGGCGCGCCGAGATGAACAGCACGATGAAGTCCTGCACCGCGCCGGCGAAGACCACACCGCCCAGCAGCCACAGCAGCCCGGGCACATAGCCCATCTGCGCCGCCAGCACCGGCCCGACCAGCGGGCCCGCGCCCGCGATCGCGGCGAAGTGGTGGCCGTACAGCACGTACTTGTTGGTGGGCACGTAGTCGAGCCCGTCGTTGTGGGCCCAGGCCGGGGTGACGCGGTTGGGGTCCAGCGACAGCACCTGGTTGGCCACGAACAGGCTGTAGTAGCGGTAGGCGATCAGGTAGACACACACGGCGGCCACGACAACCCACAGCGCACTGACGGCTTCGCCGCGGCCGAGCGCCACCGTCGCCAGGGCGAAGGCGCCGGCCAGGGCGACCAGAAGCCACACGAGGTGGCGTTTCACGAGAGACATGCTTGGATTCCTCGACAGTCAACAACAGCGACAAAAAAAGCAACGCGCAGGACGCGTCGGCGAAGTGCGTCGAGTATGGGCAAACGGCCCTTGGAAAACATCCGTTGAATCTCGCAGCGGACGTCCGCATCACCACGTAGCGGCAAACCCGCATGCCGGCTTGTGTGCCTCGTGCGAGGGCCCGCTCGGCGGGGTGCACCACACAATTTAGAATCCGCGGTCAGCCGGGTGCGCCCGGCCGCACTGCACTGCACATCCGGGCAGGACGTACCAGTGCATGTGATGGCAGTCCCACGTCAATCATCACCCACGTCTTCGGCGACAGCGCGCGATGTGCCCGCCAGCGCCGACGTGGCTTCTTTCGAAAGCTTGCAGTGCAAATCATCATCCCCATGTCGGGCTTCGGCGAGCGTTTCCGGCGCGCCGGCTATGACGTCCCGAAGCCGTTGATCGAGATTGACGGCAAACCCATCATTGCGCACGTCATCGAGATGTTCCCGGGGGAGCACGATTTCATCTTCATCTGCAACCAGGACCACCTCGACCACCCCGGCTACCGCATGGCCGAGATCCTGCGGCAGCACGCGCCAAACGGGCGCGTGGTCGGCATCGCGCCGCACAAGCTGGGCCCCATCCACGCGGTGCGCCAGGTGGCCCACCTGATCGACCCCGCGCGGCCGGCCGTCGTCAACTACTGCGACTTCACCTGCTACTGGGACTGGCAGGACTTCAAGGCCTTCGTCGCCGAGACCGGCTGCACGGGCGCCGTCCCCGCCTACAAGGGCTTCCATCCCCACACCCTGGGCAGCACCAACTACGCCTACATGCGCGAGTCCGGAGGCTGGGTGCAGGACATCCAGGAGAAGCAGCCCTACACCGACGACCGCATGCAGGAGTACGCCTCCAGCGGCACCTACTACTTCGCCAGCGGCCGGGTGTTGCTGCAGGCGTTCGAGGCCACCATGGCCCAAGCCCTGACGGTGGGTGGCGAGTACTACGTGAGCCTGGCCTACAAGCCGCTGCTGGCCGATGGGCAGCCGGTCGCCGTCTACCCCCTGCAGCACTTCATGCAGTGGGGCACCCCGGAGGACGTGGCCGAGTACCGCGGCTGGTCGGCGGCCTTCCGGCGCTTGATCCAGCCCGCCGAGCCCGCGTCCGCGCCAAGCGGCAGCCTGGTGGTCCCGATGGCCGGCCTGGGGCAGCGCTTCGCCAAGGAGGGCTACATCCTGACCAAGCCGCTGATCCCGGTCTCGGGCCGGCCCATGGTGACCCAGGCCACGCACGACCTGCCGCCGGCCGCGGCCCATGCCTTCGTGCTGCGTGCCGACATGCCCGGGGTCGACGACATCAGCGCCGAGCTGCAACGCCTGTACCCGCAGGCCGTGCTGGAGCGCGTCCCCGCCGTCACCGAGGGCCAGGCCTGCACGGCGCTGCTGGGCCTGCAGGCGCTGCAGGCGCGGCTCGGCGGCGCGGCACCCGGCCCCGTGACCTTCGGCGCCTGCGACAACGGCGCGCTCTACAGCGCGGCCGCGTTCCAGCGCCTGGCGGCCGACCCGGCGGTGGACGTGATCGTGTGGGGCGTGCGCGGCCATGCCAACGCGGTGCGCCATCCGAACATGTACGGCTGGATCGACGCCGCCGAGGACGGCCAGATCCGCCGCATCGCGGTCAAGACGCCCCTGGGCGCCCCCGCCACCGACCCGATCGTGCTGGGCACCTTCACCTTCCGCCGGGCCGCCGACTTCGAGCGCGTGGTCCAGCACCTCATCGCGCGCGACGGCCGCGTCAACGGCGAGTTCTACATCGACACCTGCATCAACGACGCCATCGCGCTGGGCCTGCGCTGCCACCTGTTCGAGGTGGACAGCTACCTCTCATGGGGCACGCCCAACGACCTGCGCACCTTCGAGTACTGGCAGTCCTGCTTCCACAAGTGGGCCAGCCACCCCTATGACCTGGCCCTGGATGCCCGGGTGGCACGCGAGGCCCTGCCCGCCCTGGTGCAGGCCTACGCTCCCCTGCGGCCCACCCGCCCCCGGCGCGCGGCATGATCAGGCGCGAGCTGGCGGTCTTCCTGGTCGTGGGTTGCACGACCGTGCTGCTGGACTTCCTGGTCTACCGCGGCCTGGTGCTGTCGGGCTGGCTGGGGGTGGACCTGGCCAAGTCGCTCGGCTTCATCGCCGGCGCCGTCTTCGCCTACTTCGCCAATGCCTTCTGGACCTTCCAGCAGACGCGCACGCACACCGGCCATGCCTGGCGTTTCGCCGTGCTGTACCTGCTGACCCTGCTGGCCAACGTGGCGGCCAACGCCCTCATGCTGAGGGTGCTGCCTTCTGGTGCCGCGGCAGTGCAGCTGGCCTTCCTCGTGGCGACGGGCCTGTCGGCCGGGCTCAACTTCGCCGGCATGAAGTGGTTCGTGTTCAAGACCAACAAGGACGCCGCGCCCTTGTCCACCACACCCTGAGATGAAACTTTCCCTCGTCATCCCCTGCTACAACGAAGCCGCCAACCTCCCCCTGCTGCTGGAGCGCTGCCAGCACGTGGCGCAACCCGGCGACGCCGAAGTCATCCTGGTGGACAACGGCTCCACCGATGACAGCCCCCAGGTCCTGCAGCGCCTGCTGCCCCGCTACGCCGGCTGCCGCAGCGTGCGGGTGGAGGTCAACCAGGGCTACGGCTTCGGGATCCTGTCGGGCCTGCGCGCCGCGCAGGGCGACATCCTGGCGTGGACCCACGCCGACATGCAGACTGACCCGCTCGATGCCCGGCGAGGGCTCGAGTTCTTCGAAAAGCACGGGCTCGACCGCTTCGTCAAGGGCCGGCGCTACGGGCGCCCCGCGGCCGACGTGGCCTTCACGATGGGCATGAGCGTCTTCGAAACCCTGCTGCTGCGCCGCCCGTTGTGGGACATCAACGCCCAGCCGACCATGTTCTCCAAGGCCTTCTTCGCCACCTGGCAGGACCCGCCGCACGACTTCTCGCTGGACCTTTACGCCTACTACCAGGCCCTTCGCCAGAAGCTGCCGGTGCACCGCTTCCCAGTGCGGTTCGGTGAGCGCGCGCACGGCGTGTCGCACTGGAACGTGAACTGGGCCGCCAAGCGCAAGTTCATCCGCCGCACGGTCGATTTCAGCCTGCAACTCCGGAAGTCGCTGAAGCCATGAAACTGATCGCCCACCGCCGCAACACCCTGGCCGAACTGCAGGCCACGCCCACGCACCTCGGCGTGGAGGTCGACATCCGCAGCGCCCACGAGCAGCTCATCATCCACCACGACCCCTGCGTGCCGGGGGAGCCCTTCGACGCCTGGATCGCCGCCTACCGCCACGGCACGCTGATCCTGAACGTCAAGGAAGAAGGCCTGGAGGCGCGCCTGATCGCGCTCATGCAGCAGCACGGCATCAGCGACTATTTCTTCCTCGACCAGTCCTTCCCCTTCCTCATCAAGTGGTCGCGCCAGGGCGAGCGGCGCTGCGCCGTGCGGGTGTCCGAGTACGAGTCGATCGAGACCGCCATGACGCTGGCCGGGAAGGTCGACTGGGTGTGGGTCGACTGCTTCACGCGCTTTCCCCTGGAGGGCCAGGACGCGCGGCGGCTGCAGGACGCCGGCTTCAAGCTGTGCCTGGTGTCGCCCGAGCTGCAGGGCCGCGACGCCGCCACCGAGATCCCCGCCCTGGCCCGCCTGCTCGACGAGCGAGGCATCCGGGCCGAAGCCGTGTGCACCAAACGCCCCGACCTGTGGGAAGAAAGCGCAGGCCGTCCATGCGCATGAAACGCCCCCGATGAAGAAGCTGACGTTCCACCCGCTGTTCCTGGCCGGGCTGGCCTTGCGGCTCGCGCTGATCGTGCTTGCCATGCCCGGGCCGGTGACGACCTGGTACGCGCCCTTCCTGGACGCCAGCACGCAGGCCTGGACCCTCGATCCCTGGCAGGCCTGGATGCAGGCCGGCGGTTCGCCCGCGGCCTTCCCCTACGGCTACGTGATGTGGCTGGTGTTCGTGCCCCTGACGCTGGTGTGCAAGGCGCTGGGGCTGCCGATCCTGTACGGCCATGGCGCGACCCTGCTGCTCGCCGACGTCGCCCTGCTGGGTGTGCTGCGACGACTGATCCCCGACAAGGAGCGCCTGCTGCTGGGGGCCTACTGGCTGTCGCCCATCGTGCTGCTGGCCACCTACGCCATGGGCTTCAACGACCTGGTCCCGGTGCTGCTGCTGATGATCGCCCTGCAGCTGATGCGCCAGGCCCGCTTCACCTGGGCCGGCGTGGCCTGCACCGCCGCGATCTCGGCCAAGCTGAGCATGGTGCTGGCGCTGCCCTTCATCGCCATCTACCTGTGGCAGAACCGTTCGATGCGGCCCTTCGTGCGGCCTTTCGCGCAGGGCCTGGCGATCGGCCTGCTGGTCCTGGGCGTGCCCTTCGCCCTGTCGCCCGCGGCGCTGGGCATGCTGCTGAACAACCCGGAGCTGGGCAAGGTCTACCGGCTGGCGATTCCCCTGGGCCAGACGGTCATCTACGTGCTGCCCCTGGCCTACATGGTGATGCTCTACACCACCTGGCGCGTGCGCCGGCTCAACTTCGAGCTGTTCCACGCCATGCTGGGGATGGCGTTCCTGGGCGTGGTCCTGATGACGCCGGCCTCGCCCGGGTGGTTCATCTGGGCCCTGCCCCTGCTGGTGAGCTACCAGGCCGGCAGCGACCGCGTCGCCATGGCGCTGACCGCCCTGTTCTCCACGCTGTACGTGCTGACCACCCTGCTCGCTTCGCCGCTCGCGCTGGCGGTGCCGGGCCTGCCGGGCGGGCTGACCTGGGACGCGGCCGCCGGGCTGGGCGGGCACGCCGTGTCGCTGGTGCAGACCGCCATGGTGGCCACCGGCATCGTGCTGTGCATGCGCGTGTGGCGCGAGACGGTGGCACGCAACGACTTTTTCCGCCTCAGCCGCAAGCCCTTCGTGATCGGCATCGCCGGCGACTCCGGCGCCGGCAAGGACACCTTCTCCGACGCCCTCGAGGGCCTGTTCGGCTCGCACTCGGTCACCACCCTGTCGGGCGACGACTACCACCTCTGGGACCGCCAGAAGCCCATGTGGCAGGTCATGACGCACCTCAACCCGATGGCCAATGACCTTGAGGGCTATGCGCGCGACCTGCTGGCCCTGACCGACGGGCGCGCCATCCAGTCGCGCCACTACGACCACCAGACCGGGCGCATGAGCCGCCCCTTCACCATCCCCAGCAACGACATCATCCTGGCCAGCGGCCTGCACGCGCTGTACCTGCCGATCCTGCGCGAGTGCTACAACCTCAGCATCTACCTCGACATCGACGAGAAGCTGCGGCGCCACTTCAAGCTCCAGCGCGACGTCCACCAGCGCGGCCACACCGTCGAGCGGGTGCTGGCCTCGTTCGACAAGCGCGAGCCGGACTCGGCGCGCTTCATCCGTCCGCAGGCCGAGCACGCCGACCTGATCCTGTCGGTCCAGCCGATCCACCCGCGCATCCTCGACGACCTGCACAAGCACCCCCTGCGCTTCAAGGTGGTCGCGCGCTCGCGCCACGGGCTCAGCGAGATGTCGCTCACCCGGGTGCTGACGGGCGTGTGCGGCCTGCACGTCGACATGACCGTCTGCGAGGAAGGCAACGCGGTGGAGCTGACCATGGAGGGCGAGACCTCGGCCGAGGACATCGCGCTGGCCGCCCAGATGGTGTGCCCGCGCGTCCTCGAGTTCCTCGACATCCAGCCCCAGTGGGAAGATGGCGTGCTGGGCCTGATGCAGTTGATCACGCTCTCGCACATCCACCAGGCCCTGACCAAGCGGTTCATATAGGTTCAGTCATACAGACAGATAGACAGACAGAGACAGCCAGACGATGAAGCTCCTCCGCCCCGAACGCCTGCAGCGACTGCCCGACGCCATCCTGTTCGACACCGACAACACGCTCTACCCCTACGACCCCGCCCACGCCGCGGCCCAGCAGGCGGTGCGCGACAAGGTGGTGTCGACCTTCTCCATCAGCGGCGCCGAGTTTGACAAGGCCTTCAAGGAGGCCCGCGCGCAGGTCAAGGACCGGCTCAAGCACACCGCCGCCTCGCACAGCCGGCTGCTGTACCTGCAGCGCATGCTGGAGATCATGGGCCTGGGCTCGCAGGTGCTGCTGGCCCTGGACTTCGAGCAGACCTACTGGCGCACCTTCCTGAGCAACGCCGTGCTGTTCGACGGCGTCAAGGAACTGCTGGACGACCTGCGCCTGCAAGGCATCCCGACCGCGATCGTGACCGACCTGACCGCGCAGATCCAGTTCCGCAAGGTCGTCTACTTCGGGCTGGACCGCTACTTCGACTACATCGTGACCAGCGAGGAGGCGGGCTTCGACAAGCCGCACGCGGCGCCTTTCCAGATCGCCCTCGAGAAGATGCGCCCCAAGGGCGACTGCATCTGGATGATCGGCGACAACCCCGTCAACGACATCCGGGGCGGCCGCGAGAAGATCAACGCCATCACGCTGCAGAAGATCCACGACGGCACCCCGATGGGCACAGGCTCCGACGCCCCGGACGCGGCCTTCCACGAGTTCAGCGAACTGCGCCGGCTCGTGAGCCAGCTCGCCGAGCAGGGGGTGGCGGCATGAGCGACAAGACACCCACCCCGCAGGCCGTGCGTGCCTTCTGCGCCGGCATCGGGCGCGATCCCCTGCTGGTGCAGGGTGCGGGCGGCAACGTGTCCTGGAAGGACGGCGACACCCTGTGGGTGAAGGCTTCCGGCACCTGGCTGGCGCAGGCGCAGGACAAGGACATCTTCGTGCCGGTGGCCCTGCCCCCGCTGCGCACGGCCATGGCCCAGGGCGTGTTCGATGCAGCACCCCAGGTGCTGGGCGAGACCAGCCTGCGGCCGTCCATCGAAACCGTCCTGCATGCCCTGATGCCGCACCAGGTGGTGGTGCACGTGCATGCGATCGAGGCCCTGGCCCACCTGGTGCGCAGCGGCTTCGAGGCCGGCCTGGCGCAACGCCTGGGGGCGTCCTTCGCCTGGGTCGGCGTCCCCTACCGCAAGCCGGGCGCGCCCCTGGCCGAAGCGGTGGCCGGGCAGCTGGCGCGCCAGTCGCAGGCCGAGCTGGTCTTCCTCGGCAACCACGGCGTGGTGCTGGGCGCTGACGACGTGCCCGCCGCGGCCGCCCTGCTGTCGCGGCTCACGGCCGCCCTGGCGCTGGCACCCCTGGCACCCGTGAGCCCGCCCGTCTCGGCACCAGCCCTCATCCAGCGCGGCGGCGAGACCCTGGCGCCGGTCGCGGATGCGGGGATCCAGCAGCTGGCGCTGAACCCCGCGCTGTACGACCGGCTTCGCGACGCCTGGGCCCTGTACCCGGACCACGTGGTCTTCCTGGGCGCGCAGGCGCCCGCCTTCGACACACTGGCCGACGCCGCCACCGCCCGTCCGGATGCGCCCGAACTGGCCATCGTCCGCGGCACGGGTGTGTATGCCCTGCCCGCTTTCAACACCCCGGCGAAGCTGGCGCAGCTGCGCTGCTATGCCGACGTGCTGTCCCGCCAGCCCGCCGGTCAGGCCCTGCAGGCCCTGTCGCTCGAGCAGGTGGGCGCCTTGCTGAACTGGGACGCCGAACGCTACCGGATGAGCCTGGCGAAGTAGGCCGGCCGCCCGCGGAGGAACCACGCCATGTGGCAACGGATCAAGTCATGCCTTTCTTCGGACGCAGCCCACGCTGCGGCCCTTCCAGAGCCAGGGGACGAGGAGTCCCCCCGCCGGCCCGCACGGCTGTTCGGTGCGGTGGTGCTGCTGTACATCCTCCACCAGCTCGTCCTGCAACCCGGCTGGACCCTGGGCGGCGAGATGTGGGCAGAAATGGCCACCAACTACTTCCCGAACGCCCAGGCGCCCGACTTCATGCAGAGGTTGCTGGCCACGGATGCCGGCTACGTTCCCCTGGTGCAGCGTGTGCTGGCCCTGGCGGGCGCCCTGCTGAACCTCCCTGCCACCAGCATTCCCTACTTCTACACGGGCAGTGCCGTCCTCCTCACAGGTGTGCTGGCCGGTGCCTTCTGCCTGCGTGATTTCCGCCCCCTGGTCCGCAGCGATGCGCTGCGCTTCCTCACCGCCCTGGCGGTCCTGGCGGTGGCGGATTTCCCGACCCGCACCTTCATCAACTTCACCTACTACGCTGCCTTCTTCGTGAGCGTCGTGACGGCGCTTGCCTGGGTCCAGCGCGATCGCCCGCTCCCCGGCTGGGCCTGGAGCCTGCCCGTGCTGGTGATTGCCAAGCCCGCGGTGATGGCGGCCCTGCCGGGCATGCTCGTGGTGGCGCTGAGGGCCGGGCCGCGCTTCCGCCGCATCACCGTGGCCGCCCTGGCCTGCGGTGTCGCGCAACTGAGCTGCATCGCTCTCCACCAGCAGGAGGCCGGCCCGGTGCCTTCCGCAGGCGTCCGGGTCCTGACGGCCGTGAAGTATTTCATGGGCCTGGCGGGGACCTACCTGCCGGGTCCCCACTTCACGCCACCCGTGTCATGGCGCCTGGCGACGGGCGGCCTGTGCATCGTGCTGCTGCTGTGGCTGTGCCGGCGGCGTCGCCATCCCGCCGCACCGCTGGTCGTCCTGGGGCTGTCGCTGCTGCTGTTCAACATGCTGATCAACGCCTTCGCGCTGCCCGGCGACTGGAACCGCGACATGGCCAGGCTGGGCACGCCAGAGATCTACCGGCACGTGATCGTCGGCTTCTTCGGGTGCGTCCTGGCCATGAGCGGCATGGCCGCCATGCTGTTCCCGGCTCCCTCCGGCCCGCGCCGTCTTCTCGCCCCGCTGGCTTTTGGCGCCTGGTTCCTGGCGAGCGGCTGGTTCCAGCTCGGCCTGGAGGCCGGCCGCGAGCCCGGCTCACCCACGCTCAACAACTCGCAGTGGCAGAGCAAGGCCCTGGCGCTCGAGACTGGCGAGCCGGTGGTGTGCATCCCGATCGACCCCTTCATCTGGACCTTCGGGCGCCAGTGCGTCACGCTGAACCCGGCGATGGACATGGGGCAGGCCTACCGCCTGCCCGCTCCCCGGCCGGACGACAAGGTGGTCCTCGAATGGACGCCTCCGCCGGCCGTGCAGGACCGCGAGCTGGTCTCGGTGGGCCTGCTCGTGCGGCCCGCCACGCACCAGCCGACCCTGCTGAGCGCCCAGGCCGTGGTGACCACGGCCACCGGCGAGCAGCACCGCCTGTACGGCAACCGGACGCTGCCAGCCGGGGGAGGACTGTTGCTGCTGGAAGGCCTCAGCGGCACGGTGGCGGCGCAGCCCCGCCGCGTCCTGATCGAATTCAACCAGCCCGTCGAGGTCCGCTACTCGGCCGACGAACTTCCCACCGCCTTGTGGATGGGCCTTCCCAAGGCACCCTGACCTCCGCGCTGGAGGCACCCGCCGCACCAGGTTCAGCCTGCCCATCCGCCAACGAGAAACCGCCATGTGGCAACGAATCAAGCTGCTCCTTTCCCCAAACCCGGCACAGGCCCCGGCCACCCCCTGGCCGGGGGAGGAGCAGGCGTCTGCACGCCGGCCCGCACGCCTGTTCTGCGCGGTGCTGGTGCTCTACGTGCTCTACCAGATCGCCATGCAGCCAGGCTGGATCCTGGGCGGCGAGATGTGGGCGGAGATGGCCACCAACTACTTCCGCAACGCCCAGTCACCCGAGCTGATGCAGAAGCTGTTCGCGACAGATGCCGGCTACGTCCCGGTGCCGCCGCGCATGCTGGCACTGGTGGCTGCCCTGCTGAGCCTTCCCGCGGCGGCCATTCCCTACTTCTACACGGGCAGCGCGCTGCTCTTCGCCGCCGTGATGGTGGGGGCCTTCTGCCTGCGTGACTTCCGCGCCCTGGTTCCCAGCGACCCTCTCCGCTTCCTGACGGCCCTGGCGATCCTGGTGGTCACGGACTTCGAGACGCGCACCTTCATCAACTTCACCTATTTCGCCGCCTTCTTCGTCACCATCGTGACGGCGCTCGCCTGGGTCCAGCGCGAGCGGGCGCTGCCGGCGTGGGCGTGGAGCCTGCCCGTGCTGGTGGTCTCCAAGCCCGCCGTGCTGGCCGCGCTCCCCGCCATGGTGGTGGTGGCCCTGCGGGCCGGAACGCGCTTTCGCCGCATCACCCTCACGGCCCTGGCCTGCTGCGCGGCCCAGGTGGCCTGCATGGCCTTGCACAAGCAGGATGTGGGCACGATCGCCCAGGCCCAGGGCATCCCCCTGTCCGCCAAGCTGATGACGACCGTGAAGTACTTCATCGGCCTGGTGGGCACCTACCTGCCCGGCCCCGACTGGGTGCTTCCCGCCGACTGGATCCTACCGGCCGGTGGCATCGGCGTGGTGCTGATGCTGGGCTTGTGCCGCCTGCGGCGCCACCCCGCGGGGACCCTGGTCGTCCTGGGACTGGGCCTGCTGCTGTTCAACATGCTGATCAATGCCTTCGCCCTGCCCGGCGACTGGAACAGCGACATGGCCAAGCTGGGCAAGTTCAGTGTCTACCGGCACATGATCGTCGGCCTCTTCGGCTGCACCTTGGCCATGAGCGGCCTGGTTGCCATGCTGTTCCACTACCAGTCCCCCCGGCTGCGGCACCTGGCCCTGCTGGCCCCACCGGTCTTTTTCGCCTGGGTTTTGATGAGTGGCTGGCTCCAGGTGGGCCTGATGATCAACCGTGCACCGGTCTCCCCGACGATCGACAGCGGCCACTGGCAGCGCAAGGCGCCCTTGATCGATGCCAACGAACCTGGAGTCTGCGTCCCGCTCGACCCGTTCAGCTGGGGCATTTTCGGACGCCAGTGCGCGATGCTGAACCCGGCGATGGACATGGGGCTGAGCTACCGCGTGATCCATCCCGGACCGGACGGCAAGGTGGTCCTCGAGTGGGAGGCCCCACCGGCGGTGCAGGACCGCGACCTGATCTCGATGGGCCTGCTGGTGCGGCCTGCGACGCGCCAGCAGACCTTGCTCACCGCCCAGGCCACGGTGACGGCCGCCTCCGGCGAGCCGCACCGCCTGTCCGGCAGCCGCACCCTGTCCATCACTGGCGGCATGCTGCTGCTGGAGGGCCCCAGCGGCACATCGGTGCCGCAGCCCCGCCGCGTCCTGGTCGAGTTCAACCAGCCCGTCGAGGTGCGGTATTCAGCCAACGAGCAGCCAACCGCCCTGTGGATGGGGCCTCCTCGGGCGCCCTGACCGCCCTGGCAGCGGCAATGGAATACTTACCCTGTCTCATCCCTGACGTTCCCGGAACAAGCCCCCCATGTCCTACGACTACAGCTCAGAATCGCAGCGGCTGGAACTGCCGAACCCCTACCGCCTGCAGAACCGCCTGCTGTGGCTGTGCGCGATGCTGCTGCTGGCGGCCGGGGTGACCTGCCTGTGGTGGGCCCGCGAGGCCCTGCAGGCACAGAGCCTGCGCCTGGTGGCCGCGCCGCTGGTGGCGGGTCTGCTGATCGTGGGATCGGGCCTGGCCTGCGCAGCGCAGGCCGCCACCCGGCTGCGCTTCTTCTTCGGCCGGGGCCGCCCGGTCTCGCTGGTGCCTGAGCTCGCGCCCGGCACCACCGGCGGCTCGGCCGCGGCCAACCAGGTGAAAGACCTGCTGCGCCAGGGCGCCCTCACCTATCCCGAGCCGCAGGGCGCCATCGAGGGCGTGCTCTACCACTGGGTGCCGCACCTGATCACCGCGCCCCTCATCGTGCAGCAGCTGGCCAGCCGCAACATCTTCAACCTGGCGGCTTTCTTGGCCACCGGCATCAGCTTCCTGTTCTCCTGGTGGGTGTTCGGCACCGAGCAGACGCGCGCGTGGATCGGCGTCCTGTACTTCCTCTTCGGCGCCTTCTTCCTGCTGCGCCCCTTGCTGTCGAACAGCCGCGCCCGGCTGTCTTCGGCCTCGCTGATCGGCTTGATCGCCAGCGCCATCCTCGCCCCTGTGGTGGTGGGCCTGCTGGGCCCGCAGCTGCCGCGCCTGGGCGGCTTCTCGCTCAACGCGCAGACCTTCGTGATGCTGCTGGCCGCCCTGGTCGCCTGCGGACTGGGCATGGCCGCGGTGCTGGGCCAGATCGACCACGCCAACCCCAGCACGCACACCAGCGTCGACCAGCAGCGCCTCTCGATGAACGCACCGCCGGCCATGCTGATCGACGAACTCGACCGCCTCCTGCAAAGCGAGTGGACCGAGCGCATCCCCAACCGGCGCTATGCCCGCATCGAGCCCGTGACGCCCGCCGGCACGCCCAGCGGCAGCTTCGCGGGCGAGCTGTTCGAGGAGACCCAGCCCCTGCCCGTCAGCGGCACGGTCGCCCCGACCTTCCTGTCCGCCCTGGGCAGCCGGCGCCACCGCGCCCTGCTGCTGCTCGACATCTACGCCACCGTCCTGCTGGTCGTCGCGGCCGGCTTCGCGCTGTACTTCGTCCACCGCTTCGACGCCCTGCTCGGCTGGGAGCAGAACCGCTTCTCGCTGATGGGCATCTCCCTCATCCTGGGCCTGGTGGCCAGCTTCTGCTTCAAGGAGGCAGGCCGCCTGTGGGGCCGCTTCAACTTCGAGTCGACCCTGGTGTGGGTGGAGGTGATGGGCAACTACCAGACCTCGCGCATCGGCACCGGCAACCAGTTCTCCAGCCGCATGAACACGCAGAACGACGTGGTGCGCACCGAATCCATGACGCTGCGCGTCTGGCGTGCGCGCATCGAGTCGGTGGTGTTCGGCAAGGACGGACGGCGCCAGATCACCGCCATGTTCTCCACCGACCAGGAGGCGCGCACCCTGAGCGAGCGGCTGATGGCCTTCGCGCGGGGCCAGAGTGTGCTGGTGGCCGCCGCCAGCGGCGAGGACCAGGCCCGCCTGGCCGCCCTGAACCAGGGCGAACGCATCCTGCAATCTTCCAACGCGGGCCCGTCCGCGGCCGAGATCAGCCACCAGCTGCAGGCCGCCGCGGCCCTGGGCGCCCCACCCGCCGCCGGCCTGCCGGCCCCGGGCGCGGCGGCCTTCTGTCCGGCCTGCGGCCACAAGGTGGCGGCCCCGGCCCGCTTCTGCTCGAACTGCGGCCAGGCCCTGCCGAGCGCTGGCTGAACCTTCTCCTCAGGCGCGCCCCTCATACCCTGCCCACCGCCGCAGGCGCGGGGTGAGCCACTGGTCGAGCGACAGCCAGCCCGGCCCCCACAGCACCAGCAGCGCCAGCAGGCTGCCCCACAGCAGGTGCTGCTGCAGGGCCGCAGGCGCGACCTCGCTCAGGCTCAGCACCGCCACCACGTTCAGGATGCTCAGCCCGATCGCGGCAAAGCGCCCGCCCAGGCCCAGCACCAGCAACACCGGCAGCAGGACCTCCCCGGTCGTGCCCGCGTAGGCGGCCACCTCCGGCGGCAGCAGCGGCACCTGGTACTCGTCCGAGAACAGGGCCAGGGTGGTTTCCCAATCGTGCAGCTTGGTCAGGCCCGAGCGGAAGAAGGCCAGGCCCACGTAGACACGGGCCGCCAGCTGCGCCACGGGACGCGCGAATTCCAACCAGGCCACGGCCTGGAACCAGCAACGCAACAACAGAGACAACAAGGTGCTCATGGCGAGTCCTTCCCAGATGAAAAGTCGGTGAAAAAGTAAAGGGGACCAGGGCCGGGTGGGCCGGCGCTTCAGCGGCGCCGCACACCCAGCCACCAGCCCTGCTGCAGGCCGTCCTGCAGGCAGCGGGCGAAGTCGAAGCCTTCGCCGGCCTCGCTCAAGGCCTGCCCAAGGGAGGCCTGTTCCATCGCCGCCCGCAGGAAGCGGGCGGTGTCCTGCGCCACGGCGCAGGCGCGGGCCTTCCAGCCGGCACGCCAGACCCAGGCGGTCTCGGCCACGTTGTCCTGCAGCGCCTGGCGCGCCGCGGCAAAGGCATCGGACGGCGGGGCCGCCGCAGGCTGGTGCGCCTGCCACACCGTCACGATCGGCCAGGGGGACTGGATCAGGGCACAGCCGGGAGAGAGCAAGGCGCACAGTTCCTGGGGGTCGGCCTCGGTCAGCAAATGGAAGCTGGCCGCGTCGGCCGCCCTGTCCGCCGCCGACTCCGCGCGCGCCAGCGACCAGTCCAGGCGCGCGACGTCGCACAGGTAGGGCACGTCGGCCAGTTGCTCGTCCTCGGCGATGAAACCCGGCAGGGTCTCGCCGAACCAGGCGAGGTCGCCCCTGGCCGGTGGATGCCGGCGCCACAGGGCGCGGGCCAGCAGGGCGAAGGCCTCGTCGCCCACCAGGGCCTGCACGGTCGGATAGGCCGCCGCTAAGGCACGCTCGGCGGTCGCCCCCGCATGCGCCACGTAGGCCGCCAGGCCGCGCTGGGCCTGAGCGTGCGACGGGCCGACCGCGGGCTCACCCACCTTCTCGGTCCCCCGCACCCAGCCCTGCAGGCCCAGCAGGCTGCCCGGCGCCTGGATGGCCTGCAGCAGGCGCTGCTGGCGGTCACGCTCGCGCTGCAGGGCGGCGGCAGGCTTGAGAGGGGGGAAACTCGCGCCGGACGTCATGTGCGCCTCCCAGGGGCATGCGCCTCCATCACCCGCCCCGCCTGCTGGACTTCCTCCAGCAGCACGGACAGCGGCGGCACTTCGGTGTCCCACTCCACCAGGGTCGGCACCCGCCCCCAGCGGCCCACGGCATGCGCGTACACGGCCCACACCGGTTCATGCACGCGGCTGCCATGGTCGTCGATGACGATGTCGCCGAGGTCGCGGTAGCCGGCCAGGTGGATCTCCGCCACGTGGCGGCGGTGGATGCGGTCGATCCAGTCCGTCGCCGCCCGCACCGGATCACCCACCTGGGCATTCAGTGCGTTGACGACCAGGTTGTTGACGTCCACCAGCAGCTGGCAACCGCTGCGGCGCGCCAGCTCGTTCAGGAAGTCGGCCTCCGGCAGGCAGTCGTCGGACCAGGCCAGGTAGGCCGACAGGTTCTCCACCGCGATGGACCGCTGCAGCGCATCCTGCACCTGCCCGACATGCGCCACCATGATCTCCAGGGACGCTGGCGTGAACGCGATCGGCAGCAGGTCATTGCCGTGCACCAGCGGCCCGTCCGGCTGCAGCGGCACGCGGGCGAAGCTCGCATGGTCCGAGACCCGAACCGGGTCGACGCGCCGGACCAGGGCCTTGAGCTGGTCCAGGTGCCAGGGATCGAGCCCGGCCGCCGAGCCCAGCGCGAGGCCCACCCCGTGCAAGCTCACGGGATAGCTGTCGCGCACCGCCTGCAGCACGCCCAGCGCCGCCCCGCCCTCGCCAAAGAAATTCTCCGAATGGACCTCGACGAAGCCCAGCGCCGGGCGCTGCTCCATCACCTCGGCGTAGTGCGGCTGGCGCAGGCCCAGGCCGCAGTCGACGGTGGCGCAGGGCGGGACGGTCGGGGCCATCATGCGGGTCCGGAGGGATATGCCAGGCGAGCGAAGGTCGGCAGCGCCTGCCGCTCACTTGGTGCCGAGCTTCTTCTTTGCCTCGTCGGCGCTCATCCCCTTCAGGTCGGCGCAGGTGCCTTTGGCCACGTATTTCCACTCGGCGGCTTCGTTGTCGCCTTTGGCCTGGCCCGCGCAGGAGTGGCTGCCACTGAGGTTGGCGCAATCGTTCTGACCCGCCTTGGCGATGCCGAAGCATTTTTCCTTGGCCTTGTCCTGCGCGCTGGCGGTGCCCACCAGCCCCAGGGCCAGGGCGGAAGCGAGGGCCGAGGAAAGGATCAAACGTTGGTTCATGATGAAATTTCTCCGTGGGTTGTTGACTGACATACAGGCTACCGTGCGATCCGCACCGGCAACCCCTTTTGGTCAGAACTGGGAGAAATTTCTTACACCGTCCCGGCACCTGCTGGCGCAGGGCCGTCGAGCAGGGCGGAGCGGCTCCGCCCGGCGCGGCTCATCAGCGTTATTCGAAGGTCAGCTGGATGGCGGCTTCCTGGTCCTGCATCGGACCGACCTGGATCTTCACCTCACGGCCCAGCTTGGCCAGCAGGGCCAGCAGCTTGGTCTCGCTCACACCGTGGAACTGTCCCCGGGTGATGCGCGACACCTTGGCCTGGTCGATGCCCAGCAGCTGCGCTGCCGCCACCTGGGTCAGGCGCCGGGCCTTGATGGCCACCGCGATGTGACTGCAGATCTGCGTCTTGCGATCCGCTTCCTGGCGGTCGAGCGATTTATCGTCCTGCTCAACGGCGCTCATTGATCAGCCCCTTCCACACGGCTCAAGCCTCCGACAAAAGAATGAAGGGACAGGTCCCCCAACGATCCAAGCTCTGAACAACGGAACAACAACATGATGAAATCCCTGCGGCTCGCCGCCAGCTGCAAAGTGGTGCATGGCCCACCGTGCGTTTGACATGGCGAAAGAAAAACAATCCTGGCAAGCACCCAGGGGACCGCCGCATTAGTGGCTAACCCTTAAGTGCGCAGTGTAGCGACCAGGGATTAGATAGGAATATCAGCGGTGCAAATGACGTAGGAACCCTCTTGACTTCCGGTTCTTGTCCCGTTCCGTGAACTTGTGACGCCCCCGATTATGGTGTCTGTCCCCGTGGCTGGAGCGCTTCTTTTGGCACGCGGGTGACCCGCCTGCACGCAGCGGCCACCCGCGGGCTCATTGAGGGACAGTCCAGGCTCAGCCGACGAGCTTCCAGTCCAGGGTTTCACCCGCGCGCAAGGGGGTCAGGCGGGCCTCGCCGAAGGGCAAGTCCGCGGGCACGGTCCAGCGTTCGCGTCGCAGCGTGACGCGGCCGGCATTCGGCGCCAGGCCATAGAAGGCCGGGCCATGCAGGCTGGCAAAGCCTTCCAGGCGATCCAGGGCGCCGGCCGCCTCGAAGGCCTGGGCGTACAGCTCCAGGGCATGCAGCGCCGTGTAGCAGCCCGCGCAGCCCGAGGCGTGCTCCTTGAGGGAGGTGGCGTGCGGCGCGCTGTCGGTGCCTAGGAAGAATTTCGGGCTGCCGCTGGTCGCCGCACTCACCAGGGCCTGGCGATGGACCTCGCGCTTGAGCACCGGCAGGCAGTAGTAATGCGGCCGGATGCCGCCCGTGAACAGGGCGTTGCGGTTGTAGAGCAGGTGGTGGGCGGTGATGGTGGCGGCGGTGTGGGCGTCGGCCTCGCTCACGTACTGGGCCGCCTCGCGCGTGGTGATGTGCTCGAAGACGATCTTGAGCTCGGGGAAGTCGCGCCGCAGCGGGATCAGCTGGGTGTCGATGAACACGGCCTCGCGGTCGAACAGGTCGATGCGGCTGTCGGTCACCTCGCCATGCACCAGCAGGCGCAGGCCCTCGCGCTGCATGGCTTCCAGCGTGGGATAGGTCTTGCGCAACGCGGTCACGCCGGCCTCGCTGTTCGTGGTCGCGCCGCTGGGGTAGAGCTTCACGGCGACCACGCCAGCCTCCTTGGCGCGCCGGATCTCGTCCGGCGGCAGGTTGTCGGTGAGGTACAGCGTCATCAACGGCTCGAAGGGCGGCCCGTCCGGCACCCCTGCCAGGGCCTCCAGGATGCGGGCCTTGTACGCCATCGCCTGGGCGGTGGTGGTCACGGGCGGACGCAGGTTGGGCATGATGACGGCCCGGCCGAATTGGCGGGCCGTGTGTGGCACCACCGCGGCCAGGACAGCGCCGTCGCGGACGTGCAGGTGCCAGTCGTCGGGGCGGATGAGGGAGAGGGAATCAGGTGTCGACATGGCGTGATCTTCTCAAGAAACCGGGAAGTATCCACGGCAGCGCGGCACGCCGGCGGGGGCCCCAGGTTTGACCGAGGTGTTCACCCGTGACACCCTGCCCTCCGACCTTGCCCCAACGGGGAAGGCACGCCACCCGCGCTGGAGAAGTCCAGGCGGGGCGCGTACGGAGACGGATGAACCAACCGGTGGTGGTGGATCAGTGCTGCAGGATCTTCGACAGGAAGTCCTTGGCGCGGGGCGAGCGGGCATCGGGGTTGCCGAAGAACTCGTCGCGGGTGCAGTCTTCCACGATCTTGCCGGCGTCCATGAAGATCACGCGGTGGCTCACCTTGCGGGCGAAGCCCATCTCGTGGGTCACGCACATCATGGTCATGCCCTCCTGGGCCAGCTGCACCATCACGTCGAGCACCTCGCCCACCATCTCGGGGTCAAGCGCCGAGGTGGGCTCGTCGAACAGCATCACGATGGGGTCCATGCTCAGCGCGC
>CBINPE010000082.1:0-21899 GCA_966252435.1 uncultured Burkholderiales bacterium | reverse complement strand
TCGACGACGCCCTGGCCGGGCTCGTCAAGAGCGGCGAGTTCGAGGCGCTCTACAAAAAGTGGTTCCAGTCGCCGATCCCGCCCAAGGGCATCAACCTGCAGGTGCCGATGAGCGCCGAGCTGCGCGACAACCTGCGCAACCTGTCCGACAAGCCCAGCCTGTGAGCTCCTCATCGCCATGAACGACCGTCCCGCGACGACGAGCCCGCCCGGCGTGGTGGGCGTGCTGGGTGGCATGGGCCCGCTGGCCACCCTCGACTTCATGCACAAGGTGCTGCAGGCCACACCGGCCGGTGCCGACCAGGACCACGTGCCGCTGGTGGTCAGCTCGATCCCGCAGGTGCCGGACCGCAGCGCCGCGTTCCGCGGCGAAGGCCGCTCGCCCCTGGAGGCGATGGTCGCCAGCGGCCGGCGCCTGACCGACGCCGGCGTCGGCCTGGTGGTGATGCCCTGCAACACCGCCCACCTGTGGTTCGACGAGCTGCAGCAGGCGCTCGGCGTGCCGATGCTGCACATCGTGGACGCGGCCATCGAGGACGCCATGGCGCTGGTCGGCGAAGAAGCCCCGCTCGGCCTGCTGGGCACCGACGGCACGCTGGCCTCGGGCCTGTACTGGAACCGCGCGCGCTGGCGCGCCCGCTGGACGCTGCCCACGGCCGGCGAGATGCTGGGCCTGGTGATGCCGGGCATCGAGGCGGTCAAGGCCGGCGAGCTGGCCCGCGCCACCGAGCTGCTGACCCGCGCCGGCGAAGCGCTGGCGCGCCGCGGGGCGCGCGCCCTGGTGCTCGGTTGCACCGAGGTACCGGTGGTGCTGGGGCCCGACACGGCCCCGCTGCCGCTGGTCGACGCCACGGCCTCGCTGGCGCGCCGCGCTGTGGCCTGGTCGCTGGCCCAGCGCGGCCAGGAGGCGCACACTGCGGAGGACGCCACACCCGTGGGTGCGCCCCTGTCTTCTTCTTCCTCCGCCAAGCTCCCATGCGCCAACGCCATGCCTGCGTGATCGGCGCCGGCATCGTCGGCAGCGCCAGCGCCTGGGCGCTGGCCCGCGCAGGCTGGCGCGTGACCCTGGTCGACGCCCATCCGCTTCCCGGCCAAGGGGCCAGCCTGGGCAACGGCGCCCAGCTCAGCCACTGCCATGTCGAGCCGCTGGCCACGCCGGCCGCGCTGCGTGCCCTGCCCCGCTGGCTGCTCTCGCCCGACAGCCCGGTGCGCTGGACCCCGCAGTGGCGGGCGTCCCACCTGTCCTGGCTGCTGGCCTTCGTGCGGGCCTGCCGCGGGCCGCAGGTGCAACGCACGACGCAGGCCCTGCTGGCCCTGTCCTTCCTCAGCCGGGCGGTGTTGACGGAAGCGCTGCAGGCCGTGTCGCCCGGTGATCTGGCAAGACTGCGGCACCACCGCCCCGGCAAGCTGGTGATCTACCGCCACGCCTCAGCGTCAACCCGGGCCGGGGTAGAGCGACAGCTGGCGTGGCAGCGCGCGCAGGGCTGCGAGCAGCATCTCCTGTCGGCCGACGAGTGCGGCCGCATCGAGCCCGCCCTCGCCGCCACCGGCGGCGGCCCGATCGCATGGGGCGTGTGGACGCCGGGCGAGGGCGTCATCGACGCGGCCGCACTGGCCGCCTGGTTCACGCAGGCCAGCGGGGCGCACACACGCTTCGGCACGCCGGTGAGCGGCTTCGAGGCACGGGCGGGCCGCCTGGCGGCCGCCTGCCTGGACGGCGGTGAGCGCATCGAGGCCGACCACTTCGTGCTGGCGCCCGGCGTGGGCCCGGGCACCGAGGCGCTGCAGGCCGCGCTGGGATTGCGGCTGCCGATCGAGCCCATCAAGGGCTACAGCCTCAGCCTGCCGATCCTCGATGCCTCGGCGGCGCCCACGGTCAGCATCACCGACCACGCGCGGCGGATCGTGCACGCCCGCCTGGGGGACCGGCTGCGGGTGGCCGGCTTCGCCGAGCTGTGCGGCGCCGACACGGCCCTGCACGCTCGGCGCATCGACGCCCTGCGCGACGCCGTGCGCGCCACCTTCCCGGGGGCCTGCCGCCTGGATGCCGCCCCGGGCGACGAGCGCCCCTGGGCCGGCTTGCGGCCGGCCACGCCGCACGGACGTCCCCTGGTCGGCGCGACCCATTGGCCCAACCTGTGGTTCAACGGCGGCCACGGCCCCCTGGGCCTGACCCTGGCCGCCGGCAGCGCGGCGCTGCTGGCCAGCCTGATGGAGGGGAAAGCGCCATCGATCGACCCGGCGCCTTATCGGATCGATGCCTGAGGGCGCGACCTTCACGGGTGGCCGCCCGCTTCCTGGCCTTGCCGTCCTGGACCTGGCTCAGGACGGGCAAAGGCGAAACCATTGCGTGAATTGTCCGCATTCATGACGGGCGCGACCTCAATGTGGCGGCGACGCGGCCGATAGTTGGGGCTTGTCTGACGGAGGAGACGGCCTTGGATCTCAACGAAGCGATCAAAGCCCACTCGGATTGGAAGATGAAGCTGCGGGGCGCGATTTCGCAACAGGCGCAACTTGACAGCGCGACGATTGCGAAAGACGACCAATGCGCGCTGGGAAAGTGGCTGCATGGCGAGTCGAAAAATCAGTACGGGATGCTGAGTTCGCATCGCGAGTGCATGCGGCTTCATGCGATCTTTCACAAGACCGCAAGCAAAGTCTCGGTGGCCATCAATGCACGTGATTTTGCGAAGGCCGAGGCCATGTTGAGCCCGGGAACGGAATATGCGCTGGCCTCCAACGCGGTCGTGGTCGCGATCGGTGCCTTGAAGCGTGAAGCGAAGCTTTAGGCAGACACAGACAGACAGGCAGCAGGCGCAGCAGCCCGCCGCCCTCGCACGAAAAAGACCGCTGCGCTTGCGCGCCGCGGCCAACTTCCCGAACGGATGGATGAGAAGGCCTGACGGGTCCCCGCTCAGAAGCGGTGCCGGATGCCCAGGTTGAGCGCGTTCGAACTCTTCTCGTTGACGGGCGTGTTGAACCCCTTGTTCGAGTTGGCGTCGTTCGACACCGTGGTCACCCGGCCATACAGCGTGGTGCGCTTGGACAGGTCGTAGGCGGCCACCAGGCTGAAGACCTTGGCGTCATCCGAAGCGGCGGCCGCGCTGCCCTTGCCATCCTTGATCTTGCTGAGCACCGGCGTCAGGGTGAACGCGCCGAAGGGGATGTCTCCCCGCAGGCCATACACCTTCATCTTGTTGGCGGCAGGTGCGGTCACGCCGAAGGTGGGGCCTGTCGTGGCGGCGGGTGCCGTGAGGGCGATCAAGTCGGTCTGCGAGTAGAACCCCATGAGCTTGGCCATGCCGAAGTCATAGCCCGCCACGGCCAGCAGGCCCTTGCGCTTCTGGTCGCCGGGCTGGACGTAGTTCGCGTCGATGATCGTCATGTAGCCCAGCGCCGCCGTGATCGGGCCGTTGGCATACATGCCGTTGAGGCTGTACGCACGTCCACCCTTCTGGCCGCTTGCCTCGGTGCCATTCAAGCCGAAGGAATATTGCGCTTCCGCCGTGAAGCCGCCGAAGCTGGGCGTCTTGTAATTGATGGCGTTGTCGGCACGGTACCCATCCACTGCGGCCAGGGTGCCCGCCACGTTCAGCACGTCCAGGGACGTGATGCCGACCAGGTCGGCCACGACGCCGATGGGGCTGTACTGGCGCCCCAGGCGAACCGAGCCGAAACCACCCTCGACCCCGACGAACGCCTGGCGGCTGAACAGGCGGTTGGTGGCGGGCATGTCGTTGGGCACCAGCACGCTGTTGTAGCTGCCGACCGGGTTGCTGCCGGACGCCGTGGTCCGCTTGGAGGCGGGGATCGCCTGGCCGGTGGTGCCGTCATCAACATTGATGCCGCTCTCCAGGGTGAAGACGCCCTTCAGGCCACCGCCCAGGTCTTCCGAACCGCGCAGCCCCCAGCGGGAGCCGCTCAGTTGGCCCGAACTGACTTTGTTGACACTGTCCGTGCCCCCCTTTTGACGCTCGAAGGACGCATCCACGATGCCATACAACGTCACGTTGGACTGGGCCAGTGCGGCGCCGGACGCGGCCAAGGCGGCCAGGGTCATCAAAGTCTTCTTCATGCCATTTCTCCAAGTTGAGTTCGGCGCCTCAAGCACGCCTGGACTGTTGTGGTGCCTGGCCCGACGAAGGACGGGCTGCAGACAGCGGAGAACTTTAGAAGTCGATCTTCCCGAGTGCCATGTGGTTCTTACGCACGGCCGTCGCGACCCTTTCATCTAGCTTTTCCCAGGCACCAGGGATTGCACGCATGCGTGCCGAAAAGACCGGAAGGAGCCTGCTGCCGGGCGGCCAGCGTCCCTGCCGCCCGGGCCGCCTCACCGTCACAGACCGGGCCCCGCCCCCTTGCCCTGCTGCGCCCGCAAGGCCACCAGCGAGGGCATGAAGAGGTGGCACACGCTGGCGCCGAGCACCGAGGGCGCGACCAGGCCCACCAGCGGGATCAGCAGGAAAGCGCCCATCAGCAGCCCCAGGCAGAGCATGGCCCCGCGGTGCGTGCGCACCAGCACCTCGCGCTCGGCCAGGGTGGCCACGTCATCAAGCGCATCGTTCACCAGGCTGCGCACGTTGACGTAGGCCGCCAGGGCGAAGAAGGCGATGCCGCCCAGCACCGGGATGATCCACAGCAACAACCCCAGCGCCAGCACCCCCCACAGCTTGACGGTGGTCAGCAGGTTGGCGCGCAGGCTGCCCGGCACGCCGCGTGCAAGCTGGGGATAGCGCGGCAGGCACTGGCGCTGTACCAGCGGCATGAGGAACAGCTCGAGCAGGAGCTGGATCGTCAGCATCACGAGCAAGGCGAACGAGGCCAGTCCGATCAGCACGGCCATGAGCCAGGAGAAGCCGCTGGCCACCGCCCCCCACACCGATGCCCACCACCCGCTGCTCGCGGCGGGCGCATCGGCCGAAGACGCCGCGCCCGAGAAGAACCAGTGCGCCGCCACCTGCGCCGCATGCCAGGCCTCGGCGCGCCAGACCGAGAACACCGTCAGCCACAGGATCCCTGCGCCCAAGGCCACACCCACCGACAGCAGCAGCAGGCGCGGCTGCAGCCCGTCCTTCAGGCCCAGCGAGGCGGCGCGCACGGCGCGGCCCATGGATCCCACGGCCGCTTTCGCCTGGCTCGCTGCCGAGGAAGAATTCAGATTCGTCGTCACAATCACAGCTCCATCGAACGGCCCGTCATTCGGGCCCCAAGGCGGGATCATCCTCGATCTGCGGCCCCGCCGTCCGCCAGTGCCAGTAGCGCTGCTGCAGCTGCCGCTCGCAGCCGGCCGACGCCACCGGCTGGTCGGAACGCCAGCGCCAGGCCCCGCAGGCCGGGCTGTCGCGCACCGGGATGCCCCGCGCCGCGTAGCGCTGCAGTACCGCGGGCGCGGGGTGGCCGAAGCGGTTGCGGTAGCCGGCCTGCACCATGGCCAGCGCCGGTCGAACCGCCGCCAGGAACGCCGGCGTCGACGAGGTCTTGCTGCCATGGTGCGGCACCAGCAGCAGCGTGCTGGCCAAGCCGTCGCCATGGGCGCTGACCAGGGCTGCCTCCTGGGCCTTCTCGATGTCGCCCGTCAACAGCGCCGTCGCCGTGCCGCCGCCGTCGCTGACCCGCAGCACGCACGACATGGCATTCGGGCGCAGCGAACGTGCGTAGTCCGCCGCCTCGGGATGCAGCACCTCGAAACGCACGCCGTCCCATTCCCAGGCCTGCCCGGCCTCGCAGCGCCGGGCCGCAACGCCGCGCTGGCCGGCCTCGGCGCGCACCGGGTGGGAGGGCTCGATCGAGCTCCACAGGTCGCCGACCGGCACCCCGCGCAGCAGCGCCAGCGCGCCGCCGACGTGGTCCGTGTCGCGGTGGCTCAGCACCAGGCGGTCGATGCGCGCATGGCCGAGGGCCTGCAGCAGGGGCAGCAGCACGCGCTGCCCGGCGTCGCTCTCGCGCGAGTACGTCGGCCCGGCATCGAACACCAGCAGGTGGCTCCGGGTGCGCAGCAGCACCGCCGTGCCCTGGCCGACATCCGCAGCCAGCACCTCGAACCGCCCCTCTGGCGGCAGCGACATCGAGGCCGTGCCCGGCCAGGCCAGCGGCAGGACCAGCGGCAGCGCCAGCATCCTCAAGGCGCCGGGCAGGCGCGCCATCCACAAGCCGCCCGCCAGCAGGCCGGCCGCCTGTGCCCACCAGGGCACCGCCGGCACCGCCCACACCGCGCCCGGCCAGGCGGCCAGCCAGGCCAAGCCTGCGCTCAATTGCTGGACCAGCCAGGCCCCGAGCGTCCAGCAGCCGGGCCAGGCCACCCCCAGCAGGGCCAGCGGCGTCACCAGCAGCGTGACGAGCGGGATCGCCACCAGGTTGGCCAGCAGCCCCACCACCGACACCTGCTGGAAGAACACCAGGCTCAGCGGCGCCAACCCCCAGGTGGCCACCCACTGCGTGCGCAGCCCCTCGCGCGCCGCCCGCCCCAGCGCCGCGCCAGCCCCGCGCACGCGCCGGCGCAGCTGTTTCCGCCCTGCCGCCTCTGCCGCCTCTGCCGCCGTCGGCCGCCGAGGCGCCGGGCTGATCATCAGCAGGGCCACCGCCATGAACGACAGCCAGAAGCCTGGCTGCAGCAAGGCCCAGGGATCCCAGGCCGTCACGGCCACGGCCGCGGCCAGCAGCACCCAGGGCCAGGGCCAGCGGCGCCCGCTGCTGGCCAGCAGCGCGACCACCGCCAGCATGCCCACGGTGCGCTGGGCCGGCACGCCCCAGCCGGCGAACACCGCATAGCCCAGGGCCGCGCCCACCCCGCCCCACCGGGCCGCCAGGGGTGCGGGCCACCAGGTCATGGCGCGGGTGCTGCGCCGCCAGGTCCAGCCGATCGCCGCGGCGGCCAGCCAGGCGAACATGGTCACGTGCAGGCCGCTGATGCTCATGAGGTGGGCCACGCCGGTGAGCCGGAAGACGGTCCAGTCCTCGGCGTCGATGGCACCCTGGTCACCCACCGCCAGCGCCGCCAGCACGCCGGCCGCGCGCGGGTCCGGCACGGCCGCCCCGATCGCGTCGCGCACCCGCTGGCGCCAGCGCTGCACCGGCGCGCCGGCCTCGGCTTGAATCCGCTCGCCGCGCCGCACGGTGCCGGTCGCACGCACGCCCTGCTCGAACAGGTTCAACTCGCGGTCGAAGCCATGCGGGTTGAGCAGGCCGTGCGGCCGGCGCAGCCGCAGCGTCAGCCGCCAGCGCTCGCCCGCCCGTACCTCGGGCAGGGCCGGCTCCTCGCGCCGGCTGGCGGCTGCGCCCTCCCCGCTCCAGGGCGCGTACCAGCCCAGGGCCAGACGCTGCGGCGCCGCCGCGTGCGCTGCCACCAAGACCGGCAGGCTGTCCTCGTCGACCTCCAGCACGAAGCGCATGCCTTGCGGCCCCCCCTGGGGCAAGGTCGCCACCACGCCGGTGACCTCCACGTCACGCCCCTCCAGCGCGGCCGGCAGGGCCTGCCGCAGGCGCCACCAGGCCTGCGCATCGGCCGCGGCCAGCCCGGCCAGGCCACACGCCAGGCACAGCCCCCATGGGCGCCAGGCGCGGCGCCAACCGGGTGCAGCCTTCGTGACAACAAGGACCAGCGCCAGGCCCAGCACCAGCGCCGCCTCCACGGCGGCCTGCCAGGCCCGCACAGGCTCGCCGCGCTGCAGCTGCACCGCCACGCCGCACACCCAGGCGGCCATGCCCAATCCCCAGGCCCAGCCAGCCGCCCAGCCGGCAGCCGATCCGGACGAAGGTGTAGGGGTTGCGTCGGGCCCAGCCATGCCTCCAGTGTCGCGATGGAGCCTGTCTGGCCCATCACCCGAAGCGGTTCCGTCCCCTGGGGGGTGGACAGGCGGTCTCGCGGGTAGACTGCCGCAGTTCGCCCAAGCCCCGCCGCTCCGCCTGCCCGGGGAACGGACCGGCGGCTGATGTTTCCCTTCTTCTTCCTTCTCTCCCCGACAAGAAAGACCTGACGACCATGACCGCTTCCGTCTACGACAAACTCCAGCAACTCGACATCCAGCTGCCGCCCGTGGCGGTCCCCGCCGCGGCCTACGTGCCCTTCGTACGCACCGGCGACCTGGTCTTCCTGTCGGGCCACATCGCCAAGCGCAACGGCCAGGTCTGGGCCGGCCAGCTGGGCCGCGACATCGACACCGCCACGGGCCAGCAGGCCGCGCGGGCGGTGGCCATCGACCTGCTTGGCACCCTGCACGCCGCGGTGGGTGACCTGAACAAGGTGCGCCGCATCGTGAAGGTGACGAGCCTGGTCAACAGCACCCCCACCTTCACCGAGCAGCACCTGGTCACCAACGGGTGCTCGAACCTGCTCGGCGAGGTGTTCGGCGAGAAGGGCGCGCACGCGCGCGCCGCCTTCGGCGTGGCGCAGAACCCGATGGGCGCCTGCGTCGAGATCGATCTCATCGCCGAGGTCGATCCCGCATGAAGCGCGGCAGCGTGCTGATGGGCGGCATCGCCCTGGTGAGCGCGGGCGCGCTCGCGGCGGCCTGGGTTTCCCAGCACGTCTACGACATGCAGCCCTGCCCCTGGTGCGTGCTGCAGCGCGCTGTGTTCGGCGCGACGGCGCTGCTGGCGGTGCTGGGCCTGCTGCTGCAGCGCAGCATGGCCTTGAAGATCGTGACCTGGGTGCTGGGCTGCGCCCTGGCACTGGCGGGCGCGGCGGCGGCCCTGTGGCAGCACTTTGTGGCCGCCTCGCAGGTCTCGTGCAACCTGACCCTGGCCGACAAGATCGTCAGCGCGCTCAAGCTCGACAGCCTGTGGCCCGACATGTTCTCGGCCACCGCAAGCTGCGCCGACGCCGCGGTGCGGTTGTTCGGCCTGCCCTATGAGTTCTGGAGCCTGGGCCTGTTCATCCTGCTGGCCCTGGCGTGGGTGCTGGTGCCGCGGCAGCGCTGATCCTCGCTTTCCCGCCCTGCCCCAGGACGCAGGGCCTGTCACACTGCGAAGGCCAGTGACCTCCGCCGTGTGAACAGGCCCTGTCCATGCCCCATGCCCCATGCCCGCGCCCTTCCGCTGATCATCGCCTGCGCGCTGTTCATGGAGAACATGGACGCCAGCATCA
This sequence comes from uncultured Burkholderiales bacterium, assembly GCA_966252435.1. GTDB lineage: Bacteria > Pseudomonadota > Gammaproteobacteria > Burkholderiales > Burkholderiaceae_C > CANHBY01. Next base: position 12,815 of record CBINPE010000082.1, on the reverse strand, counting down.
TCGCCACCGCGCTGCCGATGATCGCGCGCGACCTGGGCGAGCATCCGATCGCCCTCAAGCTGGCGCTGACCACCTACTACGCGAGCCTGGCGGTGTTCCTGCCGGCCAGCAGCTGGATGGCCAGCCGCTTCGGCGCGCGCACCGTGTTCCAGGCCGCCATCGGCGTGTTCATGCTGGGCTCGATGCTGTGCGGGATGTCGACACAGCTGGGGGCGATCGTGGCGTCGCGCTTCGTGCAGGGTCTGGGCGGGGCAATGATGGTGCCGGTGGGCCGGCTGGTGCTGCTGCAGGCCGTCGACAAGCGCGAGCTGGTGCAGGCCCTGAGCTGGCTGACCCTGCCGGCGCTGCTGGGCCCGGTGATCGGGCCGCCGCTGGGCGGTTTCATCGCCACGCATGCCGACTGGCGCTGGATCTTCTTCGTGAACCTGCCCATCGGGCTGCTGGGCAGCGTGCTGGCCACGCGCATCGTGCCCAATGTGCACGATGCGCAGCCCCAGCCCCTGGACGCGCTGGGGCTGGTGTGGCTGGGCCTGGGGCTGGCCCTGCTGACCCTGGGCCTGGCCACGGCCGGCCAGCACCTGCTGCCCTGGCGCCAGGCCCTGGCCTGCACCGTGCTGGGCGCCCTGGCGTTGACCCTGTACGGCCTGCACGCACGCCGCGTGGTGCAGCCCGCCCTGCCGCTGCAGTTCCTGCAGGTGCCGACCTACCGCGCCGGCGTGGTGGCGGGGTTGCTGTTCCGCATCGGCGTGGGTGCGACACCCTTCCTGATGCCGCTGATGCTGCAGCTGGGCTTCGGCCTGGACCCAGTGGTCTCGGGCCTGCTGACCGCCAGCTCGGCCGTGGCCGCCATGTTCATGAAGACCCTGAGCGCGCGCATCCTGAAGCGCTGGGGCTTTCGGCCGGTGATGATGGCCAACGCCCTGGTCGCCTCGGCCACCATCGGCTGCTACGGCCTGTTCACGCCACTGACGCCGCTGCTGGCGATGGCGGGGGTGCTGTTCATCGGCGGCTTCTTCCGTTCGCTGCAGTTCACGGCCCTCAACGCGCTCGTCTACGCCGACATCGACAAGGAAGAGATGGGCCCTGCCTCCACCCTGCCCAACGTGGCGCAGCAGCTGGCCTGGAGCCTGGGCATCAGCCTCAGTGCCGCGGTGCTGCAGGCCGCGGCCTCGATGCGGGGCCACGCCCTGCTGGCCGCAGGCGACTTCCGCATCGCCTTCGCGGTGGTGGGCCTGTGCTCTGCGAGTTCGTTCTTCCTGGTGCACCGCCTGCCTCCCGAGGCCGGTGCCGAGCTGGCCGGCCGCCCGCAGAACAGGGCCTCCGCCGCACCGCCCGCGTGATCCTGCACCGGCCTCGCGCTCACACCCTGTGACGGCTTCAGAACAGGCCCCAGCGCGAGAGTGGGGACAATAGCGTCTTCTCCGCTTTACGCTCCTGATGCCCATGCAACGACGTCATCTGCTCAAAGGCCTCGCCGCCACCGCCGCCACCGCCCCCTTGACCCCGTTCGCCCGCGCAGCCAACACCAACGCCAACGCGTCCCCGGGCGCCGTCCTCCTCGGCAAGCCCCAGCCCTTCGACTACGCCTGGCTGAAGGGCCGGGCCCGCGAACTGGCACAGCAGCCGTACCAGGCGCCCAATGCCGTGCTGCCCCCGGCCATCGCCGACCTGGACTATGACCGCTTCCAGTCCATCCACTTCAAGCCCGAGCACAGCCTGTGGGCCGACCGCGACCTGCGCTTCCGGGTGCAGTTCTTCCATCCGGGCTTCCTGTTCAAGGAGCGCGTGCGCGTGTTCGAGGTGGCCGACGGCCAGGCCCGCGAGCTGGGCTACGACCCTGCGATGTTCGACCTGCGCAAGGCCGGCGTCACGCCGTCCGCGATCCCGCGCGACCTGGGCTTCGCCGGGCTGCGCATCCAGCATCACCAGGACTGGCGCAACGACATCATGTCCTTCCTCGGCGCGAGCTACTTCCGCGCCGTCGGGGCCGACCGCCAGTACGGTCTGAGCACACGCGGCCTGGCCATCGACTTCGGCTCGGACAAGGGCGAGGAATTCCCCCGCTTCACCGCCTTCTGGCTGGAGCGCCCTGCCGTCGACTCGGGCACCCTCACCGTGTATGCCCTGCTCGACTCGCCCAGCGTGACCGGCGCCTACCGCTTCGACGTCCAGCCCAGCGGCGCGATGACCATGGACGTGGACGCCGCCCTGTACCCGCGCAAGGTGATCGAGCGGCTCGGCATCGCCCCGCTTACCAGCATGTACCTGCACGGCGAGAACGACCGCCGCATGGCCACCGACTGGCGTCCCGAGATCCACGACTCGGACGGCCTGTCCATGCTCAACGGCAACGGGGAATGGCTGTGGCGCCCCCTGACCAACCCTTCCGGCGTGCACCTGTACAGCTACGTCGACAGCAAGCCACAGGGCTTCGGCCTGATGCAGCGCGACCGCGACTTCGACCACTACCAGGACGACGGCGTGTTCTACGAGCGCCGGCCGAGCCTGTGGGTGACGCCCAAGCCCACCCAGCCGCAGGGCTGGGGCGCGGGCAGCGTGCAGTTGCTGGAGCTGCCGGCCCCGGACGAGACCTACGACAACATCGTGGCCGCCTGGGTCCCGGCCGCCCAGGCGCAGCCGGGCCAGGAGCTCCTCTACAGCTACCGCCTGCACTGGGGCACGCGCCTGCCCTTCGATCCGCCGCTAGCGCGGGTGGTGGCCACGCGCACGGGGATCGGCGGCGTGGTGGGCCAGAAGCGCAAGTACTTCTCCTGGCGCTTCGCCATCGATTTCCAGGGCGGCCTGCTGCCCTCGATGGTGACGCGCGCCAAGGGCGAGCGCGATCTGCCGATGGAGGCGGTGGTCACGGCCTCGCGCGGGAAGGTGGAGATCGTCTCCGCGCGCCCCTTGTACGAGATCAACGGCTTCCGCGCCATGTTCGACCTGCGGCCCACCGACGACCGGCCCGACCCCATCGACCTGCGCGTGGTGCTGCGCTTCGAGGGCGAGCCGCTGAGCGAGACCTGGCTGTACCAGTGGGTACCACCCTCGGCGGCCGAGCGGCAGCGCGCGATCGAAGGGTGAGTGAATGAGTGACGCGGGGCGGGCTTGTGCGCAGGCGCAGGGGTGACATCATGGGCCTTGCGCAGCCCGCCGCACCGGCCGGCTCCGCCCACCCGTTCCATCGGTCCGTCCACCCTCCCAGGAGATTCATCCCATGAGCACAAGCAACCCCGTCGGCTGGTTCGAGATCTACGTCCAGGACCTGCCCCGCGCCAAGGCCTTCTACGAAGCCGTCCTGAAGGTGACGCTCGAGCGCCTGCCGAGCCCCGAAGTCGAGATGTGGAGCTTCCCGATGGAGCCCAACCGCGCCGGTGCCGCGGGTGCGCTGGTGAAGATGGCGGGGGTGCCCTCCGGCGGCAACAGCACCATCGTCTACTTCGTCTGCGACGACTGCGCCGTTCAGGAAGAGCGGGCCAAGGCCCAGGGCGGCCGGGTGCACAAGTCGAAGACCTCGATCGGGCCGTATGGCTTCATCTCCCTGGTGTACGACACCGAAGGCAACATGGTCGGCCTGCATTCCATGAAGTGATTCGAAGCCGCCCTGGCGGCCTGCCCCGCACGACCGCCCTGCCGATCCTTTCCTCGGGAAACGGCGGCTCAGCGCGGCCGGCACGCGGGCGCGGGAGCCAGGCCGCGCACCCAGGCCCGCAGGGTGCCCCGGTCGAAGGGCTTCTGCAGGAAGGGCAGGCCCTGCGGCCACTCGGCGGCCTCCGGCGAGCGTGTGAACATCTCCGGCGACAGACCCGACATCAGCGTCACGTGCAGCCCCGGCCAGCGCTCGCGGGCGGCCTTGCACAGGCGCAGGCCATCCAGCCCTCCGCCCAACCGCAGGTCGGCCAGCACGGCGTCGAAGCTGCCGGGCGCGGCCTCCAGCATCCGCAAGGCCGTCTCGGCCGAGGTGGCCGTGGCCACACTCACCCGCCCTTCCTTGAGCATGTCGGTCACGGTCGTGCGCAGCGCCTCGTCGTCATCCACCAGCAAGACACGGCAGGGCGGCAGTCTGGGCTCCTCCGCCGGGTCTGCCTTGCGGGTCGCCACAGAGGCCAGCGACACGATCGTCGCGCTGGCCAGCACAGGGAACTGCAGGGTGACACAGGTGCCGCTGCCGCATTGGCTGCGGATTGCCACCTGTCCCCCCGACTGCCTGACGAAGCCGTACACGATCGACAGCCCCAGACCGCTGCCCTCCGTCACCGGCTTGGTCGTGAAGAACGGCTCGAACACCCGGGGCAGCACGTCGTCCGGAATGCCGGTGCCGGTGTCCTCCACCGTGATCTCCACACCCGCCTCGCCCGTCGCCGGCAGGGCCAGCACCTGGGTGCCGATGGTCAGCACCCCGCCTTCCGGCATCGCGGCGGCGCTGTTGATGACCAGGTTCAACAGCGCGTTCTCCAGCTGCCCGCGGTCCACGTGCACGTGCACGCCCGGGGCCCGGAGCGCCAGCTTCAGCGTCACCAGCGGGCCTGCGCTGTACTCGATCAGGTCACGCATCTCCTCGACCAGCGCGTCCACGGGCACGGCCTCGGCCTGCAGCGGCTGACGCCGTGCAAAGGCCAGCAGCCGGCGCGTCAGTGCCGAGGCCCGCGCCGTCGCCCGCAGCGCACGCTGCAGCCGCTGCCGGCTTGGCTCGTCCAGGCTGTTCTCGTCCTCCAGCAGCGACAGGTTGCCCATGATCGTGCCGAGGTGATTGTTGAAGTCGTGCGCCACACCGCCCGTCAGCTGCCCCAGCAGCTCCAGCCGCTGGTTGTGGTTGTAGGCCCCTGTTTCGGGCTCGACGGGAGAGTGGGTTCCCAGGTCCGGGAAGATGCCCCGGTAAGCGGGCGAGGCCGGCGACTTGAGATGAATGGCCGTGTAGCGAGCTGGAATTTCCATAGAAGATCCAACGTCCTTGGTAAGCGGGCTGCCAATGCGCCACGGTTTCGACACAACACCTGAACTGCGCCGCCTCCCGGGCCTGCTCGACCGCAGGGCAAACCTGCTTCGGCCCCATCCAGCAAGGACCCTCGCTGCACGATGGGCGAGCGGGTTGGCGGTTGACTTCCAATACCAGCAATACCGCGCCACGCTGTTGATGCGCGGCCCGACGCCATGATGCCTCGCCTGGCGATGCTCTGCGCGTCAGTTGCACCTCAGCAACATTCCCCTGACCGGACGGAGATTTGGAATGGTTGAGCGGCCCGTCTCGGCCCCCGCAGCCCCAGGACCGGGGACGGACCTTGCGCCCATCCCCTTGCGGCCAGGCGAACTCTACCCAGCGGGACGAATAGCTTCAACTTGCTGCAACACCTGATGTGCCTTGGGGCCTGTTCACCCTACGGAGGCCCTAAGCGGTTTTTGCCTTGGGGACCTCGTCGGTGGGTCGGAAACCTCGCAGCCACTGCCGCAGCACGCGCCGGTCAAACGGCTTTTGCAGGAACGGCAACCCGGCCGGCCACTCGGCGTCCGGGGACTGGACGAACATCTGCGGCGACAGCCCCGACATCAGGGTCACCTGCAGGGCCGGCCAGCGTTCGCGGGCCGTCGTGCACAGCCGCAGGCCGTCAAGCCCCGGCCCCAGCCGCAGGTCCGACAGCATGACGTCGAAGGCATCGGGGGTGGCCTCGAGCATCTGCAGTGCCGCCTCGGCCGAGGTGGCCGTGGTCACGGTCACGCGGCTGTTCTTGAGCATGTCGGTCACGGTCGCGCGCAGGGCCTCGTCGTCGTCCACCAGCAACACCCGCCAGGGCGGCAGTTCCGGCTCGTCCGCCGTCACGACCTCCAGGGCCGGCCGCGACCCGCCGTCCCTGCCGGGGACCGGGGCGGCCGGGAACTGCAGGGTGACGCAGGTGCCGCTGCCGTACTGGCTGCGGATCGCCACCTGCCCGCCCGACTGCTTGACGAAGCCGTACACGATCGACAGCCCCAGACCGCTGCCCTCTGTCACCGGCTTGGTCGTGAAGAACGGTTCGAACACCCGGTGCAGCACATCGTCCGGGATCCCCGTGCCGGTGTCCTCCACCGTGATCGCCACCCGCGTCACCTCCTCGCCTGGCGGCGCCACGATCAGCCGCGTACCGACCGTCAGCAGACCACCTGCCGGCATCGCGGCGGCACTGTTGATGACCAGGTTCAGCAGCGCGTTCTCCAGCTGTCCGCGGTCCACGTGCACGTGCACACCCGGTGCCAGCAGCGTCAGCTTCAGCGTCACCAGCGGGCCTGCGCTGTACTCGATCAGGTCGCGCATGTCCTCGATCAGCAGGTCCACGGGCACGGCCTCGGCCTGCAGCGGCTGGCGCCGCGCGAAGGCCAGCAGCCGGCGCGTCAGCGCCGAGGCCCGCGCCGTCGCCCGCAGCGCGCGTTGCAGCCGCTGCCGGCCCGGCTCGTCCAGGCCGTTCTCATCCTCCAGCAGCGACAGGTTGCCCATGATCGTGCCGAGGTGGTTGTTGAAGTCGTGCGCCACACCGCCCGTCAGCTGCCCCAGCAACTCCAGCCGCTGGTTGTGCTGGACCTGCGCCTCGATCGCGCGCCGCGTGCTCAGGTCGGTGATGAGCGTGACGGTGCCCACGCCCGGCATGGCGCGGCTGCGCAGGTCCAGCACCTTGGCGCCCGGCAGGTGCAGCTCGATCTGCCCGAAGGCTGCGAGGTCGCTCTCTCGCGCGCCGTCCAAGGACTGCGGCGGCGTGTGCCCGGGCGCCATCCAGGTGCCCCCAGGGGGGAAGTTGGCCAGCAGCTCGCGCAGACCGATGCCCACGGTCGGCTGGCGCGCCTGGGGTCCCAGCAGCCCCAGCAGCTGGGGATTCCACATCAGCATCCGCCCCTGCTGGTCGAACACCGCCAGCGCGTCGGTCATGCTGCTGTGCACGGCGTGCAGCAGCTCGCTCTGCGACTTCAGCTCCGTCACCAGTTGGTGCTTGGCCAGCAGGGTGTCGCGAAACACCTCGAAGCTGCGCGCCAGCGCACCCAGCTCGTCGCGCCGGCTGGTGGCCGGGGTGGTCTGCGCCGTGTCGCCCTGGGCCAGGCGCGACATCACCGAGGTGATGGTCTCGATCTGCGCCACCAGCTGCCAGACGTAGCGCATCGCCACCGCCGCGATGACCATCGACACCAGCGCCAGCACCAGCATCGCCGTCTCGCCAGAGCGGATCGCGCTGTTGACCCGGCCGCTGCGCTCGGCGGCGGTGCTGCGCAGCTGGGCCACGAAGTCGGCCATCTCGTAGCTGAGCTGGTCTGCGTTGGTGCGCGTCAGGGCCACCAGGTAGCTGGTGCGCTGCTCGAGCTCGTCCAGGCTGCGCTTGAGGGACAGGACGTTCTGCGGCCCCGAGACGATGTCGCGCAGCGCCGCGCTGACGTCGGGATCGAGCGCGGTCAGCGCCCCACGCTTCTGCGCCGCCAGCATGAGGGCCTCGACATCGGCCTCCAGTTCGCCCCAGGTGGCCTGCGAGTTGCTCGTCATGCCCACCGCCAGGCTGGCCCACACCGCCACCAGGGCCGGATCCTGGTGGCGCCCCGAGCCCTGCGAGCGGAACCGCGTCCCGAGCTCGTTGAGCCGCGCGATCTCGTGCTGCAACTGGGCCTGGAGCCGCTGCTTCTGCTGGGCCAGGGCGATCAGGGTGGACAGGTCGCGGCCCACCCCGTCCAGCAAGCGGTTGAGCACCGGCTGCTGCTTGGAGGGCAGCTCGGCCGAGCGCCGTTTCACGTCGACCAGCAGCGTCTCGGCCACGGTGGAGGCGGTGTCCAGGCTCTCCTGGGTGCGCGACTCGACCAGGTGCGGGGCAATCGCCGCCAGCTGCGCCGTGCGCTCTGCCAGGCCCAGCGCCCGGGCGATGTCGGGCATGACGTCGGTCTCGAAGTCGGCCAGGGCGCCCTGCGTGCCATGCAAGCCACGCCAGCTGCCCACGGCCAGCGTCACCGCTGCGAGCAGCAAGGTCATGAAAGCGGCCAGCAGGCGTGTCCGTACACCTTCCGGGAACCATTTCAGCAGGGCAGTCCGGTCTTGGGGCATGTCGTGATCACCTTGATCCAACCCGATTCGTCGTCGTCACGGGCCTTCAGTGTGCCGTGAAGCCGGGACAGGCCTCCCGGCGCCAGGCCGGCAGACCTGCTTGCGTTCCTCGCTCCTCAGTGTCGCGTCACCTCTGCGGCGAACACATAGCCGATGCCCCGCTCGGTGCAGATGTACTTGGGATGCTTCGGGTTGGGCTCAATCTTGCGCCGCAGGCGCAGGATCAGCACGTCGATCGTTCGGTCGAACACCTCGGTCTCCAGGCTGCGTGTGTGCTCGAGGAGCTGGTCGCGGGTCCAGATGCGCTGGGGCTGGCGCACGAAGGCCTCCAGCAGCCGGAACTCCGCCGGCGTGAGAGCGCACACCGCCCCATCCGGGCCGATCAGCTCGCGCTCCTTGAAGTCCATCGCCCAGGCCCCGAACTGCACCAGCTCGCGCCCCGGCTCGGGCGCCGGCCGCACCGGCGGCTGCGGCGCCGCCGTTCCCTGCGAACGCCTCAGCACGGCGCGCACACGGGCCAGCAAGTCGCGCGAGTTGAAGGGCTTGACCAGGAAGTCATCCGCCGCCAGCTCCAGCAGCAGGATGCGGTCGGTCTCGTCGCTGGCGCCGCTGATCATGATGATCGGCACGTTCGAGGCCTGGCGCAGCTCGCGCGCCAGGGTCATGCCGTCCTCCGAGCGCAACCGCAAGTCCAGCAACAACAGGGCATAGGTCTGCTTCGTCATGGCTTCGCGCATCTGGGCGCCGGTCGACACCGCATCCACCGCGAAACCGGCATGGCACAACAGTTCGCTCAAGGTGGCCTGCATGTCCGGCTCGTCGTCCACCACCAGGATGCGCGTCTTGCCCGTTTCCGTCATCGTCATGTCTCCTACAACAGCAAGGCACGCCTGGGCGCGCCCCCTTCCTTCAGGTTCCAAACTGCGGGTGCGATTGATATCAAGGCGTGCCCAGGTGTCGATTTCAAATGTGAATGAACACAACGGCACGCCAGGATAGCGCCCGCACATTTCAAATGTTTCAACCATTGCCTTTTCTCGCCAGCAATCGAAATCGGCAATTCATCTGGACAGATTCCCATGCGGGCTGGAAGTCGCGACAGCACCCAGCCCCACCCGGGTTGAGGAACTGACCAAGCAGACAAGACGAGGCATGACCGGGTTGCCGGGCTGCTTGCGCTGGCTCCTGCAATCGATCACGCTGAAACTATGGAGACATGACACCATGAAGATGACGTTCGACCCCCGCCGCCTCGTTAAAACCATCACGTTTGCCGCGGTCTTGTGCACGGTCGGGGGCGTGGCGCAAGCCGCCTCGCTGAAGATTTCCTGCAGCGGCCTGGGCCAGGAGCTGGCACTGTGCAAGTCCGCCGCCGAGGGCTGGGCCAAGAAGACCGGCAATGAGGTCCAGGTGGTTTCCACCCCCAACGACGGCAGCGAGCGCCTGGCCCTGTACCAGCAGGTGCTCAGCGCCGGCTCGGACAAGATCGACGTGTTCCAGATCGACGTGGTCTGGCCGGGGCTGCTGGCCAACCACCTGCTCGACCTGCAACCCTTCACCAAGGGGGTCGAGAAAGAACACTTCCCCAGCCTGATCGCCAACAACACCGTGGGCAGCCGCCTGGTGGCCATGCCCTGGTTCACCAACGCCGGTCTGCTCTTCTACCGCAAGGACCTGCTGGAGAAGCACGGCCTGAAGGTGCCCGCCACCTGGGAAGACCTGACCGCCGCCGCCAAGAAGGTGCAGGACGCCGAGCGCGCCGCGGGCAACGACAAGATGTGGGGCTACGTGTGGCAGGGCCGTGCCTATGAAGGCCTGACCTGCGACGCGCTGGAATGGGTGGCCAGCTACAACGGCGGCACCGTGGTCGACGCCAGCGGCAAGGTCACCATCAACAACCCCGAGGCCGCCACCGCGCTGACGACCGCCGCAGGCTGGGTCGGCACGATCTCGCCGAAGGCAGTGCTCAACTACGGTGAAGAAGAAGCCCGCGGCGTGTTCCAGGCCGGCAACGCCGTGTTCATGCGCAACTGGCCCTACGCCTGGTCGCTCGGCCAGGCCGCGGACAGCCCGATCAAGAACAAGATCGGCGTGACCGTGCTGCCCAAGGGCGGCGCCTCGGGCCGCAACGCTGCCACCCTGGGTGGTGAGCTGCTGGCCGTGTCGAAGTACTCCAAGAATGCCGCCCTGGCCGCCGACCTCGTGCTGTACATGACCAGCTCGGCCGTGCAGAAGGAGCGCGCGCTCAAGGGCTCGTACAACCCGACCATCGGCGCGCTCTACAAGGACGCCGACATCCTGGCCGCCAACCCCTTCATGGGCGACCTCTACACCACTTTCACCAGCGCCGTGGGCCGCCCCGCCACCGTGACCGCTGCCAAGTACAACCAGGTCAGCAACGAGTTCTGGAACGCGACCCACGAAGTGCTGTCTGGCAAGTCCAAGGCCGATGCGGCACTGGGCCGGCTGGAAGGTTCGCTCAACAAGCTGACCCGTGGCGGCAAGTGGGAATAGTAAGAGCTTTGAGGGACCTGTTCAAAAAACGGGTTGACACGGCGCACCGATGAGTGGATAGATCGGCACCTGACTCGGCTCGACCGGGAGCGGTTCCTGTCCCGGCCTTCTCCCCACGGGGAAAGGCCGGGGCGGGGCCCGCTCCCGCAGGCGTGTCCGGCTGACCGATTGATCGAAGACCTCTCAACCTGGAACCTGGCAAACGCCCGTTTTCTTTGTCCTCATTCTTTCGTTCGCTTCACCACCAAAAATCATCCGATGTCTTCCTCGCAACACCCCCCCTCCCCACCGCCAGCCCGGGCAACCCTGTCGGCGCGGCGCGTGCGACTGGCCTGGTGGCTGGTCGCGCCCCTGTTGCTGGTGCTCGCGGCGGTGGCCGGCTGGCCGCTGGGCCGCACCCTGTGGTTCGGCCTCACCGATGCCAACCTGTCCCACCTGGCCGACGCCCGCTTCGTCGGGCTGGACAACTTCATCGGCGAACAGGGCGTGCTGTTCGATCCCGGCTGGTGGCAGTCGGTCACCAACACCCTGGTCTTCGCCCTCCTGTCCGTCAGCCTGGAGACCGTGCTCGGCCTGGGCGTGGCCCTGATGCTCAACCATCCTTCGCGCCTGCGCACCGTGCTGCGCGCCACCGTGCTGGTGCCCTGGGCCATCCCGACCGTCGTGTCGGCCAAGATGTGGAGCTGGATGCTGCACGACCAGTTCGGCATCGTGAACCACGTCCTGATGTCGCTGGGCCTGATCAGCGACCCCATGGCCTGGACCGCCGACCCTGACCTGTCGCTGTTCACCATCGTGATGGTGGACGTGTGGAAGACCACGCCCTTCATGGCCCTGCTCATCCTGGCCGCCCTGCAGATGGTGCCCAGCGACTGCCTCGAGGCCGCGAAGGTGGACGGCGTGCCGGCCTGGCGCGTGTTCAGCCGCATCACGCTGCCGCTGATCATGCCGGGCGTGGCGGTGGCCATGATCTTCCGGATGCTCGACGCGCTGCGCGTGTTCGACGTGATCTACGTCATGACCTCCAACAGCCGCGACACCAAGAGCATGTCGATCTTCGTGCGCGAGCAGCTGATCGACTTCCAGCAGATCGGGCGCGGCTCGGCCGCCGCCACCGTGCTGTTCCTGATGATCGCGCTGGCCACCATCACCCATCTGGTTCTGACCCGGTCGCAACGCGAGGAGGCCTCCGCATGACGCAATCCGCTTCCGCCATCCGCCGCCCGCTCTCCCACAAGCCGTGGGGGGCGCTGGGCCGGCTGATCCTGTCAGTCACGCTGATCATGGTGTCGGTGTTTCCCCTGCTGTACGCGGTGTCGACCTCGTTCAAGAAGGGCAGTGACCTGTTCAACCCAGGAATGATCCCCGCCCATCCCACGCTGGACAACTACCAGGGCCTGTTCCGCGACCAGCCCTTCGCCCACAACCTGCTGAACTCGGCCCTGGTCTCGGGCGGCGCGGTGGCCATCACCCTGGTGCTGAGCCTGCTGGCGGCCTGGTCGCTCGGGCGGGTGAAGTTCCGCGGCCGCGGCGTGCTAATGCTGACCATCCTCGGCGTGTCGATGTTCCCGCAGGTCGCGGTGCTGTCGGGCATGTACGAGCTGATCCGCTTCCTGGGCCTGTACGACAGCCTGGGCTCGCTGTGGATCTCCAACCTCATCATCACCCTGCCCTTCACGGTCTGGGTGCTGGTGACCTTCGTCAGCCAGCTGCCCAAGGAACTCGAGGAAGCCGCGCTGATGGACGGCGTGGGCGTGTTCACGCTGATCTTCCGCATCTTCCTGCCGCTGCTGTGGCCGGCCCTGGTGGCCACCGGCCTGCTGGCCTTCATCGCGTCATGGAACGAGTTCCTGTTCGCCCTGACCTTCACCCTGTCGACCGAACAGCGTACAGTGCCCGTGGCCATCGCGTTGATCTCGGGCTCTTCGGGCTTCGAGTTGCCGTGGGGCTCGATCATGGCCGCGTCGGTCATCGTGACCCTGCCGTTGGTGCTGTTGGTGATCTATTTCCAGCGCCTGATCGTCTCCGGCCTGACCGCCGGCGCCGTCAAGGGGTGAGTACGGAACCATGATGAAACACCGTCCACCCAGCCTTCGCCTTCATTCCGGAGTTCAAAGCACCATGCATCACATCCAGCTACGCAACGTCGGCAAGCACTATGCCGACACGACCATTCTGCGGGACGTCAACCTCACGGTCGCACCCGGCGAGTTCTGCGTCTTCATCGGCCCCTCGGGCTGCGGCAAGTCCACCCTGC